>JARLHW010000174.1 GCA_031292075.1 Desulfosporosinus sp.
TAGCTACGGAAGAGACGTTGAAAGCTTTAGGTGAAGCCGGTCTTGACGAGTTGCGTTTCAACCTGGGTGCCTCAAATTGTTCGGACAAAGTGATTAAAATTATGGCAATAGCGAAAAAATACATTAAAAATATAGGTATTGAAACGCCAATGACTCCTGAGTTCTTCGAAACTTTTTTCAAGAAGAAGCAAGCGATTTTAGAGACAAAACTCGATTTTATCAATTGTGCTGAATTGCATTTAAATGCCAATAACATAGACAATTATTACGGGGAAAACATGTATATTGCCAGACATGGCTATATATCTCCGATTTGGAGTAGGGAATTAACTCTGAAATTTATGAAAATAGCCGTTGAAGAAAGCTGGGATTTAGCAGTTCATGATTGCTCAAACTATACGAAATTTGCCAGAGGTTTGAATTTTAGTGGCAATGAGGGTAGGTGGGTCGGATCCAGTAATTATACCTGTGAGTTTGACAGGATACCCTACGAAGTATTTTTACCCATACTGCGTGATGACCATTTCAAATTTTTAAGTGAAGAGGAATTGCCTGCCGGCTATAAACCAGGAGAGTTGGTTTTTTAGTGAAGATACCAAATGTTGCAATAACAAGGTGCTACAATAGTTCTTCGTAAATTTGATACGCTTGGTATGTAACTTAATAACTTGAATTAACATGAATTTCTTACATTCGGGTATGTTTTTCTCGGTTACAAATTGCTTGAACATCTTGAATATCTTCCTCAGCTATCCTCCGTTGCCATTGGCATACTTTTTCTCATTTTTATCTCTTTAGTTAGTTAAATCTCTTTGCTATAATTAACCAAAAATGATTAAGGAATAGTACTATAATTTAAAGGAAATATCCAGTACTTTCCTAATCAGAGAGAAAAGTAGGAGGAAGAGAATTGAAAAGAGTAAAAAAGATTATGGCCCTTGCTCTATCGACAGCACTTGTCCTTGTTGCTTTAACAGGCTGTGGTGGTGGTAGCACAGCGAGCAACAGTTCCGCGTCAAAGCCCAATGATACCCTGGTTTATGCTCAGGGTGCAGAGCCTAGAGGATTGGATCCAGCACTCGTTGATGACGGTGAATCTGCTAAGGTAATGAGTAATATCTATGAAGGACTATTAAAGTATGATAAGGATTCCACTAAAGTGGAGCCTTCTCTAGCAAAAAGCTGGGATGTCAGCCCAGACGGTCTTACTTATACTTTCCATCTTCAACAGGGTGTTAAATTCCAAGATGGTACTGATTTTAATGCCGATGCAGTAAAATTTAACATTGACCGTCAATTGCCACCGCAGGTGACGGCGGATATGGGTTATGCTTCGTTTGTTTATGGCTCTGTCAAAAATGTTGAGGTAGTTGACCCAAACACTGTCAAGATTAATTTGAAGTCACCCAGCACACCGCTCCTTAGTAATTTAGCCATGATCATGGGCGCACCGATAGTTAGTCCCAAGGCTTTAAAAGATAACAAAAACAATGTCAACCAAGCACCGATCGGTACTGGTCCCTACAAATTTGTCAAATGGGAAAAGGATCAAGACATCGTTTTAGTCCGCAATGATGATTACTGGGGAACCAAGGCTCTTACCAAGAACGTTATCTTCAAATTCATTAAAGACAATTCGGCGCGCGTTGTTGCCTTAAACAACGGTGAGGCTGATATGATCGATGGTATTGATGCCACAGTAGTCAAGCAGATCACTGACGCCGGCAATAAGATCTTCCAGGCTCCAGGCATGAATATCAACTACATGGCTTACAATACCTCTCGGAAGCCTTTCAATGACCCCAAGCTCCGGATCGCTATGTCTCAGGCTGTTAATGTTCCAGAGTTGGTGAAGAGCCTGTATCAGGGTTATTCTGAACCCGCTACTTCCATTATGCCAACTTTTATGGATGGTTATGACAAGAGTATCTCCCAAGTAGCCTACGATCCTACAGCTGCGGCTAAAACCATAAAAGATGCTGGCTTGACCACTGCACACATGATTACCTATACCAACCCCAGACCGTATAATGCCGCTACCGGACAAGTTTTAGCCGAAGCAATTCAAGGCTATCTTGCCAAAGTCGGGGTCACAGTCAAGATTGATTCATATGACTGGACCACTTATAAGGCCAAAGTCAAAGAGGGAGATTATGATATTGCTTTCTATGGCTGGACCGGTGATAACGGAGATCCGGATAACTTTATGAACCTCTTAGCGGATAAAGACCCAACTATGAACATTGCCCTCTATAATAATGACCAATTTAAGAGCTTAATTGCTAAAGGTTTGGCCACTCCGGCAGGAGACGCGCGCAATGCAATTTACACCCAACTGGAAAAAATCGCTGCGGCTGATGCAGTGTGGCTTCCCATTTCTCACGCCCAAACCCTTTGTGCCTATAGGCCCAACGTCCAAAATTTCTATTACCATATGACGGGTATAACTCCGTTTGCAGGGGTATCCAAGAAATAACTCTAGTAGAGTACGTAAAATTTTAGACCGCCGAGAACCGGTTAAATGCCGGTTCCCGGTTTTGTTTATGTTATAGTTTTATTTGCTGAAAGGTTGTTTGCTAATGCTCAAATATATCATAAAACGAATCTTGATGTTAATTCCCGTGCTGATAGGGGTATCCATTATTGTCTTTCTCATCATGCGCGTGTTTTCACCGGATCCTGCGCCGATTGTTTTGGGCCAACACGCAACGCTGCAGGCTGTAGAAGCGTGGCGACAGGCTAACGGCTTGAATGACCCAATTTACCTCCAATACTTTCATTATCTCCAAGGCGCACTGACCGGAAACCTTGGTATGTCCTACTATACCAAGACACCGGTTGTCAAAGAGATTTTCTCCCGTTTTCCTGCCACGATTGAGCTGGCCTGTGTCTCTATCGTTCTTGCCTCCGTTTTTGGTATCCTGATTGGGGTAATCTCAGCGGTCAAAAAGAACTCCATTTTCGATAATGGCGGTATGTTTCTAGCCTTGATCGGTGTTTCGATGCCCATCTTCTGGCTTGGAATCTTGCTGATTATTCTCTTTTCGGGCACGTTGCACTGGCTTCCCTCGAACGGCAGAATCAATCCTCTCTTAGAACCCAGCCATGTTACGGGATTTTATTTGATTGACAGTCTGATTTCAGGTAACCTGGACTCTTTTGTAGATGCCGTGCGTCACCTGATCTTGCCCTCCTGCGCCCTAGCCATGTATTCCATGGCGATCATCACCAGAATGACACGTTCCAGTATGTTGGATACCTTGCAGCAGGACTTTATTCGCACCGCAAGGGCCAAAGGAGTTACTGAAGGCAAGGTGATCCGCAAGCATGCCTTGCGCAACGGCTTGATTCCCATTATCACCGTCATTGGCTTACAGCTGGGCAGCCTTCTCGGCGGAGCGGTACTGACGGAAACAGTTTTCTCCTGGCCGGGAATTGGTGCCTATACCGTGACCTGTATTCTGAACTCTGATTTCCCTGTCGTTCAGGGTGTGGTCTTACTCGTAGCTGCTATATTCGTGTTTATGAATTTAATCGTCGATGTGATTTATGCCTTCCTCGATCCGCGTATTAAATATTCTAAAAAAGAGGTGTAGCTTGTATGGAAACTAAAGATAGTTCATATTCTGATGAAGGTCTGCTACAGGCTGCGGAATACGTGGAAAAACCTGAATCGCAGCTCAAACTGATGTGGGAAACACTCCGACAAAACAAAGCAGCCGTTCTCGGCCTGACGATTATCGGGCTTCTGGTCATTATCGCCGTTGCCGTTTGGCTGAGTGAGCTCATGGGCAAACAAATCTTGCCTTATGATCCTAATTTCTCCGATATGAGCAAAGGGTTTATCTGGCCCAACGCTGAGCACTGGTTCGGTACGGATCAATTGGGCAGGGACGTGTTCAGCAGAATACTGGACGGGACAAAAATTTCGCTGTCTGTGGGCGTTGCAGCCGTTGCTATTTCACTTTCCGTGGGTGTTGTCTTAGGCGCTACTGCCGGTTATCGCGGTGGCAAGACGGATGCAGCAATTATGCGGCTGATGGATATGATGCTGGCTATCCCGTCTATTTTGCTGGCTATCGCTTTTATGGCAGCTTTAGGTAAAGGGTTGGACAAAGCAATCATTGCTATCGGACTGGTGTCCATTCCGGAGTATGCCCGCATCGTGCGCGGTAGTATTCTCTCTGTCAAAGAAAATGATTACGTTCATGCGGCCAAAATCATCGGCAACAAAACGAGCCGCATTATCTATAAGCATATTTTGCCCAATGTTATTTCCGTGATCGTCGTCAGGGCTACACTGGGTATTTCTTCGGCAGTGCTGGATACGGCAGCCCTAGGCTTTTTAGGTTTGGGTGTACAGCCCCCGTTTGCCGAGTGGGGTGATATGCTGGGGCGAGCAAGGGGCTTTATTTTCTCCGCACCTTATACCTTAATCTTTCCCGGTATTGCTATCACGATTACTGTGTTGGCCTTTAACCTGCTTGGCGACGGCCTTCGGGATGCGCTCGATCCCAAATCCAGAATAAAATAAGGGTGGTGAACAGGATGTTGCTGGAAGTAAAAAATTTAAGTACGGAATTTATGCTGAAACGCGGCATTGTCAAGGCAGTCGATGATATCAGCTTTACGATAGATAAGGGCGAAATTCTGGCGATCGTCGGTGAATCCGGCTCGGGAAAAAGCGTGACTTCCCTTTCCATTATGGGGCTTTTGCAAAAACCCGGCAGAATAGCCAGCGGGGAGATCCTTTATAAATCCCAGGATTTAAATAAGTTGAGCCAGAAAGAAATGCAAAAACTTCGGGGCAATCAGATTTCTATGATATTTCAGGAACCCATGACTTCTCTCAATCCGGTCTGGCGCATCAAGGATCAAATCATGGAAAGCATTATGACGCATATGCGGCTTTCCAAAAAGGAAGCTCTAGAACGTACAATTAAGATGCTAGATACAGTAGGCATACCTTCTGCGGCTCAAAGGGCTAATGATTATCCCCACCAGATGAGCGGCGGCATGCGTCAGAGGGTAATGACGGCCATGGCCCTTGCCTGTGAGCCCGAACTACTGATTGCTGACGAACCCACCACGGCGCTCGATGTTACAATTCAAGCCCAGATTCTGGAACTGCTCTTTCGAATGCGAGAAAAGTTCCAGATGGCTGTTTTGCTCATAACCCATGATTTGGGCGTGGTTTCCGAAGCAGCCGACCGTGTGATTGTTATGTACTGTGGCAAAATTGTGGAAGAAGCTGATGTCAGGAGCCTCTTTGCCCATCCTTTGCACCCATACACTGTGGGGTTGCTGCAGTCCATTCCGCAAATTGATGATGAGAGTGATGCGCGCTTATATATGATCAAGGGTATGGTTCCCAACCCCCTCAATATGCCGCCAGGTTGTTCCTTTTCTGACCGCTGCGATCACAGTATGGAACGATGTACCAAAGAAATACCGAAACTGCAAGAGATTGACGGACATAAGGTACGCTGTTTTCTGTATGAAGAAGCAAAGGAAGGGGGATTGGATAGTAAATGAGTGAAGTATTGATGGATATTCAAAACTTAGCTAAACATTTTATTATCGATACCGATTTCCGGGGCAGGCCTGTTACAGCTTTAAAAGCTGTTGACGGCGTGTCTTTTACCATCGACAAGGGGGAGGCTTTTGGTCTGGTCGGCGAATCCGGTTGCGGCAAAACAACTCTCGGTAAAGTCCTTGTCAATCTTTACAGACCAACAAAAGGAAAAATATATTTTGAGGGCAAGGATCTCACTGTTCTCAATGAAGAGCAGCGCCGTTCTTATTGTAAGGATATCCAGATGATCTTTCAGGATCCTTACGCCTCATTAAACCCCAAAATGTCAATTGGAGACATTATCGCTGAGCCGATTATCATCAATCGCTTGTTGCCGAAAAATCAAGTGGAGGAACGAGTTATCTATCTTTTAAACTGTGTGGGGCTGGCTCGCCACCAGCGTAATCGCTATCCGCACGAATTCTCTGGAGGTCAGCGTCAGCGTGTAGGGATTGCCCGTGCCCTGGCGGTGGAGCCCAAGCTGATTGTTTGTGACGAACCGGTTTCCGCCTTAGATGTATCCATTCAGGCTCAGGTCTTGAATCTGCTGAGTAATCTGAAGGAAGAGTTTGGCCTGACGTATCTCTTTATCGCTCATGGCTTAAATGTGGTTAAACATATCAGTGACCGCGTCGGGGTCATGTATCTGGGCAAGCTGGTGGAAATCGCCCCGAAAAGAGAGCTTTACGCCAATCCCCTACACCCTTATACTCAAGCTTTGCTTTCCGCTATTCCAGTGATTAATCCTGAAAAAAAGAAGGAACGCATTATTTTAGAGGGTGACGTACCCAGTCCAATTAATACGCCCGCAGGCTGTCGTTTCTGTTCCCGTTGCTTTAAGGAGATGGATCAGTGCAAACTCAATGAGCCGGCACTAAAAGAAATTTCTCCCAACCACTTTGTTGCCTGTCATTTATTTAAATGATCTCACATTGCCGAAAGTCCCCCACCATGAATTCAGAATTTCCTAGCAAACATCGATTCCGGGGCATCAGCACGCTTTGACAAGTCGCAGGAAGATATCGTCGTAGGTTTGCATAGTTCCTCCTAGTAAACGTTTCTCTGCATTAGTTTAACTGGAAATCTAAAATCTAAAATCTATAATCTATAATAGACAAATGCATATGATTGTTTAGTCGCCCTAGGGCGCTTCACAACACAAGCACCAGCATCCTATCGATAAGGGATGCTGGTGTTTGTGTTTATTGAACTCGTAAATCCATGGTTTTACTGCATACCGTACACCTTCATAGCTGCTGCAAATGTAGAATTAATAGTGTTCTTTTGATTTTGTGGCTATCAGGGAAATGAAAGAAACTGCAATAGGCAGTAATCTCCAAAAAATAATCATAAATCTCCAGTTGATTAATTATTACTAGATCCTATATTCGACAAAAAAATTCAATAGTATATGATATTATAAAAAAAAATAATTACAAATAATTTGAAATGAGGTTGAAAAATGGCATATAAAATATGATTTGGAAAAAACACTCTCAACAGCGGATGATAATAACGGAAGGAAAGCAAAAAACTCAGAAAAGGAGATACTCAGAGAAAAACTTCCAAAGCTCGAGTTAGTTTCAGCGCACAGCGTTTTCACGATAACATTTCTTATCAAATTGTTAGTTATCGGAGCTCAAACTTGACTGTGTGCCAATACAGTGTGTGATCGCCGGCAAGCTACGTGTGACGGTTCAACCTGCATACGTGGCTTGACAACCCTAGTAGTTACGAGTGCGCAGAATCTACCTCGAGCAGGTGGTAGGTTCACTGTATTGCTATACTATAGCTGTGACAGGGGCAGTGGTAGTACATCTGGATTTTACAAATAACTCAAGGCACAACTTGTTAACTTTCGTTTGTGCCTTAAGTGAAACGAAAGGAATGGCCTGTAACAATGCATACTATTAAGCAAGTTTTATTGAGCGCCGGGGTAGCATTGGGATTGATACTGTCGCAGCTTCTGACACCGATGGCTGCCGTTGCGAATACTGGTATTTCCACGGTCCCGCTGCGTTTGGCGGGGAGTGATCGCTACCAGACAGCAGTACAGATTGCCGAATATGGCTGGAAGACGGCGACAGACAACGCTGTTTTGGCAGTGGGGACGGACGATCATTTGGTAGACGCCTTAACAGCGGCACCGTTAGCTAAGGTAAAAAGCGCACCCATCTTACTTACTCAAGGTGAAACCCTAAATTCTTCAACGGCAGCTGAGTTGCAGCGGCTCAAGGTAAAGACGGTCTATCTCGTGACAGGCTTAGGCGTTGTCAGCCAGAATATTTTGGATAGTCTGGCAAAAATGAATATCCAGGTGGTGACCCTGGGCGGTACTGATCGTTTCAGCACTGCATTGAATATTGCTGGTCAACTGGGTACTCCGTCCCAAGTTGCGCTGGTTACATCCGGGACAAATGCTGATGCCTTGTCGATGGCTCCGGTTGCGGCCGCAGAAGGTATGCCGATTCTACTCACTGATAGAGATAGCTTACCTCCAGCGGTGGACAACTACTTGACGACAAACAAGACATCAATCCAAAAGAGTTATGTTATAGGCGGAACAGGGGTTATCAGCGATAAAGTGGCGGATCGACTGCCTAATTCAGTGCGGCTGTCAGGGTCAGATCGCTATAGTACTAACCTAGCGGTGATCCAACAATTCAGTGCTTTACTCAAACCTCAATATACCTTTGCGGCGAATGGTGAAGATATCCATTTGGTAGACGCCCTAACCGGAGCGCCACTGGCTGCCCTAAGCAATTCCCTGATCCTCCTCACTGGTGGCAGTGCTTTCGCGGACACAGCACAACAATTAACAGGACTGGGCTTGTCCTCTAATGTCATTGGCCTAGGCGGCAGCGGTTCGATCACGGACAATGTGCTGCAGACAATTGAAGCAACCATTCCTGCACAGACGCCCGCTTCAGGCGGTAGTACGCCCGCAAGCGGAGGAACTACGCCACCGAGCACTACGGCGACGCCATCAAGCAGTGGTGGAAGCGGCGGAGGTCACGGTGGTAATAGTAATAGTAGTTCTACCCCAAATGTAGTGACAACAGCCAATGTTAGCACAGCAGATGAATTAAATGTTGCATTAGCTAACAACAGCATTTCCACCATCATTTTTACAGCTAGTTTTTCAGCCAGTCCTACCGTAACCCGCGCTCTTACCATGAATTTTGGTGCCTACACATTAACCGGTGATGTAGCATTTAATTATACCACTTCAGGAACATCAGTCTTAACTGGTAAAGCGGGAAACAGGATTAATGGTAATTTAACAGTAAATACACCTAATGCATCCTTTAACAATGGTGTTAGGGTTGGCGGAGCAGTAAATGTAGTTAATGTTGAAGTTGGAACTTGGACAGAGTCAGCAGACGGCAACACCCTGATTATTACTGACTCAGACGGAGCAGTTATAACTGTAACTGGAAATCCTGGCTCGGTAACAATAGCTGAAGGAGCAAATGGGAGTCTTACATTAAACGTAAATGCTGGCGCATCAGTAACTAACATCACCAGCAATGCTCCTATAGACATCGTAGTTGCAGCAGGTGCAACGGTAACTAATATCACCGCTGCAACAGGTTCCGAAGGTACAACTATTACCAACAATGGAACAACTGGTACTGTGACAGCCAATGTTCCTATAAATTTGGTGGCTAATGTAGCTCCTGCCCAGACAGTAACCGGAGCATCTGGTAATGTAACAGTCTCCGGCACTGAGCGTGAAAGCGTCCATCAAGTTCAGGATCTTGTAGCACCAACATTAAGTTTAACAAGTATGAGTGCTTTAACAGATACTACCGCAACCCTGAACTTCACGACAGATGAAGCGGGAACTTATTATTACTTGGTCTATACAGCAGCCTCCGAAGCTCCTGATGTGGCAGCAATTAAAGCACAGGGTGCTGCTGTGGCAAAAGGGACAGCGGCAACATTAACCGGAGCAAAAATAGTTAATGTAACTGGCTTGACAGCATCAACGGCATATAAGGCATATCTAATTGTAGAAGATGCGGCTGAAAATACATCGACAGTATCTACTATACCAGTAACAACCACTGAAGGAGTGGCAGTAAGCAGTGTAGAAGTAAAAACAGCACCAACAAAGCTAACTTATACAACTGGAGACACACTGGACTTAACTGGGTTAGTAGTAACCTTAACTAAATCAGATTCAAGCACACAAGACGTTGCCCTAGCAGACTTTGCCGCGAATGGGATAACAACGGTCAAAGCCAATGGTGATGCGCTTGTATCTGGAGATACCACAGTTGTAATTACAGTAAATGGTAAAATGGTTAGCCAAGCAATTACAGTCAGCGTGCCTGCGACACTGACATCCGAAACGTTAACGGTGAGCAATCCAACAACCACAGGATTTATCGTGACTCTGAGTCCATCTTTAGTGGGCTTAACGGCAAACAATTTTAAGCTGCTTGATAGTTCGAATAACCCTATAGCTATTTCAGCGGCGACAACAGTAGACAACGGAGCAACTTACGCAATAAGTGCAGTAATAAATGCAGGTCTAATGTACACAGTAACGCCAACGAAGATAGGTTACAACTTCGTTGATAGCGTGACCCAGACAGCAACAGCAACTGTGACGGCACCGGCAGCTGGTAATATTGTGGGTACTGGGTTTACCGCATCTAAAATAGCTGATCCACTCGGCAATACAATTGTTAATGTAACCGTTACAGACCCTAATGTAGCAGGAGTTACAGTCAAGGGCACTGCAGCAACACAAGTTACATCAAACGTATGGAGAGCTGGATTTATGGGTAGTGTGACTGTCGTGGGTTCAGACATTATCCTCACAACGCAATCGACCCCTGGGGCTGTTAATGCGATTAACATAACCACAAGTAACGCCAGTAAGGGTTTAGTAGGGGATGCATTTGTGATTGTTTACCTTATCAAGGGTATGACCGCCACAAGTGTTACCGCTGACGGGAAAACCATGAACTATGACAATGCCAATGGTTACTATACCGTGGGCCTCAATAGTTATAACACAACAACGAATATGGTAAGCGTTGTAGTGACAACCGCCAACGGTACGCAAACATTGTCTCTGACGGTGCATTAAGCGCTGCTTGGGTTATTTTCCAGCTGATTTTTCTGAGAGTGGTCGCTCATGAATAGATCACTTTTGAGACTCAAGTGGGTTTGTAGGAAAAAAGGAGGAAATTTCGTGTATATTCGAAAAGGATATAAAATTTTATGTGGAGTAATAGTTCCAACCCTGATTTTTGCACAAGCTGCGATGGCTGCTCCCTCATCGATTTACTATCAGGATGCAAGCAACAATATGATACTGGCTAATTATCAGACAGCTATGCTAAATAAAGTACAGAACAATCCTGACATGTACAATGCTCTCAGCACCGCTTTTTTGAATGCAGAAACAAACGGTCGTCCAATCTTCATCACGGATGATACAGGCAAGGTAATTAACTGGGCTGGCGCTTTAAATGCTAGTGAAGACTACACTGCAGCCCTGAGTGACCCAAA
Organism: Desulfosporosinus sp.; assembly: GCA_031292075.1. Lineage (GTDB taxonomy): Bacteria > Bacillota > Desulfitobacteriia > Desulfitobacteriales > Desulfitobacteriaceae > Desulfosporosinus. Next base: position 11,105 of record JARLHW010000174.1, read on the forward strand.
TGTGAATCAGGCTACGATCCCAGTGGCCACTGAGCAAATGAATGCTGATGGGACTGTGACGTCAGTGACTCCGGCTGTAACAATACAGAGTGTTAGTGCTATTAACGTAACAACTGTAGCAGGTACAGCACCGGTGTTACCAGCAACTGTTAGCGCAACGATGAGTGACAAGACAACTTCAATGGTTGCAGTAGCATGGGGTACGTTAACAGCAAGTCAATATGCAACTGCAGGGACGTTTGTAGTGACAGGGTCGGTTGGTAATCCAGCTGTTCCAGCTATAGCGATTGTTACCGTCAATGGTGATGGCACAAGAACTATAAGTGCCTTGGCTGTTACGGGCCAATTAGTTGGCACAGGAGCCCTGAATACTCCTGCAGTGGCAACCGTTAATACTGGAGTCACAGTTTCTGGTTCTGTATATGGTGCAGGCGCAGCGAATACAATTATAAATTATTTAGTCTCCACGTCTTCCAATATCACAGCTAAAGATTCCAATGGTAATACGCTAGTTGCGACGTACTTCGATTCACCTATTATTGTCGGTAATGACGTGTTTGAGGCATCTTATGCTGTTCCATCGGATGCCAGTGGTAACGTGAAGGCTATTTTTACTTCCACTGCAAGTTCACAACAGTCGTTTAAGGTAGTGGTTGAAGCTCCGTTCATCAACAACGGCCAACCTATTCGCTCCAACGAAGCAAGCATTGAGTGGGGCGCGCCAGGAACGATAATACTTAGCCCCATCTCTAACACTAATATTCCCCATAACCTTAGCTTTTCAACTCCCGGTCAAATGAAAGGCTTAATGCCTGTAGAAGCAACTATAGTGCCAGCGACCGGGTCCAGTACAGTTTTAAGCGGGCAGGCTATTAGTTTCACTATGGCGACCCAAGGATACTGCTCCCCCGATGCTAACGCGTATTTTACTGATTCTACGGGAGTGACTGTTGCCTCAAGCGTATACGCTGGTAATGGTGGATCTTCTACGATAACCTGTGTAGTAAATACAGATGCTAATGGTCAAGCGCTGGTGTATATCAATGCTAACTTGCCCACCAATAACCTTACCGGACTTGCTGACCTAGGTGCGATCATGAGTGTTGGTGTACAAGCTCAACTTGTTAATGGCGGAGAATCAACAAATGTGGGATACTATCAATGGAAAGCAGCGGCTCAACCCACACAAATAGGCAACGTGAGTCCGGCAGCTATGTTGAACCCAACTGGTATAAACTCCGTTAACTCGATCGTAGCCATTAACGCTGAAACGGCAGTATCTGGTTCACAAATTACCATTAGCGGCACGGTTGAGGATTCTGTAGGCAACCCAGTAAGTGGGGCCACTATAGCTATTCAAGATTATGATGTAATCAATGGTATATCAAACAATGTCCAAAATGATGCTTATGTTGCAAACGGCACCACCACACTGTTTAGCGCCGTAAATTATCCGGTTGTAACAACGGACAGCAAGGGTAACTTCTCGGTGGTGGTTACAGCCAATGTGCCGATTACCCAAAGCGTAGTGGATAGCGTTACTCGGTACTATGCGTACTATATTCCTCCAACAATAGTCGTTACCAGTGGTCTATCTTTACCACCAACTGCGGTTACATCACTGGCTTTTATGGGTGATAACAATTTCGGTAATTTCATAAACCTCGTATGGGAACAGGCCTAGAAGGTTCAATCAGTGATATCACAAAGCTTTTCCGCTCTAGACCCCGATGGGGTAGGTTTAGAAACAGTCAGAGATTATGCCATAATCTACTCTAGGTATCATCAATTCCGCGGGGAGACATTTTGGCTAATACCGTAACAGTGATACCTTTGGCTTGGCATGACAATGTCCCGCTCCTTCTGACTGAACCTGGAGAAATCCCGGCGGAAGTTTTAAACGAGTGTTAGACCGTTAGATTGAGACATCGAATACTTACAAAAATTAAAACGAAAGATCACCCGCTGGGTGATATAAAACAAACAAGATCCACCTTACAATTATGTAGGGTGGATTTTTATCGATGAAAATTAAGGAGATGTAAAGCCATGAAGAAACTTTGCCTGATTTTAGTCCTGCTGCTGTCCGTAACAATGAGTGGGTGCGGAATCGCAAAAGATTCACCAAATAGTACTGCCACAAAAAATTCAACAGCATCAGCTAATACCGCAAACAAGGTGAGCACGGCCGTTGATCAGTATGACCTTACTAAAGCAACCTACTCTGTTCAGAATATTAAGATTAACTACCCACAACTAAATAATTTAACTGATACAAGCAAACAGCAGAAAATCAATGAATTAATCAAGACCTCGGTCTTGGAAGTTCTAAATGATTATCAAGACTCATTAAGCAGTTTGAGTTTAACCATGGATTATGAAATTAAATACAAAGGAGCAGATTTGCTGAGCATTGAATATTTGGGCCTTGCTTATGTGAAGGATGCTGCCCATCCGGTCAATGTGATTCAGACTACAAATATCGACTTGAAAAAGGAAAAATGGCTTGCTATCAGTGACGTAGTGACGGTCAACGACAGCTTTGCGGAAAAAATCAAGGCAGGTAAATATAAACCCTACAGTTCAGATTTGGACCTGGAAGCGGCTGGAGCACTTAAGACCGTATTGGAAGGTCTTAGCAGTCAGGATCTGCTAGAAGGCTTGAAACAACAGACGGCAAAATTCTATTTCACAAAAGATTCATTGGGCGTAAGCGTTGAGGCAGCTCATGCAGTAGGTGATCATTTGGAAATGGAGATTGAATATAAGTTTCTGGAGGGACTGATCGCAGTAAAGCCTCAAGTAGATAATTCCGGAAATGCCACAGCTGTTTCCGCGGGCAGCACCACGACCACCGCTGCCAAACAGGCCAATCCTACGTCTGCGATAGCAGAGAATCAGGCAAAAGAAGTTACACTCGATCCTAAAGCCCAGCAGCAGCTTAATACGTTCTTTAGCAATTTTGCCGAGGTCTCTCTTGATCCTTTCGCAAAGGGCTCAATATCGAATTTAGCACTCATACGTTTTGGAATTTATCATAATTGGATCAACAATCATAATCTATTCCAAACGAAGGGTGATAAAGCCTATATATCTCAGGATGGTGTTAATTCCTCAGTCAATAAGTATTTTGGAGTTGATATCCAAAAGAACGAAGCGCCAGGGTTTAACGGATCAGATGGTTGGTCCTATGATAATGGTTATTATGCTATTTACCCTGCCTCAGGGGAAACATTAAAGTTTATCCAAGTTTCCCGATTGGTTGATCTTAGCGGAGGCTATTTTAGCGCAGACCTTAATCTATATGAAGCCTCAAGCGGGTTTACTGATGTCAACAGTCCTCCGGAAAGTTGGAAATCAAAGGACCAATCTGATATTCCCACCTTAATGCAAAAGTTTAAGGCAACGATTCAATTGGTGGGAGATAATGATTCCAAGAGGTATATTTTAGTTGATTATAAATTAGTTTACAGGACCTATGCAGTTGGAGTAAATAATTGGATTCAGTGATCATATAAAATAATTTTCTAAAAACCGCCAAAAACCCTTGACATTTCAAAATCGCCCCAATAATTACGAAGAATACCTTGATTATAAGGTGTATCTTTCGATTAAAGGGTGATACCATGAAAACCTTAGCTAAGCCTTCTTTTCGCGACCTACCTCAAGGCGAATGTGCTGGAGTACCAATTTTACTCAAGTTATGGGATCGTTTTGATTTCTCTATTCTTCTTACGCAAGCTGGAATCAATAAACTCCGCGGTGTGCCTACCTGGATGACGGCTTTCCTCTACGTTGTCGGTCTCATCTCTCGTTGCTCTTCCGTTTCTAAAATGGCCGAGATGGCTGGTAAAGATGCTTTACTTCGATATTTGTTCCAAGGCAAGAAAATTATCCAATCAACCATGAGTCGTTTTCTTACCACGTCGTATAATTGGTCCTTATTTGGTGAAAAGCGTGTCGGTCGCCTACAGGATGATTTTGATACCATGTTGCACGAGGGCGATGTGATCGCACTTGATGATACGTTAAATCCACACCCCTTCGGAAAAGAACTACCGTTTTTGTGTTGGCTTTTTGACCACAGTAAGAAAATAAATGTCTGGACCATGAATCTTGTCACTTTGCATGCCGTCCTTCGTAATGGCCTTGAGTACCCTCTGTTTTACCGTATATGGCGTAAACTGGAGGTTAAAGGGGAAGGGCCAACAAAATTTGACTTAGCAATAGAGATGCTCGTACAGCTGCGTAGATCAGTTAGTTGTCGCTTGTGGGTGGCAATGGACCGATGGTATCTATCTAAGGATTTCTTCAATTTCTTGATTTTAAATTCTTATGACTGGGTCACTAAAGCCAAGCGCAATACTGCGATCTACCGCAGGGTAATAAAACCTTGGAGCGGCAAAGAACGTTTTGTTTCAATCAATGCCCGGATGCTTATTCAAGAAATCTTTCCTCAACTCAAACTACAAGGTCCAGGATTGGTTTCCGTTGCTGTTCCCGATATCTATATGAAGATGCCCTATAAAGTCATGAATAAAAAGGGCAAAATGGTCACCAAACAACGTTTCACACCGATTGCTGCCGTTGTAGCAATGAACTTGAAAGAAGACGAAGATCTAACAAAAGAGAATGTGGTAGAAGTGGATATAAACGAGCTAGCCGCCGAATACAGAGGTGCTTACCTTATCATTAGTAATCGCCAAGATGCTCCGCGCGAAGCTTTATCCGTTTATGTCAGGAGATGGCGAATCGAGGTTTTCTACCGAGCAGCCAAACAAGAATTGGGGCTGAGCAATTGTCATTCGACGATGGAAGTTCATCATCACGCTCATTTGGAGTTACTATTCACCACAGAAACCTTACTAAATTATGCTCAGTGGTATGAAAACAAAGGAAAAACGAGTGATGGAGAAGGCTTCACCCACGGCGAAATGGTCAGCAGCCTCTTCCACACTCGTTGCGAGGTCCAGCTGAAAGTCCGTAAAGGATTTCAACAGGTCCATATCCAGTTTGACACAACTGTGCATAGATTTGCAAGGCTTTTTGCCGAATTTTGGCCGGATGAAATCCGAATGTTTTGGGGTATGGGTTATCCTAGTATCCAAGGTCTACCATTAAGTGCATAGGTACTGTTAGTTTAGACATTTTTAATTTTAAAATACGGCGAAGCTTATTAAATAGTGGAGAGTAATATTTCTATTTGATATTGCCAGATCGTTCAAGAACGGTCTGGCCCTTTTGTTTTTTCTTGGATTATTATAACTATCATGGAAGGATATGAGGATAAAATGTCGAAGGTAAAAGGTTATTCAAGGTAGTTTGGGAGTGAAATATGCTGATCAAAAAGTTGAATACTAGAAGCCTGTATTTTTCCGAACGGATTAACAATGCCTTGCGCCAGATATCTGATTTTCCACTGACTATTGTTGAAGCGCCTATGGGCTATGGTAAAACAACGGCTGTCCGGGAGCACCTTAATTTTTATAAGGCCAATGTCATGTGGCAGAGGGTTTATGATAAGTCACTCAGCAGTTTCTGGAACGGTTTTTGTCATCTGTTCAGCGGATTGGATGAGGACAATTCCCAGAGCTTATTACAACTTCAATTTCCCAATGACAGCGTATCGCTAAGGACAGCGCTAAATATCATAGAGCACATTGAGCTGCCTGCAAACTCAGTGATCGTCTTAGATGATTATCACCTCGCTGAGTGTGCAGAAACAAACAGCTTTATTGAATTTCTGGTGATGAGCGAAATGGCAGATGTGCAGATTGTTCTCATAACTAGATATACATTTTTTTCCAGACTCGAAGAACTGCAGTTGAAGGGTTATCTCTACCATATAAAACAAGAATCCTTTGAGCTTATGCCCATGGATATCATCGGCTATTACAAGCAATGTGGGAGAAACATTAATGCTAAGGACGCAGGGGAACTTTATTCTTTGACAGAAGGCTGGATTAGTGCCTTGTATCTTCTTATGTTAAACTTTGGTTCCAAGGGCAATTCCTTACATTTAGCCAATATTCATACACTCATTGATAAACTAGTTTATAGTCCGCTTCCTGAGGAGAGCAGGAATCTATTAATTAATATGTGCATTTTCAATAGTTTTACCTTGGAACAGGCGGAGTATGTCTGGAAAGAGGGTAGTCCAACATCACTCATTGATGCGCTTGTGGGAAAAAATGCCTTTATAACTTATGATTTTAGGGAAAAAACCTATAACATGCATAGCATTTTAAAGAGCTTTCTCAGGGAAAAACTTGACAGCAAAGAGAAGTCCTACAAGGAGGCGCTGTATACAAAAGCTGCCCGTTGGTATACTGAAAACGGAGAATATCTTTTTTCTATGAGCTATGCTTATCTGGCGAGCGACTTTGACACTTTACTGAAGGCAGTTGAGCATGACAAGGGGCAAAGTTTCAATAGCGATTTGAAGGAACTGATTATAAAATACTTTGAGGAATGCCCAACGGAAAGTAAACAGAAGTTTCCGTTTGCAATGCTTATTTTGGCCAGACGGATGTTTACCTTTAATGAAACTGGCCTGTTCAAAAGAATATGTGGTGAGTTCATGACGAATATTCTGAACATCGACTGCTTGGATGCGGACTATAAAAACAGGCTTCTAGGTGAGTATGAGCTGCTTTTAAGTTTTACGGGCTACAATGACATCGAAAAAATGTCGGAATATCACAGACGTGCCTGCGGTCTTCTAAAATCACCTTCCTCTATTCTGGATGGTAAAGGCAGTTGGACTTTTGGCTCACCGTCTGTTTTGTATATGTTTTACAGGAAAAGCGGGGAACTGGAAAACGAGGTTCGAACCATCAGAGAAGCCATGCCTTTCTACTACCGGACAACTAACGACCACGGAAAAGGCGCAGAAAAGGTCATGGAAGCTGAGCGCTATTATTATCTGGGGGACTTCGAAAATTCGGAGATAGCAATGCACAATGCTTTTCAGGCAGCAAACGAAACTTCACAATCCGGTGTCATTATCTGTGCTGTTTTCCTGCAGATTAAATTGGCGTTTATGAAAGGCGATTTCTCCAAGATCCTTCAGTTATTAAAAAAAATGCGGGAAGATATTAATGACAAGAAATGGTATCTTTTTATGCATACCCTGGATATGTGTGAGGCATACATATACTCTTGCCTGAACATTAAGGAGCATATTCAGCCGTGGATTAAAAACGGGGAATTCAAAAATACAAGACTCTTATTCCCAGCAATGGCTTTTCTGAATATCGTTTACGGCAGGGTGCTGTTAATCAACGGGGAATACTTAAAAGTTATCGGCAGCGCGGAGGGCTTTATGGGCATAGCATCGGTTTTCCCAAACCTGCTGGGACAGATCTATACCTACATTTACCTTGCTGCAGCAAACAATCGGATATTCAGGCCAAATGAGGCGTTGGTTGCCTTGAAGCAGTCACTTGATATTGCCATGCCGGATAAGGTCTATATGCCCTTTGTGGAAAACTGCGATAGCATATTGCCTCTGTTGGAGGAACTTGACCGCCAGGGCCTATATCACCTAGAAATCGCCAAGATATTGGAGCTGTTCAAGCCATATCAGAAAGCTGTTGAACTCATCACAAAGGAGTATTTTGCAGAAAGTAAGCCTACACTTGCCGTCAGAGAAATAGAGATAGCACGGCTTGCGGCGGAAGGGCTTTCCAACAAGGAAATAGGAGAAAGGTTGTTTATTTCTCAGAATACAGTAAAAACACAGCTTAAAAGTGTTTTTAAAAAGCTTGATGTAAACTCACGGTCTCTTTTGAAGCAATATTTTGATGAAAGATAATCAACTAAGTCAGTATGATAAAAAATTTACCGTCATACTGATTTATTAATTGATATTAACAATATTTAATGCTATTAAAATACTCTCATTTCATGCTGTCCCCAAACAATTAATATCACCCAGTGGGTGATATTAATCCAAAAAAATCCACGGTACAATTATTGTATGGTGGATTTTTTAGTTAAGGGGGGACGTGATGAAATGAGCCGTATAAAAAGTGTGGTGCCTAAGGAGGGTTTCTGCTTAGAGGTGATTTTAGACAACGGAAGCAGCGTAACGCTGAATCTTGAAAGCAGGCTTCAGACCGTGAGGTTTGGAATGCTTTCGGATAAGCAGTTTTTTAAAACGGCAACCACGGATGGAATCTGTATCCGGTGGGACAACAAAATAGAAATCTCAATAAGCGAAGTTTTTCAGCTGGCACAAAAGTAGATTTTTTAAGAGGGGGAAGGAAGATGAAAAGAAAGTTATTATTAAGTTTATTATTAAGACCCGTTTAGCTTCGCTAAGCATCGGGACTGTGGTGTGAAGTTCATTAATTAAACATTGCTTGTGCAACGCGGGATGTAAGGTGCGATGCACAGAGAGAAAATAAAGCATATACCAAAGTATTGTGAACTGAAATATTTTTGACAGGGAGGTTAAGTAAAATCATGGAAAGACCAGTATTGCTCCCGACGAGCGCACGTAGCGAGAATTTCGCAGGTTTAGTTTATCATCTTGATGGTGAGTTGGTTCCGGCGTTGACGGTCGAATTAATACAGGGACAGAAAATTTACTTTGAGCATCATATCCTATTATGGAAGCACCCGGATATAAAGATAGGTATACGTCCAATGAAAGGAGCCCTTAAACGCATGGTTGCGGGAATGCAAATATTTATTACTCAGGCAGAGGGACCGGGGCAGATTGCCTTTAGTCGTGATGGCGCTGGACATGTTTTTGGAATTCACCTGAAACAGGGCGAGGAATTACATATACGTGAACATCAGTTTCTAGCAGCAACAGAAAATATTGAATACACCTTTGAACGTATAAAGGGGATTTCCAATATGCTTTTTGGAGGAGCAGGGTTTTTCATAGATAAGTTTCATTGTGTTAATGGAGATGGCATCTTATGGTTACATGGATACGGCAATGTCTTTGAAAAGAATCTCTCTGAGGGAGAACAGATTGATATTGAACCGGGAGGGTGGTTGTATAAAGATAGAAGTGTGGATATGAGAACAAACATGCAATCAATTTCCACAGGCATATTTGCTTCGACCAATTTGATAACGAATCGCTTCACTGGACCAGGAAGGGTTGGGATTCAATCAATGTATTTTCATATGCCAACAAGTGAATAAGTCAAAGTACATCAAGAATTACCTTTGAGAATTATTATAGTTAGGACCCATTGTGGCAACCTAAATATGATGAACTATCCAAATCAGGAGGTAAGTTTAATGCTGATACTTATTTATATTATTCTCTTAATTTTAGGGGCAAAAGCAACATGGAAATTGGTGCTAAAATATACTCCAACTTATTTCGATAGCATAGGGTTAGCAATTGCAATTTTCGTGATATTATTTTTAATTATTGGTCCAATTATGGGTATCATAACTTCAGGGAAGTATTTTATAATGTACTTTAGTTCTAGAACTCCCAAAACTAAAGAAAGAACCATAAAATAAGCCTTGACCTGGCTATGGACCATCAATTTCCACCAAAGAGGGGCTTATTCAATGGAGGCCATCACAATACCGTGATGGTCTTCATGTTTTTAGCTTTGTTCTCATCAGGTAATCGTCAAAGTAACCTTGCCAGGAAGAAGCTGTCTTATAGGAACTGTCTCATAAAAGGATGCTGTCTCACAGAAACTGAAAAATTGGCATAAAGCTCCCACTGTGATTTGGATTTCCAAGGACTGTAATATTGCTCATTAATTTATCAGCTTAAAAGCTAATGCTTTAGGACTTCTTAAAGTTCCTCACGAGGATGGTCGAACCTGTCCTCGATGCCGAATAGTTGTCATAGGGTTCCTGGCGAGGTATAGTTGAGATGATAGAACTCCAAGGAGGAAAAGGATGGCAAAGTATAGTTAAAAAATAACAGTATTCGCTTACAGCTAGCCGCTGGAGACATTAGAGTAATATATTACTAGGTACAAATAAACGAATGGAGATGTTATTTTTAATGGCAGATTTTAGTCAGCAAAAAAACGAAAAAGATAATACGTCCAAAGCGGATATGCTTAGGTTGACAAATGATATTGATATGGGACGCTTTGAACTTAAAAAATTGTTAAAAAAGATGGGTATAGACAATATCCGTTTCGTGATGTATATCAAAACATTAGATTATTACATACCTATTGGACCTGCTTCCAATAAACTAGGCACCCTAGAATTTATAGAATGTCGCATAGATGAGTCTATTCACAAAGTAGCAGACTGGTATAAGATAACACTAGTTCCAATAGAGCAGACGGGTAAATTCGGTTATACGCATTTGTACGTGACAACTTTAGTTTCACAAATAAATGGTGGTGAAATTCTTTTGAAAAGTGCCGATTAAACTAAGCTAAGAGGAGTTAGCGGACGATATCCTGTTCAAATTCTATAGCGGTTGTTCGTTCTCTTACACGTTGTTTGGTTGCTTTGCATAGAACTCAATGAGGTCATCACACTACTGTGATGGCCTATATCTCGTTAGACTTGATTCCGAATTGATGCTTAAAGATTAGTTTTTTTTCGACCGATCTCATGAAATGAGGAGATGTTATGAGATCGACCGAAAGAACGGGCCACCTTGAAGGTTACTTCGAGGTGGCCTTTAATAGTTTATCGCTACGTAAATCAAATTCCCCAAATATATCACCCACTGGGTGATATATTTGGGGAAAAATGTTCGATATAATTTAATGAGAGCCTTAGGGCTAATAATAAATATCCTAAAATCCCGCATTTTTTTATACCTACAAGGAAAAACACTGTAAATACGCCTTGGGGAATTCTGAACGGGGAACCACAGATTACACAGATTACACAGATTAAGAACGATTAGATAGAAACACACAGACAAAGGATAA
>JARLHW010000175.1 GCA_031292075.1 Desulfosporosinus sp.
AGTAAGACGTTTTTCAAAAATGAACCCGATTAGGGCAGCCGGAATGGTTCCGACAAGCAGCAACATAAGTAAACGTAAGGAGTCTTGTTTACGGGAATTGAAAATTGAGCGGACTATGCTTATCCACTCATCTCGGAAAAAAACTAGTAAGGCTAGCGCAGTTCCTAAATGGAGCATAACCACATAAGGTAAGAAGTTATCCTTTAAAAACTGAGGATCTAGATGCCAATTAAAGACATACGGGGTAAGCACACTGTGGGCTACACTGCTTACCGGGAACAATTCAGTTACACCTTGAACGATAGCAATGATAAGAGTTTGTAAAAAGGTCATGATTTAAGCTTGCCTCCCAATCTTTCAAATTTCACTCATTCATTCGCATCTTCGCTCATGTCCGTTCTTAGTGACATTGTGGTTCAACGAGGTAGGTTGGACAAATGCTGTTATTCCCAATCGTTGCAATCATGTGATACATCCTCATTTATAACCTAATCTTAACGCTTTAACATTAAAGGAAGATTAAAATATAAAGAAATTACTAGAACCCAGCGAAAAAAATCCTCGCTGAGCTCAATGTCCTTTAAGACTGGCGAGGATGCTATTCCGCTAGCCAGTTATGTCAATTACAGGTTTTGCTTAATTATTAATTTTAATGTTGTTGGAGTTTAACTGTAGAACCTGTTACATTCCACAAGTTTCCGATATTATCAGCTTTAAGACCAAAAGAACTTAGATAATTCTGATATTGGGTATTTGTGCTAATTCCATCCTTACCAACAAATTGATTTTGGCTCCCATATTCTATCGAAATTTCCTCTCCATACTGTCCACGTAGAATATTCTCATCAACAGATCCCTTTTAATCAATGCAACTCCTCATCCATATTATACCTATTTTGTTAAGGTTATATTATCCTATGATTAAGCTTCTGTTAAATAATCTCTGAGACTACAAAGTTGCGTCCATTTTTAATGGGATTTTAATGATATTTTCATCATTCTTTAATCTTATATGGGAAAAATGGTTTTAGATTTAACACTTGGTTATAAGGTATATAAAGAAAAGGGAGGTTCCGTATTACAGGAGGGAAAATTCCGCCGACGCTAGGGGATAATTTTGATTTCAACTTTTGGATATCTGGGCATGAGTTTGCCACTTTAATACAAAAGTGAGTCCTAAAGAAAGTAAGTGGGTATTGCGCGGTGCGAAGGCTACTATAAGGCTACTACATAAAGGGTATGCGCATTTTGTATGTAACTAAATAATTAGGAAATTAGGAGGATTTATAATTGAAACAGGATAATAATAGGAAAAGTCATTCCAACTCTAATGAAGCAGCGTCCACCCAACCACGAGCCTGGCAGATATTAAACAAGGTTCCAGAAGTCACGATTTTATTCTGGATCATTAAGATCATGGCAACAACCGTGGGCGAGACGGCCGCAGACTTCCTGAACACAAATCTGAACTTGGGCTTGACTGTCACGACCTTTATCATGGGCGGCCTCTTGTTTATTACACTGTTCTTTCAGTTCAGTTCCAAGAAGTACGTACCAAGGATCTACTGGCTTGCAGTGGTCTTAATTAGTGTTGTCGGCACGCTGATCACCGACAACTTAACGGACAACTTCGGAGTTCCTCTGAAGACCACCACCATTATCTTCACTTTTGCGCTACTGGGAACCTTTGCGGCTTGGTATATGAGTGAAAAAACGCTGTCCATTCACTCCATATTAACGACCAAGCGTGAAGGGTTCTACTGGTTAACAATCCTCTTCACATTTGCTCTGGGTACTGCAGCAGGTGACCTCATTGCTGAGGGCCTAAGTTTAGGTTACTGGAAGTCAGTACTCTTATTTGCTGCACTAATTGGGATGGTGACCATCGCTCACCACCGTTTCAAGCTGAATTCAGTGCTATCCTTCTGGCTCGCCTATATCTTGACCCGTCCTCTCAGTGCCTCATTTGGCGACTACCTGTCACAGCCTAGCAATGCGGGGGGCCTTAATTTGGGTTCGGTGGGAACAAGTGCAATATTCCTCGCAACAATTTTGAGTATTGTCATCTATCTGACCAAGACGAGAATAGACGAGGTCCAGCTTGAGAAATAGAGTAAGGGTTGGCGATGTCATCATGCAAAAAACTACAGCCAGAACTTTTTAGCTCTGGCTGTAGTTTTTTTGCATGTAGTATAAAGGTAACTATTATTCAGGAATGGCAATCTCTGCTACACTTATCCAATTCATAGGTTACGCATTTCCTCGACTGCCGGGCGGTGAGATATATTATTAGTGCCGATAATTGCAACTACTGTAGATGCAATTGCTGCTGCCGCCAATAATCCAAGGTAGCCCCAAGGTATGGCAAGAAACTCAGGTGGTGGATCAAAGACTCCTGTTAACACCTTGACCAACATTTGGGCAATTCCCATGCCCAATACTACCCCTATAACTCCGCCTGCTGTTAAAATAACCAGACCTTCACTCCAGACAAAGGCCCCAAGCTGTTTTTTCTTGGCACCAAGAGCAGCAAGGATAGCCAAGGTGCGCCGACGTTCAGCCAAACCTAGAGCCAGGATTAGACCCGTCGACGCAGCCACCAACAAGATGGCAAATGCCAACTCCAGACGAGTAAGCCCGTGCAAATCCACTGCCGTCAAACCAGAGCTAATGATTCGTTGGGTAGTATTAATATCCGTCACGTTTGCGCCCGCCAGCGAGCTAACCACCGTTTGTACCCGCGCAGTAAGTGCTGCAGGATTGCCTGTTGCCCGAATCAGAACGATTTCTGCTGCGTCTGATCCGGTTTGTTGAGCAATATAGCTCCGGTTCGCTATTAAAAAAGAATCTTTCGGTGCGGTAGGAAATTCCCGGACAACCCCGATAAAACGAAACGCTACCTCACGATACTGATGATCCTTAACATTCTGAAGGCGAAGATTAATTTTGTCACCAAGGTTAAGTTGGTAATCCTTCACCGTCTCTTCGGAGACCAAAACACCGTCCGGTTGTTTGGCTAACTCGGCCAGAGTCCCCTGAGCGTTTCCCCCGACAAAAAAGGCGTTAGCAACATTGGTCACTTTAGCGATATTGTTCGGATCAATACCATACATATCCTGTAAATCATTGCCCACATAGACTAGACGATGCTGCATCGGCTGTAGGGCGGCAACACCGGGCAAGGCTTTTAATTCGTTTAATTTCGTGCTGGGTGCGGACGTTGTCAAGCCTGCAACGGTTACATCAGCACCATTGGTCAATTCTGCATCCACATGGGACTGGGCATTATACGTGGTATTGAAAACAGCCGTAGATACTGCAAAGGATACGGCTAACGCTACTAAGATAATCCCGCGAGCAATCAAGATTCTCTGCCTGGATAATGAGGCAGACACCACTCCGGAAAGTTCACGGGCGATAGGGTTGAGCATCCGAGCTAGTAGCTTACGTCCTCTGGCCAGCCACCCTTCCAGGAAGCGAGTAGAGAACAATACAGCACCAATCCATAGACACAACGGAGCGACAAACGCTTCATAATGCACTGAAGTTGTGGTTATTCCTTCCGGTGCCAGGACGACCTGATAACCGGTACTGGCCGTTCGCCAAAACTCAACACCTGAGATAACCAGCACAATAATATCAAGATAGACTCTCTGCCAAAGAGCTTTGCCTGCCCGACCCACCGTCGCTTGCGCAGATACCACTGAGGAATGGTGGATCTGTACCCAAGCAGGATACACAATGGCAGCGATGGCTAAGATGAAGCCAATGATGGACGCACTGATTGTCCAAAGCATTGCACTACTGCCGATCAGCGCCTTGACCGGTAAGAACGTCCTTGCAATGCCCGCGGACAGGACATTGCCGATAACCACGCCCCCTATAGCCACAAGCAGAGCTTCGATAGCCTCTAGTCCTAATATTGTCCGCACAGAGGCTCCCCTAATCCGCAACAAAGCTTGCTCTTTACGTCGCCGATTCGTTCCTGACGCCGCAATTGCCAGGGTAAGCAGGACAGCTAGAATGGCACCAGGTAAACCTAAAAACAGAAAGAGCACTTTGCCATAAGCGGCATCCGCTTGGACACTTCCTAAACGGGTTGCTAGAATGTCTCCAACGATCCCCCGGCCGGCAATCCGTGCTTCCAGATTGTTGGCCGACTGCTGTACAAACTGATGGGCGGCGCTAGGATCCGTCGGTAAATTATGCCCGATCCGGACATGGAATTGGGTGTGCACAGAATCAGGCCGTACCACGGCTTGTGGTCCAAAAATCTCTTGCCACTGCGTTTCAGGGAGCAGCAGCACATTATCCGGTGGTGCCTGTGGTGCTGCTCCGGGTGGTAAGCCAATGGCTTGAAAGAGCGAGTCTGCGTTGGGCAGATCCACAACACCGTCCACGGTTACTTCATAAGGGGGTAGACCGACCCTCTCGATCGTCACTCGATCACCCGGCTTGACATGCAGGTTCGCCGCAGTTTGCTGAGCGACTAGCACACCCTGCCCTGCCCCAACGAGTTGCCGAAGTTCTAAAGGAAACGTAGCGCGATATTTTGTACTTATTCCCAGCACTTTACCTGGCCCCGTCGTTTGGACTGACCCACCGCTATTGGCCATTAACCCATTGATATCAGCATAGCCTACTTTTTCCAAAGCCGTGTAAGGTGTTGCCTTACCGATGGCCTCTTGGACAGTCTTATCATCTGAAAGATGGGAAAGTTGAATTTGCCAGTCTACCGGAACCCCTTGGATAGCACTTTGCGTCATAGTAGCACCGGCAGAAGCTATGAAGGCTCCCAGCGAAGCCAGTAAGGTGACGGTGAGCGCAACTCCGGTGATGGCACCCATCAAGCGTCCTAAGCGATAGGTTAAGATACCCTTTAACCATGTCATTAACATCCCTCTACCTCCAAGACACCATGCTGCATCTGCCAGATCGTCTTCATCCGCTCCGCGACGGCCTGATCATGGGTCGCAATGACCAAAGCCGTATCAAATCCTTCCAGCGAGTCAAGCAGCACATCGAACAAATGTTGGGCCGTGAGATGATCCAGCTGACCGGTTGGTTCATCTGCCAGAATAAGTTGCGGTCGACAGGCTAAAGCCCGAGCCACCGCCACTCGCTGAGCCTGACCACCTGAAAGCTCCTCGGGCAGCTTTTCGGCAAGATTATTTAGTCTCATCCTGTTCAGAGTTTCCAACGCATTTTTTCGGGCTTTTGTTGCTTCTACATACCCCAGGAGCAGTGGCAGTTCAACATTTTCGACCACAGTCAGGGGCGGCAGTAAACTCTGCATCTGAAAAATAAAACTGATTTTCTGAGGTCGAAGGGTTTCGCGAGTCCCTAGCCCCGGCCAGGAAATATTACCAGAGGTGGGTTGATCCAATCCTCCCATCAGATGCAGCAAAGTGGACTTACCGCTGCCCGAGGGACCAACCAAAGCAATTCGATCACCTGGTTTTACTGAACACGTTGCTGTCACCAACGCAATCTCCTGCACCTCCCCACGGGTATAAGTCTTGCCCACATTTTGTACTTTAACAAGTAGCTCAGTCATACTTAACGATCCTCCCGTCAACCACTCTGATAATACGATCAGCGTGGGCCGCCAGGGCTTCGCTGTGGGTGGCGATAATGGCTGCACCGCCACTCTTCCGATGACTTTCGAACAGGTCCAAAATCTTTTTCTCCGTCTCTGCATCAACTTCACCGGTCGGTTCATCTGCCATAAGTACTCTGGGGTCATTAGCCAGAGCCACCGCCAGTGCTGCTCGAGCTGCTTCGCCACCTGAAATCCGAGTAGGGCGTGCCTGCCGCCGTTCGTATAAGCCAACCAGCTCCAACAACATATTCAATCGTTGTTCATTTACTTTATGTCCTAATTGCATTTGTAAGCGAATGTTATCTTCCACTGACAGATGATTGAATAAATTCCCGGACTGAAGTACGAGCCCTATCTCTTGGGCACGCATTGCTGCTCGTTCTGCTTCCGGTCGTCTGGTCATACGTTTACCCAACAATTCCACATGTCCACCATCTGGCTCATCCAAGCCAGCCAGACAGGCCAGTAAGGTCGATTTGCCACTCCCCGAAGGTCCCATCACAGCTACCATCTCTCCTGGATCCACATGGAAATTCACCCCGCGCAAGGCCAAGGTTTCCTCATCTCCGGCATGATAAAAACGATAAAGATCAAACGCTTCAATAACTCGCATATTACCTCCATTTAAAGCTGGCCGACATCTTGTTCCACTGATCCACGTTATCCGCTCCCAGTGGGGCCCAAAGTGTCAAGGTTGCCAGCTCTCCATTTTTATAGAACAGGTAACGACTGTTCTCCAACCGCACCTGCCTACTCGTAACTGGATCGGGTGTGGAATTCGATTCATAGGTAATTAACACTGCCGATCCGCCTGCTAAATCGACTTTCTTCACACTTTTAATACTGATGGCCCTGCCCGTTTTCTTTAACTCCACCACTTGGTTGTTGCCCACACTCGCAACCGTTGGTTGAGCAGATTCTTTGGTCACCGCAACCTGCACACCATTTAATTTATCCTGAAATATTACATCACGATCCTTGATCGTGCGTCCCCAACCTTCCGGTGCGACAAGATCGTAACCTCCTGTTGGTGACGTATAGGTTACAAACGCTTGACTATCCGGTATATCGCCCGTCGGATTTTTTTCCGGTGTCACGGGTTTTTCCGATGTAACTGGTTTTTCTGTGCTAGATCCTGTCTCAACAGCCGTTTGAGACTGCTGCGTTGTACTAGAATTATTGGGCGTAGACGTGATATTCGATGTCGACGTGATATTTGGGGGTGTGCTTACGGTTGGAGAACTTTTTGTTCCGCAACCACCTAGTAGAGCTGTAGACGAAATCATGGAGACAACAATTAACAAAGGTATTACTTTAAACATTTATGTACCCTCCTAAACCCGCTTATTTATTATGTTTCCCATCGTTCCAGCCGCTTGCCGTATTCATTCAATATAATCAAGTGCATCATCCCCTTTCCAGTCAAATTTAACACAACTGGATTAAAGATAGATGAACCGAGCATTAAAAAAGGATTAATATACCAGGCGGAAATTTCGGCTGGCTGAAATCGATGTCCAAGACACGATGTAAGGGGAAGAGAGGAATCCAGCAAAAGTTCGCGAACTCTTGCTGGATTCCTCTCTTCTTTTAATACCAAACTGCCCCTTATTCTTAACTCAGATAGGTATTGTCTCTGAGTTCTCTTAAGTCCTTACCTATTAGGACTAGTACAAAATAGACTGGCATTCTGACTGGTTATTTTCTTGAATGTGCCTTAACTCGTAAAGATTAATAAAAAATAGCAGCTTACACTCAGATGAAACTATTGTATGGAAGTTCCACGCAAAACTGCGCCCCATGCGGTTCCAGATTTTCTGCCCAAATTTTCCCTCCGTGAGCCTCGACGATCCTCTGGGCGATACTGAGTCCCAGACCATGTCCCGGTATATCGCGTGAACGAGCCTCATCAACCCGGTAGAATCGGTCAAAGATCAATTCC
>JARLHW010000176.1 GCA_031292075.1 Desulfosporosinus sp.
ACAAATATAGTCCGCTCTGTATGTACAATTCAGTTCTTTGCCTTTGTAATTTATTCCAATCGAAACTTCTTTTTGAAACGGAATCCCTTTTTCAGCCAACTCAATTGCTAATGCCGCCTAATAAACCGCTTCGAGAAACCCTGGTCCAAGTGTCCGGTGTACCTCCATTGCTGCACCAATAATGGTATGGGTCTGTGAATCCCGTTCCACATTCTCCATCCCCTTTATCCTTTGTCTGTGTGTTTCTATTTAATCGTTCTTAATCTGTGTAATCTGTGGTTCCCCGTTCAGAATTCCCCAAGGCGTATTTACAGTGTTTTTTTTTTAGGTATAAAAAAATGCGGGATTTTAGGTTGAATTATTTATGGATACCCACAATATACAACAAACGGTTCCCAAGACATGAATCTTTTTGTATATATTGTGGGTATTTAACGTATCCTCATGTATAACTTAAAGCAGATTAATTGGGATAATTGAAAACATAAATCCAAGACATTCGACATCATTGACGGTCAGCTTTAATAAATGGTAATCAAAGATGTTAATCGCCGAGAGGCTCTAGGAGATTGTTAGATTGAATTTTAGCATTGTCGTATGTCAGAAAATTTACTTCAATTAAAGGAAAATTTAAAAAACAACACGAATACTAAATTACCTTTGAAAGGCACTGTAGGTTAGTCTGTTTCATTCCTGAACGATCTTACCGTTGACGATCAAATATGTACAGGATAACTATGGAGGGATGAATAATGGAAATTATCTTCATGCGCCACGGGAAAGCGCAGGACCGAGAATTGGGTTTACCGGATGGGGAGCGGCGTCTGACAGCGAAAGGCAGCAATCGGGTACGGGAGGTGGCGCGGGCCTTGGCCTGTGGTTTTATCACTGGAGAGAATGTTCAAATTTGGTCTAGTCCCCTAGTGAGAGCGAAAGAAACGGCAGATCTTTTGGCCGTGGTGCTAAAGGTGAAAAAAGTTATGACCCATCCGGCAATTGCCTCGGAAAACTTGGATGAATTATTGCATGACCTGCCGGACCAGCCGAACAATGCGATTATTGTTATCGTTGGTCATGAGCCCTACCTCGGGATGTGGGTGACCCGTATGACCAATGCGGTGGTGCCCTTCAAGACCGCCTCGGTGGCGGCGGTGAAAGTGACGACCTTGGAACCACCAGCAGGGGAGTTGCGTTGGTTTGTTGACAGTGGCGTACTGGCTAATATTGCCGAAGCAAATTGCTGACGACATAGGGGGGAGTCTGCTTTATGGGCAGGAAGATTGAGATAGAACTAAAACTACAGATCATAGACAAGGCACTGTGGGAAACCTTGCCTAAGTCCGCCTGGCTGAGGGGTTTGATAGTAGCAGAGTCTGCCAAGGTGGAGACCATGGAGGCGACCTACTATGACACACCGTCACGGACCCTGTGGAAGGCAGACTACGTGTTCTGCGTTCGCCGGGAGGGAACTAGTTGGATGGCCACTCTTAAGGGGGCGGGCCAGTCTGGGGGTGGTCTGCACCAGCGGCGGGAGTGGAATGTATCCCTACTAGGACCGGAGCTTGACTCAAAAGTGTTTTCTCAAATGATAGGCGCCGATAAGGTTGTGAAGATGCTAAAGGGACAACCAAGTCTGGAGCCGTTATTTAAGACGGCCTTTACTCGTTGGAGTGTGCTTGTGCATCCTCAAAACTGCTCAGGGCTCTTGGAAGTGGTGATGGATAAAGGTGTCATAAGCAACGAGAACAAAAACGAAGATATATACGAAGTGAAAATTAAACGGAAAGAAGGAACGACCCAGGATTTGTTGGCTTTTGGGGCAGAATTATCGCGCCGGTTCCCTTTGTTGTTAGGAGGGAAAAGCAAATATTACCGTGGCATGGGTTTGATCGAGCTGCCAATCCAAAATGAAGGAAAACTAATGGTTCAATGGCCGTCAACGGCGGGAGCATTTTTGGCCGAAGCAGTTGGAACCGTACTGGCTGCTCAGTCAGCCTATTTTATGAAACAAAATGCCGTGAAGGAGATTCACGATCTGCGTGTGGCTATACGGAAATTGAGGTCCCGCTTATCCTTCGCTACGCCACTTTATCCTGCCGAAGAAGTACAACACTGGAAAGATGTGCTCGGGAGCTGGAACCACCGCATGGCAGGGATACGAGAGCTAGACGTTCTCCAGGAAGAGTGGTCCACTGCAGCGGAACACTGTGGGATAGACAGTAGCAACAGTCCATTGACTAATTATTTCAAGACTCAAAGGGATAAGCAGGCCGGTACCTTGGATAAAGTCATTGGTAAAGGTAAACTGACGGCGGACCTGCTGGCATTCTGGGCTTGGTCCAGTGCTCTAGGAACGGCTGATGAGCTGGAGAACGCATGGCAAGTATATGCGAGTAAACGCCTAAAGCAGTGGCTGAAGGATGTGTGCCACAAGGCGAAACAAGTTGATCGCACTGATACTACTGCGATGCATAGGCTGCGGATTCGGGGGAAAAAGGCTCGCTATATATTGGAGCGACAGGCGCAGCACCGCAGTGACAGGGATACGGTCCGTCTGGCTGCCAAACTACAACAGTTTCAAGAATGCTTGGGAGACATCCATGATACGGACCAAGGCCTGAGCTTGCTTAACAAGCTGAGGCGAGGGAAACAGGATATCGAACTAATCAGAGAGATTGCTTATCTGGTGGGCTGGCAAGCTAGACGCAGTTATGATGCCAAGCAACGGTTTGACACCCAAAGCACGGGGTGTCGTAGAATAGTAAAGCGGTGGTTGAATGGAAGATAGGCACAAACTTTCTTTTCTAAAGAAATTAAACAAATATTAAGGTCTGAAAGTAGTCGATAAGATGTCGATTACTTTCAGACCTTAATATTTGGCTTGATGGCCACTAATACATATAATTTTCAGCAGATTTTCAGGTGACATTTAGTCACAATTCAGGTAAAGAGGTTATAGTAATGAAGAACTACAGGAGCTTAAGCCGTAATGAACTGCAGAAATTATTTGTAGTTATTCCGGTGGAGGCTTGGGTATGAACGGAGCTCCAACCCTATTATGAAATTAATCCCTAAAAAGTAGGAGGCAAGAGCATGAACGCAGACATTCGTTATTCTATAGTCATTCCAGTTTACAATGAAGAAGCAGTTATAAATCAAACGTACCGTCGTCTGAAACTGGTAATGGATTTAATAGGAGATTCTTATGAACTAATTTTCGTGAATGATGGTAGCTGCGACCATACCGCTGCTATGATCAAAAATTATAGGGATCAAGATGATGCAGTAAAACTAATAACTTTTTCTCGTAATTTCGGCCACCAGATAGCTATTACAGCTGGGATGGACTATGCGTTAGGGGCGGCGGTAGTTGTGATTGATGCAGATTTACAAGATCCGCCGGAGCTGATTTTGGATATGATCAAGAAGTGGAAAGAAGGCTTTGACGTCGTCTACGCTAAACGGACAAAACGAAAAGGAGAAACATTCTTCAAAAAACTAACTGCCCGTTTGTTTTATCAAATTCTGAGCGCTGCCACGGATCTCGACATCCCGATGGACACTGGTGATTTTCGTTTACTCGATCGCAGAGTGTGTGAAGAACTAAAACGGTTGCCTGAAAGAAATCGTTATGTTCGCGGCTTAGTGAGCTGGGTAGGATTCCGGCAAATTGCGCTTGAGTATGAAAGAGATGAACGGTTGGCCGGAAAGACAAAGTATCCGTTGAAAAAAATGCTTAAGTTAAGCATCGACGGGCTTACTTCCTTTTCCTACAAACCCATTAAATTGGCAACCTATGCAGGAGCAATAGTCTTCACTTCTGGGTTTACCTACTTGGCCGTTATGTTACTTTTAAAGGTATTCTTTAAATCAGTGATCGCAGGGTGGAATCTGGTTATTGCGATTCAACTGGTATTGAGCGGGGTTCTTCTGACAATGATGGGGATTATCGGAGAGTATATCGGACGTATCTACGATGAAGCAAGAGATCGACCCCTATATATTGTGAGCGAATGCTGTGGGATGATGAAAAAAGTACGCTTTAGGAAGAATGTCGAGAGGCGCAGAATTGGCTGAAAAGGCCGGCGTAGGAAAGGGGCGTTCAACCGGTGGATTTAGCTCAAAACTTCTGTTGTTAGCCACAGGGTATAGTACGACTATTTACATCAGCACTCACTTTGTGCTCTATGAGACGCAGATAGGTATAAATCGTATCGCTTATGATCCAATTCTCATCGTCACTTCTCTGGCTAATGTGTTGTTGTTCGTATACCTTTTGAAGGTTTTATACGATATTGCGATTCGAGAAAGGAGGAAAAGTAAACTTATCTAGGGGACATTATGGTCACAATTTAAACAAGGAGGAAAATTATTAATGGAAGAATATAATCATCTGCAAAAATCACCAAGAAGACCTTGGCTGGTCGTGGGGTTGGTATTGTCACTAGCTATCGTTGGAGTCGGTGGTTGTGGGGCGAAAGCTGCGACAACTGCGACTACTACCCCAGCAGCCTCATCAACACAAGTTTCTTCAACGTCTACCTCTGATGAGACTGCAACCCAACCACCGACCTCAGGTCAAGAAACTCAGGGTCAGACTGTCCCAAAACCGACACTCAATCCCGCTGTCGAAGCCGCAATGGAGATACGTACTCTCCAAGGTAATCAACAAATGGTTTTGACGAGCGATCAGAAAGATAAGATTAAACCGATTCTACAACTTTTAATCGATACTACGAACCCAAGTCAAGATTTTCTCCAACAAAAGGCTGAGGCAATTAAAGTTGTCTTTACTGACCAACAAAAAAACTATTTGAGCACAAATACTTTAAAAGGTAACCCGAACGGAAATAGCCAAAATGGCCAAGATAAACCAAAGGATCGACCAGAGCAGACAACAGGACAAAGCAGCGCTCCAAAGGTTGATCAAACTGCTCCTTCAGGTCAATTACAAAACATATTCAAAGAGGTATTAGCCTCTTTAACATAACTTTGAATGTCCAAGGAGGAATGGATAGTTTTAAAAATACCTTATCTTTTGAACTAATTCAAAGAGATTACCAAGATTCATTGTCGATATATAAATAATTGGAGACAAGAATTTTTTTGGAAGAAGGGAAGTTTCAATGAGCATTTCGTCCATTAGTGGCAATAGCTCCACCCAAAGTCTCAGTGATATTTTAGCTGCTCAGGTAAAAGCCAAGCAACGCCATCAAACTGCTCAAAAGCAGAGTAGTACTGTCTCAACTCAGGATAGTGCTGAATTTAGCCAGGAAGCACTGCAAGCATCTAAGGATTCAAGGACCAATCCTTTGGATACCTTGGTGTCTGACGGCACAATCACAAAAGATCAAGAAAATATTATAGCCAGCACTCTTCAAGCGTCCATGCAATCACAATTTGCTGGGCAGTCGCAATCGGGCACAACAAGCACCTCAGAGACGGATCCTTTGGCCAGTTTAGTTACTAGTGGAGCGATCTCCCAGGACCAAGCAAATACGGTTAAAAGTACTCTTCAATCAAGTAGACCGTCTCAGTCAAGCAACGCCCCGGCAAATCCTTTGGACAGTTTAGTATCTGCAGGAACGATTACCCAGGATCAAGAAGATGCTATTAATGATGCCTTCAAATCAGCTATGAATTCGCAATCAAACACCACAACCAAAACGGATCCATTGGCCAGCCTGGTCTCCAATGGAATTATTACCCAGGACCAAGATAATACTATTCAGACTACATTTGAAACGGCTAGGCAGGCTTATCAACGTTAGAGATAGAGGACTGCTATGAAAAACGAAAGTTCCATAATAAATTCATTTATAGAACTTTCGTTTTTTGTGAATTACAAAACTCCAGATTTATTTTCCAAATAATACCCTACGCCTCGAACTGTTTTTATGTATGAAGCACCAATTTTTTTCCTGAGATAGTATATGTAAAGATCGACATTAGCAAATTCGTTTTGTGAATAAGACCCCCAAAGTCTCTCGAAAATACGTTCTTTGGTAACTACATGTCCACAGTTACGCATTAAAGTCTCAAGTAATAAGGTTTCTTTCCTACTTAATTTAATGAAATCCCTGCCTTTTGCTACATTGCATTTTAAGGTATCTAATATTAAGCCTGCAACCATGAGGTTATTGTCCACTAAATCCTTAGTTATTCTTCTTGAAAGAGCCCTTAATCTTGCCAGCAGTTCCTCCGTAAAGAACGGTTTAACGAGATAATCATCTGCTCCAGCGTCTAACCCGTCTACTTTGTTTTCTGTGCTAGCATTATCTGTAAGAAACAATATTGGGATGGCAATTCCTTGAATGCGTAATTCCTTGACGATCGTCAGTCCATCAATGTTGGGAAGCAGCCAATCTAAAATGATAAGATCATATGATCCCAATAAGGCCATTTCAAGGCCAATTTCGCCATCGGTTATAGTATCGACGACATAGCCTTCTTTTTTTAATAATTGGTACAGTGTTTTCGAAAATTGAGTTTCCGCTTCTATTAAAAGTAATTTCATCTTAAAACTTCCTCCGCGACACTAAGAGTTAATCAGACTAAATGTCTCGCTAGTTAGGAAAAATAAGGTAATTTGTCTGAATGGGTCTATTATACTGTTTTAATCTGAAAAGAAATTGATAGTTTGCTGAAAGAAAGCTGAATGTTTTACTGAGAATTTCCTATCAGGAGGTTTAACCATGTCTAAAATGTTAAGATTTTGTTAACTATGTGAATCTTTATGACAGTCACGAGGAAACTTCTCTTTGTCGACGAATATTACGGTTAACGTAGTTTGAATATGACTAAGAGGAGTGAATAGGAAATGCTATCAATAATTGCTGGGCTCGCTTTAAGTATCCAAATGTACACACATCAAATGCCTGCGCAGGAACCGCCGGCATACCGTGTGTCAAGTTCCAGCATTTATATGTCTGGCCAAGCTGGAGATGTAAGTCAATTACCGAGTACTCAAACTACCCTTTCACAGTCAGCAAACTCAAATATTACGCTCAAAGCTGGAGACGATAAAGTAACAAGTAATTTACTCTCAGCAGCAATGAAGATTATTAATCAGACATCTTCACCAATTTTGAGCAAATACATTGGTTTGAATCCTAGCCAGGCCGTGAACATTGTTATGTTTTCTAGTCCTAAAACCTATGGAGATGCTTTGATTCAGGCAGGTATTCCTGCAAGTGACATATCGGTCTACACAGCTCATACCGGTGGTATCACGATTGGCTCAAATATTTGGATTCCTTTATACAATCTTATAGACATGTCACAGTTGGCTAATGTGATGACCCATGAATTAACTCATGTTACTTTTAATCAAGCAGGATCAGGGGAAAAGCTACCTACCTGGATCAACGAAGGAGCTGCTTGGCGCGACGGATTAATAGCTGAACAACAGCTTGATTATAATGGAACAGCTCTTGAAATGTTGAGTCAGCTGACGAATGTTCAGCAAGCAGCTGATAATGCTCAGTTACTTCCTCTAACTGCTTCGGAACAGGATATTCTTAATGCCAAATACAATGTAGAGTTCGAAGATTTTATGGCAGTAGAATCCCTGATAAAACAATACGGTGCAGATCAGTTCATTGCCTTCTTAAATTTAGTAAAATCGAACCAACAGGATGTGAATGAAGCTTTCCAATCAACTTATAAGATAAGTATGAATGATTTCCAAAATACTTTTTTACAATCGTTACAAAGCAAAAGTAATTAACTTGAGGTTTTCAATGCAAAACCCCGAGTGTCAATTGACCCTCGGGGTTTGAGATAAAGCAACAAATCGTAGTTGGGCTAGATGGAGCTAGCTTATAAGCTTAATACATACTTAACTCTCGACTCCGGTCGTGTAGCTAAATAAACGCCGGTGATTACAATGGCGGCACCAATGAGTTTAAT
Source organism: Desulfosporosinus sp. (assembly GCA_031292075.1). Lineage (GTDB taxonomy): Bacteria > Bacillota > Desulfitobacteriia > Desulfitobacteriales > Desulfitobacteriaceae > Desulfosporosinus. Next base: position 7,912 of record JARLHW010000176.1, read on the forward strand.
AAAGGTTATTGACTCACCTAAGATGGTCACAGATTGGATAATTGTAAAGATAGGTACTAAATTAATAAAAATGGCTGTACGAGGTGCCCCTATTCGTTGAATAGCAACCATCTGGAACAGATAACCCAATACGGAAGCAAACACGCTCATATACAGAATAGAAAGCCAGCCGCTCGCTGAAGCTGAAAATAGATAGGTGGCAGGTTTTTCCCACAATACAAAAGGAATGGAAATAACAACACATATCAAGAAAGTATAGGCAGTAACCATGAGCGGTGAGAGGAGATATTTTTTCATATACCTGCGGCTAAGCAGTGAATAGACGGCAAAACAGCAGACCGCAACCAGCATAAGAATATCCCCTTTATTGAATTGGAATTGGGAAATTAACTGTAAATCCCCATTAGTAATGAAGAGAAAAACGCCACTGAAAGATAAGATGATGCCCAGTACCCTTAGAGGGGTTAATCGTTCATTAAAGAACATAGCAGCGAGAAGTGTTGTAACCATTGGATTAATAGCACCGATAAGTGAGGAATTAATGGCTGTGGTATATTTTAGTGAAGTGAAAAACAAGGAATGATAACAAAAAGTTCCAATGAATCCAAGTACGATAAGGGCAGGCCATTGTCTTCCGCGCGGTAAAAGGTTTCCAGGCTCTCGAACGTATAAAATTGCAAAAATCAACGGTAAAGCGAAGAGAAAACGAAAGAACGTCAGTGCAAATGGAGGAAATTCTCCCACGGCAATTTTTCCGGTAATAAATGCGCCGGACCAAAAAATTGTGGTCAGCACCATTAACCAGCGAATCTGTTTGTCAGACATTTAAACGCTCCTTCTTGTTAGCTGGGTGGCAACACTTTTCGATCGAAAAATGCCTCCATCTCCGGCAAAATCCAATTATCAAGTTGTTTTCCTTGTTTTTTAATGAGGCGGTTGACTAACACGTCATGCCAAACATAATCCTCAAGCAAATAAATATGTACTGCATCATCAGTATAAAAGGCATTACTGTCCCGTTCTGCAGAATGACCATATAATAGTTCTTGACTATCAATTGAAAGAATGAACCACTTCTCCGCACGCAAAGAAGACATGTAATCGTTAGGGCGATGACTATCAAGCCCTTCAAGTGGCTCAAAGACCTCAAAGGTGATCCCCCGTACTCGGCACCCGTTTTGTACTGCCAGCTGAAGGTCCGGCAGCAACTCATTGTACATCGTATCCCAAATTGAAAGAATTACTTGATTTTGCGCCCTGCGAATTAGAATGCGGCAAAATGCCAAAATGTTATCCCTTCCTCGTAGAGTAGAAATGTAAGTATCCGGCTTTTCTGCTTGGTTCTCAATCGCCTTTAACTCTTTTTCGGCAAATGAGAAATCGCTTAGCCAGTTGTTACGAATTTTTTCGAGAAAGACACCTACCGGCAGACAAGTGTAAGTTTTTAACCCTTCAGTATTTTCTTCCTTCATCACAATCCCCTGCTCAACCAAAGACTCTAAGGTATCATATATCCTAGCTCGGGGAATACCTGATACTTTGCTTATGGAGGAGGCATTGGAGGACCCACTTCTAACAAGTGCTTGATAAGCCTTGGACTCATATTGAGTAAACCCAAATCTTTGAAGGATCTCGCTCAAGTCTTGAACCATTACAAAACTCCTTTCCTAAAGAATAAAATTCTTGCCTACCCTAACGTTACTACTAGAGTAGTAACTACTTAATTGTACCAATTTTTAGTACCGCAGTCAATCATTATGACTTGGTTTCGCGATTATAAATCGCCCCCCTTGGCCAATTAGGGGAGCCCCCTTTCGATGATTTTTTATGATTCTTTCGCTTTAAGACTTCCACATAAGGGACCAGGAGTTGACATTTGCTTGGACCACTTGAAAAATCTGGCGCAATGGAGAACCGTACTCTTTTTCTTAGTATATTCCGACAATACATTACCATTTATACGATTGATATGATCAATTTATTGTACTAAAATGTCTGAGGGACTAGATTGTTATGAAAGAAGATGTTCTAAGAATGAAGCTCATGGTCTATGAACAAATTGAAGAATTGAGATTACAGATGCAAAAAATTGCTTCAGACAAAGATCTTACCGATCCGAGAGTGGTAAAAGTAAGTGAAAAGCTTGACATATTAATTAACGAATTCTATATCAGCCAAGAAACGATAAGGTGTAGTTGAAAGACTAAGGAGAGTTTCTTTGTTGCGAGAAGATAACAACCATGTGAAAGTTGTTGAAAGATATCACGTTTCATCTGTCGAATGTAAATTCGAGGTGAAAAGTATTCAAAGCTCATAGAAATGAGTATTTTAGCAGATAAATGGTCATGAAATTGAAAGAGTTATCAATACGACTACCACATTAGTGGCAGTAAAACAAACAGTTGTTACATGCTAAATGTGATAACTGTTCTTATTATTTCCTAAGCGATGTATATTAAAGAATACAAGATGGATGTTCCAACTTTATGCTATTGACTTTAATTTAATTTACAGGTAACATGAGGTAGAACATTTAAATGACGCAATAAATTATAACAAGATTGATGAATGTCAGAAATAAAAAGTTAATGGCACTTTATAAAGTTAAAATGGTTATGATTTGTAGTGTAAAAATTAAATATTTATATTTATTAACTTTTTAAAAACTTTACTGATAATAGCAAACCTGTCTAAAGGCAGGGACGCAAAGCTTAAGGGCCTTTTAAATGGCAGCCAGCCAAGTTTTCTTTATCCTCTTCTTTCTCAAAAGAAGCTTCTATGTTTGTATACTTTGGTAAGGAGAATCCTATGATGTTAGAAAATATAAATAGGGAGCGTGGTTAAATTGTCAAATTTGAACGTTAAAAAATTAGCAATTGTATCATTGTTTTCTGTTGCAACTTTATTGTTAATTCCCTTGAATGCAATCGCCCGAACAACCTCGGCAGCTACTCTTCCTCAATTAAAAGCGGTTGTTGAAGCAGATATGACAGCAAGAGATTCTGAGTTTGTTATAAACTATACTGGAGATACGTCAAATATTAGGGCTGATCTCGCAAGCTGTCTTAAAGCAGCTGAAAATAGCAATGATTATTTAAAGTTTTCTTTGTCTTCTTTATCATGTGGGGCTTCAGGTACAGATGGAAATTTGAACATTGATATCAAAGTAACTTATTTAACTACTGCAGAGCAAGAAGCTTATGTGAATACTGCTGTAACCCGAGCTTTAGCATCAATTATAACTCCAGACATGACGGACTTCCAAAAAGAAAAAGCAATACACGCGTGGGTTTTAAAGAAAGTATCGTATGACTACACTCTAGTAAACCACTCAGCCTATGCGGCACTTGTAGCACCCAACAAAACCGTATGTCAAGGTTATGCTCTGCTTATGTACAAAATGTTAACGCAAGCAGGAATAACTACAAAAATTGTAAGTGGAACATTACACGGAGAAGCACACGCATGGAATAAAGTAAATATTGGTGGTAGCTGGTATAATGTCGATGCCACTAACGATGATGGCGTAAATACAACGAGATTTTATAATGTAACCGATTCTGTCCTGAAAAGAAATGGGTTTGCTTGGAGATAGAACACACTGCAATTGCTGCCTTGGATTGTCTTAATCTGGAAATTTGGTATAATTGAAACCATTATATTTAATAGCAATAAGAATTAGCTAACACCTCAGCAATAGGGTTAGCTAATTCTTTTGTGTTATTAGTGAATAAGACAGATTGCTGTTGAATCGAAGTGAATATTATTGCCCATTTCTGCTTGCAGTAAATTAGCTTGACATATACATAGCTCAGAGTTACTATACCGATAGATACTGTTAATGACAGTATGATATTAATAACACTATGCTGTTCATAGTAGATGGATAATGGGAAATGAGGTGAAATAATGTCAAAGAACTATGGCCGGCATACCCCAGCTTTTTTACTGTTGTTTTTAGTCGATGGTCCCTCTTATGGAGCTTCCCTCTTGTCAAGATTGCAAAACGAACTTCCTTATTGTTTATCTGATAGCGCAATTGTTTACCGCAGTTTACAAGAAATGGAGAAAAATGATCTTGTCGAAACAAATTGGGAAATAAGAGAAACAGGTCAACCCCGTAAATGGTACACTATTACGCCTAAAGGAATATTGGAACTTGAGGAATATGCAGAAGACATTCGCCGACGGCATGCTAATTTGGAGTTTTTTCAATCACACTATAAAACTATCATTAAAGACAATGAAAGCTAGCTTAAACCGCATAGCTCTTTAAATTGAGAGGAGTTTTTCCATGAATGAGAAACACCAGATTCAATACTCTAAAATTGGTATACTCTCTCTAGCCCATATGCTTAATGACGTATATAGTAACTTTCTTCCGCAGATGCTCCCGTTTTTAGTAGTGTTAACTCCCGGCTTTACTGCCACCCGGGCAGCTATTTTGGTCTCTGCTTTTACCATAACATCCTCGTTAATTCAGCCGCTTTTTGGCTATTTTCTGGATCGACAAGGTAAGCGTTGGCTTGTACATGTGGGTACATTATGGATGGCAATAATGCTCAGTTTAACTGGCTTAGTCCATAATTACGTGCTTCTTGTCACCCTTGCGGCGTTAGCTGGTCTCGGTACGGCAGCTTTTCATCCCCAAGCGTCCACGATGGTTAACATCTTAAGTGGTGACCGTAAAGCCGTTTTGCTTTCTGCCTTTGTAGCCTTCGGTAATTTCGGTTTCGCCTTAAGTCCACTATTATTAGTTCCCTTATTTGAAACTTATGGTTTACAAGCTACCGTCGTAACTGTAGTCCCTGGAATCTTTGTCGCCATCTTGCTACTTCTCTTTGCACCACGCAATAATGTCTTGTCTGGCGCCACTCCTACGCTTGCGGTGGTGATACACTCTCTAAAATCCGCTGCCCGCGAACTTGTTGCCATAATTGGTGTTATCGCCATTCGTACACTGGCCTATACAGGGTTGTTGACTATTCTTCCATTGTACTTAAAATCTCAAAACTTATCGAACATTGCGGCAAGCCATCTGCTTACGATTATGCTCTTTGCTGGAGCCTTTGGAGGAATTCTAGGTGGTTTCATCTCTGATTTTTATGGACGGAAACGTTTAATCGTTGGTTCTCTTATTATTTCTACACCTCTATTTTTCGCGTTTTTCTATACTCAAGGCACGTTGAGTACGATTTTCTTGGCATTAGCTGGGGCAGCCTTATTGTCCAGCTTTTCAGTTACGGTTGTGGCCGCCCAAGAGGCAATTCCAGATAACAAAGCACTGGCAGCGGGGCTAACCATGGGCTTTGCAGGGGGAATTGGAGGTCTTGCTGTGATTATTATTGGTAGTATCGGAGATATTTGGGGCCTCTCAGTGGCAGTTTCCGTTATCTTCCTACTTCCTATCATAGCAGGTCTCATTGCGTTATTTATGAAAAGCCGCCCTGCAGCTCGGAACCACCGCATGGTTGTTACTCGTTAGGACAAAAATTTACATCCACATTCTATTGCGCTGGTTTGTGCACGCTGTGGCATTGTAGACGATAGACAATGCCACAGCGTGTAAAAGATATGCCATTTGATAGAAGTGTATCCGTTTGTTAGAAAGCAGTGGGTATGATATAGTGAAATGCGAAAGATTGGGGGTTTTCATGATGCCGCGAATGCTGATTTTAGACGGAAATAGCCTAGCGAATCGCGCTTTTTATGCTCTGCCGCCGTTGACCACCGCCGATGGGCGACCAACGAATGTCTTACATGGTTTTTTGACCATGCTTTTTAGGTTAGAACAAGAACAACATCCAGATTCATGGGTGGTGGCTTTCGATAAAACCAAGGCAACAGTACGAATTGAACAGTATGCTGGGTACAAAGCACAGAGGAAGGAAACGCCAGAGGGATTACGTCCTCAATTTGATTACCTTAAAGAAATATTAACTGAATTAGACGTACCGATGTTGGAGCTTTCTGGTTATGAAGCAGATGATCTTATTGCCGCAGTAACTAAACAAGCGGAAGCACAGGGGATGGAGATTCAGATTTATACGGGGGACAGAGATGCCCTCCAATTAATATCTCCCAGGACGAAGATCTATTTAACTAAAAAAGGTATTAGCGAAGTCGAATGTTATGATGAACATGCGTTATGGGAACGTTATCAGCTTCGGCCTTACCAAATCATCGATCTCAAGGGCTTAATGGGAGACTCCTCAGATAATATACCCGGGGTGCCAGGTATCGGTGAAAAAACTGCGCTAAAACTACTCTGGGAGTTTGAAACAGTTGAGGGAGTTTTGACGAATGCCGATAAAGTATCTGGTAAAAAGGTACAAAGTAATTTAAAAGAATTTGCGGAGCAGGCAATACTTAGTAAAAAATTAGCGACAATGTTGACTGAAGTTCCGTTGACATTTTCATTAGATGATTTTCTGTACCGCCGCCCACGTGCCATCAAAGTGCTGCCAGTCTTCCAGAAGTATGATCTGAAAAGTGTGACTCGTTTATGGCAAGAACGTCATAAAGACGATGGGGAATCGTTGGGAGAAATTCCTGAACAGTTGTTAGAGGAGTGGCCCGAACGCACGTTAACGGAAGAGGGTTGGCATGATCAGATTGAAAAGTGGCAATCAGGAGAAGTTCCGCTCACTCTGGCTTGTCGCTATGAAGGAACAGGGTTACAGGGCGGCCGCTGGATGGAATGGGGAGTAGCTGCTCAAGGCGAGACGTTTATTCTAAACCGTACAGAAGTATCTCAAGGTGTTTGTAAAGCGTGGTTAGATCTGTTGGGTAATGATCAGGTTTTAAAAATTATGCCAGATAGTAAAACAATAGCCTTGTTGCTGGCTAGTGAGGGTATTTCATTAAAGGGAGTTAAACTGGATCTGAGTTTAGCCTCCTACCTTATTCAATCCAATCGGACTAAATTTGCCCCTCTAGATTTAGTCAAAGAATACGTGCCCCAACAAGAGGTCTTCCGGAGCGTCGCGGCAGAAGCAGCAGCTTTAGCCCAAGTAGCCCCTAAGTATGAGGAAGAAATTTCTTCCCTGGGACTTGCAGCATTACTTCATGATATCGAAGAACCGTTGAGTTTGGTACTTGCGCAAGTAGAGCGCCATGGGATTGCAGTTAACGCAGAGCAGTTGACTAGTTTCGGCGAAGGTATAAGTATCACGTTAAAACAACTGGAACAAGAAATCCATGCTTTGGCTGAGGAAACGTTCAATATAAATTCGCCCAAACAATTGGGAACGATTCTTTTTGAAAAGCTTGGCCTTCCTACGGCTAAAAAGACTAAAACTGGCTACTCCACTGATGCGGAGACGTTGGAGGAACTGCGCTTAGTTCACCCAATCGTTAGTAAAATTCTCGACTATCGGCAATTAAATAAATTGATGTCAACTTATGTGAATGGCTTGCTCGCTCAAATAAAAAATGGCAGGATTCATACGACATTTCAACAAACTGTGGCGACAACCGGCCGTTTGTCAAGTACTGAACCGAACCTGCAAAATATCCCGATTCGGCTTGAACAAGGACGGCAGTTAAGGAAAGTCTTTCATCCCACGGAACCGGGGTGGGTGCTCCTCTCAGCGGATTACTCTCAAATTGAGCTTCGGATTTTAGCCCACTACTCTCAAGATCCTCTGCTTTGTGAATCGTTCGCGCTGGGACAGGATGTCCACACGCGCACGGCTGCCGAAGTCTTCGGCATCTCGCTTGAGGCCGTTACTCCGAACATGCGCCGGAGCGCCAAGGCGGTTAATTTTGGGTTGATGTATGGGTTGACGGAGTTTGGTCTCACCAGAGATTTGGGAATTTCTCGTAAAGAATCGAAGTTTTATATTGAGCAATATTTTAAACGCTATAGTGGGGTCAAACGGTATCTTGAAGATATTGTTGCACAGGCTAAACAAGAGGGACAAGTCCGTACCTTGTTAAATCGCCTGCGACGTATTCCAGAGTTACTGAGTTCTAACCGAGTGCAACGGAATTTTGGAGAACGAATTGCCATGAACACACCAGTTCAGGGGACAGCCGCCGACATTATAAAATTAGCCATGATACATGTTGCTGAAGGACTGAAACCCTTCCAAGCGGCTATGTTGCTCCAAGTTCATGACGAGCTCTTGCTCCAAGTGGCGCCTGAGGATTTGGAAGATGTAGCTCGCATGCTGATCGAAAAAATGGAAAACGCTTTTCCGCTTTCTGTGCCCTTGACTGTGGAGTGTAAAGTAGGACTGAATTGGTATGATATGCAGCCGTTTAAGCCAGTGAATTGAGGAGGAAACATGCCAGAACTTCCAGAAGTTGAAACCATTCGCCGGACACTTGCTACACATGTTACAGATTTAAAAATTAAAGAAATTAAGCTTATCTGGCCCTCGGCTGTCTGTGGCTGGGAAGACCAGTCGTTTGAAGCTTTAGTCACAGGCCGACGTATCCAAGCAATAGACCGCCGTGGCAAATACCTTTTAATCCGACTGGATGAGGATTTGACGTTAATTGCGCATATGAGAATGACTGGACGCTTAAATTATTACAAGAAAAATCAGGAGCCCGAAAAGCACACTCACGTGGTATTCTGCTTAGAACAGGGAGAAGTGCATTTTTCAGATGTGCGAAAGTTTGGTCGTATTCAAGCCATACCTACCCCACTGTGCATCAGCGGATCTACTCTAGGCCAACTAGGACCGGAACCCTTGGAACCGGAATTCACACCTGAAGTTTTGCAGGAACGTTTTGGCAAGAAAAAACGCCCTCTCAAAGCGGTTCTGCTCGATCAACATGTCCTTGCGGGTTTAGGTAATATCTACGTGGATGAATCTCTGTTTAAAGCAGGAATATCTCCTGAACGCGGGGTGGATACCCTATCAGAGGGAGAAATCTGCAAACTCCATCAAGCTATTCAAAACGTCCTTCAGGCAGGAATAGATGCCCAAGGCACATCCTTTCGAGATTACCGAGATGCTAATGGGGAAAAAGGATCCTTTGAACGAGAGTTACAAGTGTACGGACGAGGCGGAGAACCCTGCAAAGTCTGTGGACAGACTTTAGTACGCATACGTCTTGCTGGGCGGACGACGGTTTATTGTTCAAGGTGCCAGAAATAAGCCCATTTCCAGGTGTTCTGATAACACTAAGGTTGTTCTCATAGTTTTTCTGGATGGGGGGTTTTCAAGTTTAACTTATTACGTGATCGGCTAGTTCGAGCAATCTTAGGATCGGCTTTATTCTTACAAATCGGGATCTGGGTGCGTAATTTCGCTGTATTACTTTACGTCATGGAACGTACCAATGGTAATGCACTTGCGATCTCTATGATTTCCGTGGCGGAATTTGCACCAATGTTTATATTCTCCTTTATCGGTGGAACTTTTGCTGATCGCTGGCGTCCGAAACGTACGATGATCTGGTGTGATGCCCTCAGTGCGGTGTCAGTATTTGCCGTTTTGATCACCTTGGTACTGGGCACCTGGAAAGCTGTGTTTTTCACGACGATTATTTCCGCTATTTTATCTCAGTTCTCTCAACCGTCGGGGATGAAGTTGATTAAGGAACATCTGCCTGTGGAGCAAATGCAAGCTGTCATGTCGATTTATCAGACAATCTATACAGTTTTTATGATCTTCGGACCGATCCTGGGAACCTTCGTCTATCAGAAGTTCGGGATTATGGTTTCAATTGCAGTAATGGGCATAGCGTTTTTACTTTCGGCGGGTACCTTAACGTTTCTGCCTCCGGACCGTCTGAACGTCGTTGAAAAGCTAGGGACAACTCTTCGTCAGGAAATGGTGGCAGGGGTTCGTTATGTACTCGGAAAGAAAATCTTGACACTCTTAGGGTTGTGTTTTTTGGCGGCAGGCTTAGGAGGCGGCTTAGTTCAACCCTTAGGAATCTTTCTCGTAACTGAACGGCTTGGTTTGCCGAAAGAAAGTTTGCAATGGCTTATGACCTTTAGTGGAGTGGGAATGTTTTTAGGGGGGGTCATGGTCATGATTTCTGCTAAGGCTATTTCGCCTCAAAAGCTTTTGGCTTTCGGAATGTTTATTTCAGCGATCGGTATTGCAATATGTGGGTTATCGACGACCCCTTGGTTAACCTATCTCGTGTATCTAATGATGGGTTTAGTCATGCCTTGCATTATGATCGGTATTAACCTGATGATCTTACAAAATTCAGATAGTCAGTTCATCGGTCGAGTAAATGGAATTCTTATGCCCATGTATACGGGAGCCATGGTTGTGACGATGAGCGTTTCAGGACTGCTGAAAGAAGCGTTTTCCTTGGTTGCCATGTATGAGGCGGCGGGAGTGCTGTACATTATTGGGTTGTTGTTTTTGTTGCCGTTATTGAACATGCCGAAGATTATAACTGAAACCTGACGAGCGTAAAAACCATGTAAGCCAATTAGAGCGATGGCATTTGCGGAAAGGAGAGTCCACCGTTGAGACGAAGGACTCTCCTTTTTACGGTCATTAGAAACCCATCTAACGTTTGTTAGAAAGCAGTGGGTATGATATAGTAAAATGTGAAAGATTAGTAGTTATCTAACCAGAAATAAAGGGGCTATCTAGAGAAATGAGTGTTTTATTTTGCCGGGATTGCGGCGTTGATATATCAGGAGAACCGCTGTTTCGGCGGGTTAGTTTTGCTCTGGAAAATGGGGAAAAAGCCGCCCTTGTCGGTCCTAATGGAGCGGGTAAAACTACCCTGATCCGGGCCTGCTTAGGTGATGTACGCTTAGAAAGCGGAGAAGTACAAATTCTTGGCACCCATGGTTATCTTCCTCAAACGCCGATCATTGAGGATGTGGGGAGCGTTTTCGAGTGTGTCCTCCAAGAACGAGTTGATTTATTACAGATGCAGGAACAGCTGCGTGAGTTAGAAGAGAAGATGGCTCACACGCATAGCGAGAGAGTCATGGAGCAATATGCTGCTTTGACAGAACTATTTGAACGGCAGGGCGGATATGCCCTAGAGGCCTTGGTTCGAAGAATTTTGGCTGGCCTTGGGCTGGAAGCAGAGATGAATTCCCTAGTCACCACTTTAAGCGGGGGACAGAAGACGCGGTTAGCTTTATGTAAGCTTTTGCTGCGATCGCCAGAACTTTTAATTTTGGATGAGCCAACCAATCATTTGGATATCGCAGCCCTTGAGTGGCTCGAAGGGTATTTGCGAGATTACCCGGGGGCGTTGCTTATTGTGTCTCATGACCGTTACTTTCTGGATCGTACGGTGTCCAAAGTTTTCTGTCTGGAAAATGGGGGATTGAAAGGCTACACCGGGAATTATTCCGAATACGAACTACTGCGTGCCTTGGAAAATATTACGGTCAGCCGCGAAGCAGAGCGGCTTGCGAATAAAATTGCTAAACTTGAAGAGTATGTTCGCAGGAACAAGGCAGGGGTCAATTCGAAGCAGGCCCGTGGTCGAGAAAGTCAGCTCCAGAAGCTTAAACCGATCCAGGTTACAAAAGTAGACCATGGACTGGCAATGTCCTTAGGAAGTGGAGGTCGGAGTGGAGATCGAGTCCTTCTGATCGACGATCTTTCAATTACCTACGGGGCCCGTACTCTTTTTCAAAAAGTTCATTTGGATTTGCGACGAGGAGATAAGGTTGCCTTGCTGGGTAAAAACGGAATCGGGAAAACCTCAATATTAAAAGCTATTCTGCATCAGACTCATTTTATGGGAACTATACGCTCAGGGGCCAATGTCAAGGTTGCTTACTATTCCCAGGAACATGAGAATTTAGGCAGTTCAGGGACTGTGATGGACGAAATTCGGGGTGTCTCGAAGTTAAAGGATCTGGAGATCAGAAGTCTGCTAGCATGCTATGGTTTTAGAAAAGATGATGTTTTTAAACTTATTTCTGTGCTGAGTGGGGGCGAAAAGAGCCGCTTAGCTTTATGCAAGCTTTTTCTTGAGCAAGGTAACTTGTTATTGTTAGATGAACCTACCAATCATCTCGATGCGGAAACCCGTGGAGTTCTCGAAGAAGCGCTTCAAGAGTATGATGGCACCGTGCTTGTTGTTTCCCATGACCGCTACTTTTTGGACAAAGTCGTCTCTAAGATCGCTGAACTTACATCTCAGGGACTGTTTCTTTACGAGGGAGATTACACTGGTTTCAAGGAGTATAAGCAACAAGAGGAAACGTCCATTGCCCCGATCGAACGGATTACTAAGCCAAGTTATCAAGATCAGCAAGAAACGCGTAATGTAGCCCGAGAGAAAAAGCGGCTGAAGCAACTTGAAACAGAAATTGAAGAGTTAGAGACGTTACTCCAAACATTAGAAGCAGACCTTGCTTTAGCAGATACAAATTATGAATTAGCCATGAAGCTTCATGAAGAATGCGAAACGGTAAAGAAACGCCGAGATAGTATTTTAGAAGAATGGATTGCTGGAAGTGATTAGTTTCACCAAATAGCTTATGAACCCATATATTATCCTGAAAAGTCGCAAGCTGGAGGGATACATATATGGGGATAGCTTTGCTAATGGCAGTGGCATTAAGTTTGGACGGATTTGGTGTTGGGTTGGCTTACGGATTACGCCGTATTCTCTTACCTTTAAGTTCTCTTATAGTCATTGCCCTGTGTACTGTTTTTGCAATGGGTATATCTATGCTTTTTGGCAGCTGGGTAACGTTGTGGCTGAGGTTTATTCCAGCACGTTTATTGGGAGCTTTTATAATACTCGCCCTGGGGGTTTTTCAACTGGCTAGGGCAATCTGGAACCATGAGCGGGAGATCTTGCCGCAAGCGGTTCCGGCACTCGCCGTTGGCCTGCCAATAGTCGCTCCAGAACCAGTTTTCAAAGTTAGACTACAATTTTTAGGATTAGTGATCCAAGTTTTGAAAACCCCTCAGATAGCAGATGTTGATGGCTCAGGAGGAATTAGTCTTCGAGAAAGTCTTTTGCTGGGCAGTGCTCTGGCGATGGACGCTTTTGCCAGTGGGATTGGTGCTGCAATGGCAGGCATGACGCTATCTGTGATTGGTATCGTGGCCTTAACTCAAATTATAATGTTGCGCTTAGGTCAGCAGATGGCCGGCAAGATTCCGGAATACTGGACAGCCAAAGCAGAATATTTGCCGGGCGCAGTGTTAATCTTGGTCGGATTGGGTAAATTGATCTGAGGTGAGGCATATGTTGACCATCGGATTAACTGGTGGAATAGGAAGTGGTAAATCGACTGTAGCCTTGTGGTTAAAAAAACAGGGAGTTCCTGTTTTGGATGCTGATAAAACGGTCCACAGATTGTTGCAGTCCGACCTTCTAACCATTTCCAAACTAGTCCATGAATTTGGGCCTGAGATCCTAGAGGAAAACGGACAAATTAATCGTTCAAAATTAGGTAAACGGGTTTTCAATGACGAAGATGCACGAAAGCGCCTTGAGAGCATCGTGCATCCTCGTGTGGTCGAACTTATGAATGACGAGCGAGCTGCGCTTCGAGATACCGGAACTAAATTTTGCGTGTGGGATGTACCTTTGCTTTTTGAAACAGGGCTAGAACGGTTTGTCGACGAAGTTTGGGTTGTGTGGGTGCCTCGGGACCTCCAGATCTTGCGTGTTCTGGCGCGGGACAAGCTGAGTCGGTGTGAGGTGGAAGCCCGTATGGCGGCACAAGGGTCGTTAGATCAAAAACGCAAGCGAGCCAATGTTGTGATTGATAACTCCGGAAGCGAAGTGGAGACAGAACGCCAGCTTGAAAAGGCCTGGAAAGAATTACTACTGAAACAAAGATTCAGTGATTGATTCATATCAGGGAATGTCTTATCAATACACTTAAAGTATTAGCAAGATAAATCGAGAAGAGGAGATGGGATGGATAAAAAAAAATGGAAACGTTGGCTGATCAGTCGAAAAACTATTGTGTTTTTATTGGCCATCCTTACGGCGGTCTTTTGTATATTGCAAATTCCCGCCTTCGAGAAGATCATTTATCCATATCCGCATCGGGATATCATAGAAAAATATGCCTTACAGTACGGAGTTGATCCTTTACTTGTTGTCGCCGTTATCAGGGAAGAAAGTAAGTTTCTTCCGCAATCGGAATCACATAAAGGCGCAAAAGGGTTAATGCAGCTGATGCCTAGTACGGCACAATCAATCTCGCAAAGTATTGGAGACAAAACATACAGTGACAATGATTTACTTAGTCCTGAAAAGAATATTCAATATGGGACCTGGTATCTCGCTAGTCTGCGAAAAGTGTTTTCCGATAATACCATGTTAGTGATTGCTGCATACAACGGTGGCAGAGGACATGTGCAAGAATGGATTAAAACTGGTCAGATTGATCCAAAGAATATACGCCAACAGGATATTCCCTTTAAGGAGACACGGGATTATGTGGATCGTGTCTTGAAAAGTTATCAAAAATACATTACACTTTATGGTAAATAATTCGCCCGGTTGGAACCTCAAGTTAATAAGCGTATTGGGGCGATAAGGGAAGTCCTCCCTTTAAGTATTAACGGATAGTTTTAATCAGGATGAGATGGGAGAGAGCCCTTGTGAAAGATGTGGACCCGGCTGAAACAAAAAAAATTCTGACACGGCTTAAAACAGTGCGCGGCCATATTGCAGGGGTTGAACGCATGATCGAAGAGGAGAAGGAGTGCGAAGAAATACTTCTGCAGCTTGTCGCAATACGCTCTGCGGTCCATAAAGTATCTGTTATTATTGCGCAACGTTATGCAAATGTCTGTTTGATCGACGCGATAGACCAAGGGGAAGATCGTCAGGAAGTACTGAACAAAGCGATTGAAACACTCATGAAACTTAATCAATAAATTGGTGGTTTTGCCGTCATCTTTCTAAAGGATGACGGCTTTTTTATCCCCTCTGTTTTCGGAATATTATGCAAACAGTATTGACTTTTTCTCTTCATCTGGTTATATTGTTAATATATTAACAATATAACGGAGGTTAGAAAGATTAAAGAGAGTCAAGGCTCGCCAAACGGTTACCTTGCAAACCAGGCGTTACATGAACTGATGTTGCTCCATAATACTCTGGAGGATGTCTTTGAAGTGCACTTTTTTCGGTACGGGCTTTCCTGGCCAAAGTTCAACGCCTTAATTCATTTGTATATGACGGGCGATCATGGACTAATCCAGACAGAACTCGGTAATAAGATGCTGGTTTCCAGAGCCAACATCACCGGTCTAATCGGGCGATTGGAAAAAGAAGAGCTAGTGGTGCGCAGGAATGATCCCTCCGATAAAAGAGTATTTCGAGTCTGCCTCACTAACAGGGGATGTGCCTTGATTCAATCCTTCCTTCCTGTACACAATAGTTACGTGCAAAAGGTCATGTCCACTCTTGACATTCATGAAAAGGAAGTATTGATTTCATTGCTAAGAAAACTTAACAAGGGATTGAATTCAATCTAATACTTTGAAGGAGGCTGGCATATGAATTGCGAAAGATGTCAAGGACTTATCCCCGAAGGAGAAAGTTATAATCATAGGGGTAAAACACTTTGTGAAGATTGTTATATAGGCGCGATGCAACCCCCAAAAACCTGTGATGTAGCAGCGGTTCATTCTGCAAAAACTCATAGGGATGCCTTAGGACTTTCAGGAACTGAAGGCCTTACGGCATTACAAAAGGACATTTACAATTATATTAAAGATAATGGTAAAGCTACTAAGCAGGAATTAACTGACCACTTTAAACTACCCGCCTGGGAATTGGAAAACCAATTTGCCACACTACGGCACTGTGAGTTGGTAAAAGGTCAAAAATTGGGAAACGAAATATACTTAGTTTGTTTTGATTCAGTGTAAATCAAAAGGTGTTACTTTGTGCAAAGCATCTAAACGTCGCAAAATACTAAGTCCTATCCACCAAGTGGGTAGGGCTTAGTATTTTGCTAGTGAACTTGATTTTTTGGGGAATGTTGGGTATAATAAATTGAGCATATGCCCAAAAGGAGCTGATTCAATGTCAAGGCGGCGTTGTTGTGGTCTGATCGATGATACAATAGTCTGCCAAACGTTTATTCCACAGGGACAGTCACGCTGGCCTGAAGTATTAATTCTGCTTGAGGAATTAGAGGCGATCCGTCTTAAAGACAAAGTGGGTCTAGATCAAGTCGAGTGTGCAGCGTCAATGGGAGTTTCTAGAGCAACGTTTCAGCGAATTTTAGGAGCAGCTAGGTCGAAGATTGCCACAGCTTTAATTGAAGGACGACCTATTATTATACGAGGTGGTAACTATGTGATAAAAAACAGGGTGTTTCAGTGTGTTGATTGTGGGCAAGTGTGGGAGGCTGAACCATGTACGGCAGGTGGTAAACACGGATATGAAATAACCTGTCCTAAATGCGGAAACTTAAAGAAGATGAAGCTCGACAACGGTACTAAGCATACCTGTAATGGTGGTCATCGTAGAGAACAAGGTCATGGCGGTTGTTGCGGAGGAAACTCTTAAACCGTCGGGTAATGATTATCAGAGATCACAGGGACTATAAAAACAAAATCAATTGGAGGGTTCATTATGTCTAAAAAGATCGCAATTCCTACTAACGGTGAGGTTCTAGACGCTCATTTTGGGCGTGCTGAGGCATTTACAGTGTTTGAAATAGAAGGTGCTAATGCACGTAAGGTCGGAGTATTAAGTGCCAAAGATCTTCAGCATCAGCATGAAGGACTTTCGAATATGTTAAAGAACCATGGAGTAGAGGTACTCGTTTGTGGCGGTATCGGCGGAGGCATGATCAATGGTCTTAAAGCGGTTGGGCTTGCTGTTGTCACTGGGGCTTCAGGGAATGTTGCAGATGTTGCCCAAGCCTATGCCCAAGGGAAAATTGTGAGTACTGGGTCAGTGTGTCAAGAACATGACCATGGTCATCAACATTAATTAAAGCCTAAAAAGGACAAACTTGACAAACTAGAACCAGAAGAGTAACATAAATTCTGGTTATTATCCTGGATCGGATAAAGGTCGTTTTAGAAAGGGAGGCAGTACCGTGAGCGAGTCGTGTAATAGTTGTTCTGCAGCAACAGGAACTTGTACCCCTGAAAGCTGTTCTAGTGAGCCTAAATTGACAGATGCTCAAAAAGCAAGCCATATTGACAAAGTAATTGCGGTCATGAGTGGTAAAGGAGGAGTCGGTAAATCCTCCGTAACCAGCATGTTAGCTGTGAGCCTCATGCGTCAGGGGTATAAAGTAGGGATTTTAGACGCTGATATTACAGGTCCGAGTATTCCTAGAATTTTTGGAGTGACTGGAAAAGCGGGTGTCAGTAAGGCTGGAATCCTCGCTTCCAAAAGCCGAGATGGAATTAAAATTATGTCCTTAAATCTTATGATAGAAACCGAAGATGATCCGGTAATTTTGCGTGGACCCTTGATTACGCAAATTGTCAATCAGTTTTATACGGATGTAATTTGGGGTGATTTGGATTATCTGTTGATTGACCTGCCGCCTGGGACGGGGGATGTAGCGATTACGGTATTCCAATCCTTGCCTGTCAATGGAGTTGTTATGGTGACAAGTCCTCAGTCCTTAGCCAATATGGTTGTGCGCAAAGCAATTAAAATGACCCGTCACTATGAGCCGCCGATTTATGGATTGATAGAAAATATGGCTTATGTTCAGTGTCCTGGTTGCGAAAAGAGAATAGAAATTTTCGGAAAACCACAAGGCGAGGCAGAAGCAGGACGGAATTCTATTCCTTTCTTGGGTGAGCTGCCAATTGATCCTGTACTTGCTGAATTATCGGATGCTGGTAAAGTTGAAGATTATCAATCCCCGGCTTTTGATCAAGTTGCTAAACGGTTAGCTGAACAGATTAGAACGAACACTGGTAAGAATAATCTAGCTTAATTAAATAAAGTAAGACCGGGAAGTTGCTCTTTAGCATATATTCCTGGTCTTACTTTATTTTTTTCGATATAACATCAATAATACAATTGTAACTTATTAACTATTAATATATAATTAGCTAATGAGTTTATAATAAGGCTACGGAAGAATTAATGTAATGCAGATCCAAAATAGTAAAAATAGTTTGGGTGGATAAAACAATGTTTGATGAAGATCAAGGGCTATATACAATTGGCACTATAGCAGAGTTACTGGGAGAACACCCTGAGACCCTAAGGGTCTGGGAACGGAATGACCTTATACGCCCTGATCGGAAAGGGTATCAACGTAAGTATTCCAGTAATGACGTTCGAAGACTCAAGTTTATTAAATATCTTATCCATGAAAAGGGCTTAAATATTGCTGGGGTAAAGCACTTGACTGCCATGTATTTTTGCTGGTACAAGCAGAATTGCAAGGGTGGTTCCCATCAAAATAGCGTTGTTCCAGTCAACGAATCTAAAGCTTGCTGGAAGATTGAAGGTACTTATTGTCTCGTAGCAAGTGACAAGGCTGAGATGTGCAATTCCTGTGAGATGTTAAAGAGTTGTACAGGATGTAATATGTGCAATGAGGCGTAGCAGAAAATTCAGGTGGGTAAGAGGGTCGCACCATGACCTTCGACAACACTGATAAAATTAAACAAGCCCTCGCTTTATTTGCGAGGGCTTGTTTAATGTCAATTTTTCTTTACACGCTAGAAACTCAGTTTCCGTAATAGTATTTTAAATATTTAGAAATTTTAAAATATAGACTAAAATATATTGACCTATTATTTATTTCGTTGTATTCTAAGAGAGAGATGATACCCCATACCCAGGGGGGTAGGGGAAGAAGCTGAATGTTTACAGCGTTTTTCTAGGAAACATAAACCTATCAGATTCGAGATGATCTTTGGAGGTGGTATTAAAACGATAGGCCGTATGGAGTAAAATTTATTAACTGTGAGGTGAAGAGCAAACGTGAAAAACAAAAAATGGCCTTTATTATCCTTAGTTTTTGGTGTATTCGTTATTGTTCTTCTGGGTTCTTTCTGGTTTACACCGCCAAAAGTATCTGAGGCCGCCTGTGGTGCATCGACCTCTTCGTGTAAAACCTGCCACGAAGTTCAAGGAACAGATCCAGTCTCTAAAAAGGGAGCTTGGCATACCCAACATGCCTTTGGAGATTTTTGTCAAGCATGCCACTTGGGTGTGGCCACGGAAACAGATAAGACAAAAGCCCATGTCGGGATGCTTGCCAAGCCCCTAGCTCAACCTGATCAAACCTGTGTGTCCTGTCACCCAACGGATAGTGCAGCTCGGGTCGCTAAATATGGTGGATCTGCAGCAAGTTCCAATCCTACGGGGGGGACATCAGCCAGTGCCTCCACACCCAGCAACACACCTACTTCAGGAAGTGAGACTGTGGCTCCATCTCTAGGCGCTACGCAGGTTCCTCCGAGTGCCAATCCGAATTTTGATATCATAGATTTTAATTCTAATGGCAAGTTGCCTTGGTTAGCTTGGGCGATGGTCATCGCTGACGTTTTGGCGCTGATAGTTTTAGCCGCGGTACTTTTGAGATGGAGAAAAGGCTTGTGGCCGTGGTCTTTTTTGAAAGGAAAACAAAAAAATGTTCCGTTTAATTCACTTCCCCCTGAAGTGCAGGAAGTGTTCACTCAATTATTAAAAGGGGATATGGAGACAATTTTGGCCCTGCAAGAAATCTTGAAACGCGAACAAGGTAGCCAAGTGTTAAAGGTTGTGTCGCATTTGCCCGAAAAAGTACAAGCGCAGCTTCAAACGTTGGATGAAAGTGCACTCAAGTCCTTATCTTCCTTGAGTGACGTAATGAAGAACGTAAAGGAGGGAGAGCACCTTGGCCTTTAATGAGAAAATGAAGCTAAAAATTTGGTCTCCCTGGTCAGCCGGAGTTCTTTTGGGATTGACGGCCACCGCTTCCTATGTCCTGGTGGACAAAACCATTGGTTCGTCGGGAGGCTTAGAAAGTATTGATAGTCTGCTCTTAAAGCTGTTTCATTCTAACTTAGCTAATTCGATGTACTTTAAGTTTCAGATGCCACCGGTCTTAAGTTTCCAGATTCTGTTGTTTGCCGGAATGCTGCTAGGTGCCTTTACCTCCAGTATTTGGTCCAAAGATTTTAAGTTTAGAATGATGCCTGATCAGCTTTGGACTCAAATATTTGGACCGAGTAAACTCAAACGTTGGAGTTTGATTTTTATCGGAGGGATCATCATTGAATATGCTTCGGGTATTGCGGGTGGGTGTACCAGCGGGCTGGCAATTTCAGGAACAATGCAACTATCTCCTGCAGGGCTGATTTTTATTGTTGGATTGTTTGTATCGGGAATTATTACCACTAAGATTTTGTATGGGAGGGATTATTAAGATGATGATTTATGTAGTTCCCATTGTCATTGGTTTTCTCTTTGCCTTTGCCCTCCAAAAGGCTGGTCTCGGACACTATCATAAAATCGTTAATCAATTCCGCTTTAAAGATAATACGGTCATGAAGTTTATGATGACAGGGATCTCCGTGGGGTTGGTCTGTCTCTATGGGCTGAAGGATCTAGGGGTTATTCGGCTGGATCAAGTTTCGTCCACATATATTGTAGGTAATCTCATAGGCGGGCTCCTGTTTGGAGTGGGTATGGCCTTGGCCGGCACGTGACCGGGTACGTTGATCACAGGTTGTGGTCAAGGAAATTTAGACTACTTGATTCCAGGACTCTTAGGTTTTCTTACTGGTGGGATTTTATTCGGAGCTACTTATCAATCCATATTTTTGAAGATCTCTACCATCGGTGACTATGGACAAAAAACTCTCGAAGATCTTTCTCATGTCAACCATTGGCTGTTTATCGGACTCTTTGTTCTGTGTACCGGAGTTTTCTACGTGGGTTCAAAAATTGCGGAAAGTTCCAAAGAAACGGAAAAACAAGTCCTCTAGAATCCCAGAGCAGCAAATGAGCGAATGAAAGGAGGGGGCAAGGTGTCCAAAGTGTATACTTGGGACCAATTGTTCAGCCGCCGTCAGTTTATCAAAGGCACTGTAGCAACGGCAGCCATGGGCGTTGGCGCAACTGCTGGATTAGGTCTACTGGCCCCGGAAGCCAGCTTGGGGATCAAGAGTCCCGCGCAGACTGCAGCTAAAGGGGTGAAGTATGTTACGACCATTTGCGAGCAATGTGTTTGGCGGTGCGGGGTGATTGCTAGGGTTGAGAACGGAATCGTAAAAAAGTTAGAAGGGGATCCAAATCATCCTAACAATTCAGGAAAATTATGCCCGCGGGGTAATGCTGGCATTGAAACGTTGTATAGCCCTGATCGAATTAAATTTCCTCTTATTCGTGCAGGGGCACGGGGGAGTGGCTTGTGGCGTCGGGCTTCTTGGGATGAAGCATTAAGTTATACGGCTGAGCAAATGAAGAAGATAAAAGACAACTATGGAGCTAAGGCTATGATGTTCAATTCCACGGATAACTTATCTCAACCGTTTTTTGAAAATCTTCTTAAAGCGTATGGTACTCCTAATTACGGTACTCAACGAAGTTTATGCTTTAATGCCATGACGACAGGGTTTCTGTATACGTACGGTATCCCTCAACCGGGCACAGACTATCGAAATTGTAAGTATATAATTTTTACCGGGCGAAATCTAGCGGAGGGTATTTCAAATAATGAAACTCAGGAAATGATCGAAATGGTAGCTAGGGGTGTTAAAGTAGTCGTCCTTGATCCGCGTTTTAGTAAGACGGCTGCCAAGGCAACTGAATGGTTGCCGGTTCGTCCCGGTACGGATTCCGCTTTCTACTTGGCCATGATTAATGTTCTGATTGCTGAGAAGTTGTATGATGAAACGTTTGTCCAACGTTATACTCAAGGTTTTGACGATCTAGTGACAGAAGTGAAAGATTATACACCTGAATGGGCGGAGAAAAAGTGTGAGATCGCTGCGACGACGATTCGTCGTATTGCCCGGGAAGTGGCCGCTGCTGCTCCGGCAGCGATAGTGCATCCTAATTGGCGAACGTCAAATTTCTCTAATTCTTTCCAAAACGAACGAACGATTGCCGTGCTCAATGCTCTGCTAGGGAATTGGGCGCAGCCTGGCGGACTCATTCCCGATCAGGAAATGAATACAGCTAAGCTTGGAGTTTTGTCGCATCCCCCTTTTCCGCCGGCTCAAGGGATTCGTCTGGATGGAGTGCCTTGGCAGTATCCAATGGTGCCTTTAGCCTATGGGGTTATTCAGACAATGCGGGATAATATTTTGACAGGTAAACCCTATGAAGCTAAAGGGTGGCTGATATCCAGACAAAATCCAGTGCTATCCATTCCGGAGCGACAAAAAACCATCAATGCTCTGATGAAGTTGGATTTTGTGGCGGTGATCGATATTCAAGCCAGTGATACGGCGTATTATGCCGATGTAATTTTGCCTGAATCCAGCTATCTTGAACGTTTTGATGGCTTAGTTCCGATCGGAAATAAAATTTTCATTCGCCAACCGGTGATTGAGCCTCTTTATGAAACAAAAAGTAGCTTAATGATATATAAAGAATTGGCCGAAAAATTAGGGCTGGGTGAATTTCTACCCTATAAGGATGAAAAGGATCTCTTGACTCAGCAGCTTAAGCCTTTTCCGGTGAGTTTAGAGGAATTACAGCGGGTTGGGCATTACAAGCTAGAAAACTTCAAAGAAGACCATTCTAAAGATTTCGAGTTTCAAACGAGTAGCGGGAAAATCGAAATCTCATCAGGCATCATGGCTCAAATGGGCAAGAAAGCTGTACCGACCTGGAATGAACCGCCGCGGCCAGAAGAAGGTCGCTATTATCTCTTAACCGGGAAAACAGCGCAGCATACCCAAATGTTCACCCAGAACAATCGCTGGCTGTTAGAAGTCTTTCCTGTTAATCGAGCTTGGCTGCATACCTCGGCGGCAACTAAGCTTGGGGTTCAGACGGATGATGAAGTGGTTGTAGAGAGTGACGTTGGGAAAATTAGTATTAAGGCTTATGTCACTGAGGGCATACGACCGGATTGCATCTTTATGGTCGGTGGATTTGGGCATGTGAGTAAAGGGCTTAAGTCGGCTTATCGCCTGGGAGCGAGTGACTCAGCCCTGCACAAAACCATCACGGATCCGATCTCAGGGAGTTCTTGTTTAAGTGAAACGTTTGTCATGGTGAGTAAGGCGTAGGAGGGGAAACTATGGCTGTTCGCATGGGATTTGTCATTATCACTTCGCGCTGTATTGATTGCGATGCCTGCATGGTGGCTTGTCGTGCCGAAAACGATGTGCCCCTGGAGCGTACTCGTAACTGGGTAAAGAGCAGCGGAGTTCAGGGGCAGTTCCCTCTGGTTAAGGAAGTTTTTCAACCCGGAAATTGTATGCATTGTGAGCACCCACCCTGTGTATCGGTATGTCCTACGGGGGCTTCGCAAAAACGTCCAGACGGAATCGTGATCGTTGAAAACAGCAAATGTATCGGGTGTAAATATTGTGTTGTCTCCTGCCCGTATAACGCTCGTTTTGCAAATCCTGATACCGGCAAGGCGGATAAGTGCACGTTTTGTTTACAACGGCTTGAGCAAGGGCTAGGACCAGCGTGTGTTCAGACTTGTTTAGGAAAATCTCGCCAAGCCGGCGATCTCAATGATCCAGACAGTGTAGTCTCTAAGTTGATCGCCAAATATCCGACCCGACAGCAGTTAAAACAAGTGGGAACCGGCCCCAATATTTATTATATTGACAAAGCTGTTCCGGAAATACCTGAGGGGAAATAAGCTTTTTAGGAGGTATGCTGCTTGGAATTTACCTGGGGATTAATGATCGTTATTTACCTCTTCACTGCAGGGTTAAGCGCTGGTGCTATGGTAACTTCTAATCTGGCCTTTCTTTACGGTGGTCAGGAGTTTGAACGTGTTAGCCGCATGGGCGCTTATATATCCCCCTTCCCGATTTCTTTGGGTTTAGGTGTGCTCTTACTCGATCTGGGTAGTCCGTTTAACTTTTATCGCTTGTTCCTTACCTTGCAAGTAAGGTCCCCAATGTCGTACGGGAGTTGGGCGATTCTTCTTTTTACCACTTTAAGTCTTATCTACCTTTATCTTTGGCTCCCGGAGAAATATCAAATTTTGGGGCACTCGCAAAACACAGATAAGTGGAAAAGAGGGTTGGCAAAATTTATGCCCTTTTTATCAGTGGGTGTCGCTTCCTACACGGGGCTCCTTCTTAATGCGGCAGTACGTCCGTTGTGGAATGCCTCCTTGCTTCCGGTGCTGTTTTTAGTTTCAGCGCTCTCGACGGGAGTTGCCTCTGTGATTTTAATAGCAACTCTAAGTCCGTGGCAGCGTGCCAGGCACCGGGAATTACACGTCTTGACCAAGGCTGATGCGGCCTTGATAATTCTCGAGGGTTTGCTTATACTAATAATTATTATCATGGGCAGATTTCGCTCTGCCAGCGAATCAATGGCCTTTGGTAATTTGTTGTACGGTCATTATGCGGGAATCTTTTGGTTTTTGATTGTTGGACTTGGTTTGGTGCTGCCTTTTTCGTTGGAATTGCTGGAACTTAAGGATAAGATCCCCGTCCGATGGGCTCTGCCGGCAACCATCAGTAGTAGCTTTCTTGTCTTATTGGGAGGATTTTTTGTGCGATATATCATAACCTATGCTGGTCAAATAAGTGGCTGGTTTTGAGCATACTAGAGGAGGCCAGGAGTGTCGATGCCTGATCCATTAAAATGGACGAGACGTGCGGTGTTACGCTTAGCTTGGGGTGGGATTATCGCCGCTGGTGCCCTGACAATTGAGCCTCTGGTGAAGTATCTTACGAGTCAGGAGGACCATCGGCAATCTCCGCTAGTGGTTTATAACAAACTGCTCAATCAAAACAGTGACTGGCAAGACGCCTCCAAGGCTCGAGTATGGGTAAAGCGAGACTCTTTGGGAGTTATGGCTTTAGTCGCAACCTGTACCCATCTGGGCTGCGAGGTGAATTATCATCCAGAAAAGAAAGAATGGCTTTGCCCTTGTCACGGGAGCGTATATGATGTCGAGGGCAGGCCCATTTCAGGACCTGCCCCTAAAACTTTGCCAAGAGTGGCGGTTGAACTTCAAGCGGATGGTTCATTGATGATTAATACCGCTAAACAAGTTGGGATGGAATTCCGAGGATGAAAGATCATGTTACTGTACCAAAACAGGAACCAAAACAGAAGGAAACCCAGGAACCAGCACCAATACCTGAAGGCTATAAGAAAAACTTTGTTAACCACCTTAGGCCACGCTATATCTCTGACGGAGTTCTTACAGTGCTCAACACCTTTTGCCTCGGAGGGTTCTCTTTCCTAGCTTTTGTAGTGCTTGGGATTACAGGTTTCTTGTTAATGTTTCATTATCAACCGGGAGAAAGTACTGGTTTCAGTAGTATTCTCACGCTCGCTTCTGTAATTCCCTATGGCGGCGTGATTAGAAATTTACATTATTGGGCTGGTCAGGTCATGGTTGTTACAGTTAATCTCCATATGCTGCGTGTGGTTAGGACCCAGGCCTACAAGTCCCCTAAACAATTGAATTGGCTCGTCGGAGTGTCTTTGCTGATTCTAGTTCTGGTTCTGGATTTTACAGGTTACTTATTGATCGGATCTCAAGAAAGTGGCGCAGCCGCGACGGTTGCTGTCCATATTTTAGGGTTAATTCCCGGGATGGGGGCAGGGCTGGCACAGATTTTGTTCGGAGAGCCCTCCGCGTTAAGCGGAAGTACCTTAGTGGTGTATGTCTGGCATTGTCTCGGTCTGCCGTTGGTGGCTTTGTTCTTACAACTATATCATTTTTGGCGTATCCGCCGTGACGGGGGAGTACGTCCGCTCTGAGGGGGAAGCCTGAATGGCACGTTCGCCAATTAAACATCTGATCGAAAAAGAGGGAATAGCTGCGCTATTTTTTTTAGCTTTCTGTACGGCCTTAGCCCTAAAATTCCCGGCAGGGGTCGGGACAAGTAATCAAGCTTCCTCTGTCACGCATGCAGTTGCTCCGTGGATTTTTGGTCCGTTCCAAATTCTGTTGTTATATCTGCCGCCGTGGTTAGGCGCTCTTGTTTTTCCCCTGCTCTTAATAGCAGGGCTTGCTGGCTTACCCTGGCTTGTTGATTTTCTGGGTGTGAAGTCGGCGCAGAGGATCTTTGGTATCCTCTTCGGTCTTGTAATGATTCTTCTGATCTGGTTTATGGTCCAAGAATTTTGGTGGACGTAGTATGAAAAAAACATTCTTGCTGGCTAGTCTTTTTCTGATCTTGATAGTGATTCTCGTCCTGAAACAGGGCGCAACTCCAAGCTGGACTCACTATCAAAAGGAGTATTTTATTGAGCAAATTTCCAAACTGCAAGTTCAGCTCCGAACTGTTAATGATGAAAAGAAGAAAGAACAACTTCAATTAGAAATAACAAATTATCAAAATCGCCAGCCTGAGATTATTGACCTTATTCTCCCCAATGGGAAGGTCGAGCGCTGTAAAACCTGTCATATTGGTATTGAAGAAATATCGAACTCCCATCCCAGCAATACGTTGGGGTGTGCGGTTTGCCATGGCGGGAATCCTTTGTCGCTGGACGAAACCACTGCTCACACTCAGATGTATGGGGGCAGTCATCCTGGTTCTTTAGATGCAGCCTCTTTAAGTTGTGGGGGGATAGGGGCGAATGGAGAAGCGTGTCATGCAGGTAACCAAGAGCGGGCCAATAATGAAGTTGATTTAGTCAAAACCTCGTTAATGTCTACTAAAGCCGGAGAGCTAAGTGTTGTGCGGAGGATGTTCGGATTAGACAAAACAAAAGATGTTCCGGGACTCACCAAGGGTGAGGTGGCATTTTATTATCCTAATCCTCTGCAGGGACGGCCTAATGAAAAGAGATTTAAACAGGACTGCCTGAGTCAATGTCATCAAAGTGGAGGGAATATCCCCTTACCCACTAATTATCCTCAATCAGCGACTGCTCAGAGCCAGGAGCAGAGCAGCGCAAAGGGTCAAATACAAGGTAATGGTTGTGAAACATGTCATATTTTAACTAACTCAACCCATACGTACATCGGTGATGATACGACAATTAAAGCAGATAACCTTAACCACGGCATGATCCATCGCTTAACGACTCAAATACCTTACACCCAGTGTAACCAGTGTCATAACCAAGGGAACCATGATGCCCTTAAAATGAGCTTTACTATTCGCCCTGATATGGCTAAGGTTGTAAGAGATTGGCAAACAGGAGATGCGACTTGGACGGACCGCTTAAGTGACTATTATCTGCCGAGTGAAATTTTTGCCAAGTGTGAAGTGAGCCTTGACTGTATCGATTGCCATACCAGGCAAGATGTCATGGGAGATGACCAGTTGCATACATCACAGAATGATACCGTTCATCTTCAGTGTCTCGATTGTCATGGCACCAAGGAAAAGCTTCCCTTAACCAAGAAAATTGAGAATCCGCAGGATTTAGCTTTCGAAGAGCAAATAACGAATCCTCAATTTCCTGCACTGCACATCGGAGATCAAATACTCATGACCGCTCAAGGGGAAGAGCTGCCTTTCTTACGTCATAATGAAGGAAATTGGATTCAGAGTAGTCGAGTTACTGGCAAATCGTTCAAAATACCTTTGGCTTATGGAAGCAAATGCCAGCAAAATGCTAACGAACAAGGGGCAGATTCGTGCCATAAATGTCATGACAGAAGTGCTTTGCATTACTGAATTCATTCTAAAGTAGTTTTGTCCTTCAATAGCATGGGCCTTGATGACAAATCAATTCCTCCACGGTTCTTGAGCATGTTGGAAGTAGGGGCTTTTAATTGGGTATATGTTCTCTTGTACAGGGCAGGATGATAGCAGAAAATTATCTGAGAACACCAAATGGGGGATAGCACGACAGTTTGAAGCGGGCGAGTGATCGTCAATACCACGAGGTTTCTTGGCTATGATAAAAATGACGATGGCGAACTGGTTATAAATGAAGAAGAAGCAGAACTTGTGCGCAGGGTATTCACAGAATACCTCGACGGTAAAAGTTATGCAGCAATTTCTAAAGGGTTAATGAAGGATAATGATGTCCTGTAGCTGGGAACCACTCTGAATATACCCTTCGGATAATATTCACTAAAGCTTCAGGCAGTGTTCCAACTGATTCAAATACAGCATAGGTTGCAGCAGGTATAGTTGCCGAAACATATCCTTTCGGAAGGGTGTCTTTGATTTCCTCAACTCCTACTATATAATTAAAGTCATCTTTACCGAAATCCTTAAATATACCTAGGAGACCAAGCTTGCCTGCCTTTGAGCTAAGCCACTGGTATGAACCATCCTTAATGCAATCGTCCCAGAATTTAGCCACCTGGATAAAGTTTTCTCCGTCCACCAAACTCAACCCTCTTTGTTTACCTACTACTGCAAAGCTTTCCTTATCAACAATCTTATAATTCATATCTTTATCTCCTTTTATTGAAATGTGAAAGGAGAGTTTTGGATATGCCTTGAGATTTGCTCCCAGCTCGCGCGCA
>JARLHW010000177.1 GCA_031292075.1 Desulfosporosinus sp.
CCAAAACCCCAAAACCCCAAAACCCCAAAACCCCAAAACCCCTTTCGAAAGACAAGGGATAGGATCAGCGAGAAGATAAACCCGCTCCCAAGGTGATTCGGCAATATCGCATACAAAAACAGTATAAGCCGGGTACTTAGTCATGTGACAGAGGAAGTAATAGGAAGTTTATGCGAGGATAGGCGCTGCTGTGCTTGACGAAAGAGTACCGGAACATCTGTCCAGTGCAAATGCGATACGACATAAAGGCGCACCCTCTGGAAAACATGGGCCGACTCTGTAGAGTTATGTAAGACAGGATATTGTTCTCCCTCGACGACCGATATTTGTCTGTGTACACATCGAACAGTCATTGTATTTTGTCGCCGAACATTATTATCCCCCTGAGGCTTTCCTGAAACATCACATGTATGTTCACCTTCTTTCTTATTATGATCTGCTTCCAGCCGGCTTCTTCAACCATTATGTCCATGCGGTATAAATACTCCAGAGGATCGGGGACATTGTGCTCGTTGTTGACATAGCAATACAGAATCCTGTGCTGGAACTCGCAGACTTGCGGATAGGTCACCCGACGACTTATGGATGGAACCTTGGTCCATCTCCCGGAACGCAGCGAGAACTTCTCGAAGACTGTATTCCCGCCCATGTTGTCCGAAATCCCGTACGAATAGATCGCGAAGTCAGAGACCCCGAGCGATTCAATACTGCGTTTCTTCCAGAGCATGTCGGGCCCGCGGGACAGCTCGAGCGACGTGAAGTTCCTTTTTTAATGCATATGGCCGATCAGCGTCCGTATCGAGTGCTTCGCGATCCCGAGGAAGAATATTGTGTCCCCCGTGACGCACAGATTGGAATAGTTCACCGGGACATTCTGGAGCAATATGTAGGATCTCAGCGACGAGTCCACACGCCAGAGATATAGTCTTTGCAAAGTGTGAACGCAGTACGAGTTCTCGTGTATGTTTGCCACCTTTCTGGTTGTTGTTATCCCTGCCACGGACATATTTCTTTTCTATCTTATCTTGCGGATTCTCTCTAAAAATACGTCAGTGTTTTGCCAGATATGAGAAGACTAGCCGGGGGCTCCATCCATGGGGTTTTGGGGTTTTGGGGTTTTGGGGTTTTGGGGTTTTGGGG
>JARLHW010000017.1 GCA_031292075.1 Desulfosporosinus sp.
AAGCCAGGAAAGCCATCAAAGGTAAAAGTTAAGACAAGCACGATCATGGAGCAAATGAAAGCGTTGGAAGCTCAACTGGCCACACTCAAAGGACAGAAAAAGAATCGGGAGAATCGGGGAAATGGTGGAGTCAATATCTACTTATCGGATCCACCAAAAGCCGCAGATTTGAAGAGGAAACTTATGGATTTGTAAATTGGAAATTTTATTTTTTATCCTATATACGCAAATGTCATCAGCACACCAACCCACACTTATTCGTAAAAAGGGTAAGCGATATGTAAAAGTTGGTAAGAAGAAAATCAAAGTGCATCCGGAAATTAGTGAGCGTGATCTCATTCAATGGATGATCAAGCACTTCCATCCCAGGCGCCGTCGAGCTAAGAAGACAGCTGAAACAACGACCCGGGCAATATCAATCCCATCAACCACGGGGTATGCTTCATTGGATAACTCCCGAGTAGATATCCGAGATACCAAGCAAGCATTGAAAGATCTTAAGGAAGAGCAAAAGAATGAGATTAAAGCGATCAAAGCGGCAGAGAAAGAAGATATCCAGAAGCTAAAGGACGATATGAAACTCCTCAAAAGCGGTTCATTCCCCCAGTTGCTTCCCGGCGATGAAGAAAAAGATGCGGTTGATGCCGTATCAAATTTAGAATCTCTACTCCGTGCAAAACAGGAGGCCCTCGATAAGGAAATCATTGCGAAGGAAAAACTCCTCGAGGAGCAGAACGCGATGCTGGATGAACAAGTTGTGATGATAGAAGATTCGAAGGATACCCGACGCCGGGCGAATAAATTGTTCAAGGACTTAGTTGATGCGAGACAGCACCTATTCGAGCACGAGAAAGCCGATCTTAGGAAAGCGGTGTCCGATACACAAAAGTATGTGTCGAGTCTAACCATCGAAGATATGGCAAAACTCGAGGATATTAAACCCAAAGACTATCGAAAATATTATGCCGATAAGGCAGACATGCTTAACTCGCTCCTCGAACGCAGAACAATTGATTTCGATAAACTCGTCACCGATAAGATTGACCGCGAGAAATATAAGCCAGACGAAGATAAAATCTCCCAACTAAATGCCGAAATTAAGCAGCTTGTGGGCGAAGGGCGACGCAATAATGAAGATTGGAAAGAAATGGAAAAGCGGGGTATGAGTGAAGATGACATCCGTAAGGTCATGGCTCCAGCGGGCACAAAGTTCCTGGGTACGTTTGCCGCGGACGAAATGCATTTGGTTAATCCTCAACGAATGAAGCGCTTCTGTTTTATTATGAACACCGACCCACGTAGCAAGCCAGGTGAGCATTGGTGCGCGTTTTTCATCGATGTCCGCCCGCACGGAAGCCACAGTGTCGAGTACTACGATCCTCTGGCTGATCCAATCTCCAAGGAATGGTTCAACGATTTGAAGACGCTAGTTAAGCAAGTACACCCCGAGGATACCTATCTGCGCTACAAGGACAATGCGATAGCTGATCAGAATGACACGAGTTCCAACTGCGGTGAATTCTGCTGCCATTTCCTTCTTTCCCGATTAGCCAATGAGAGCTTTGGCCGCGCGTCAGGTTGGGATGAGAGTGGCGAACCCATGATCGAAAAGTGGAAGAAGGCTAACAAGAAGATATGGATGAGCACACAGAAGGGCGAGGGATTGCGTGATATCTATGACTACGTGCGAAAGGGGGCGACGCGTATCTATCAACGCATCAAGGAT
>JARLHW010000178.1 GCA_031292075.1 Desulfosporosinus sp.
TGTCACTTTGCACGATAAATGCGACAGTTTTTTGCACGATATTTGCGTCGGTTGACCGGTCTACTACAAAATTTCGACTAAAAAATCACGCCCGGAGATATCGATAAAGCGTAGTGAAATGCACCCCAAAAACATCCGCTGTATATCGAATCGATTTCCCTTGCTTCAAAAGTTTTCTGGCCAATTTAAGCTGCTCTTCCGTCAATTTGGCAGGACGACCGAATTGAACACCTCGAGCTAGAGCGGCTTTGCGACCGACATCTGTCCGGTCTCTTATCAGGTCCCTTTCAAACTCTGCCATGCCGGCAAAGAAAGTCATAACAAGTCGACCGGTGGCAGATGTGGTGTCAGCCCAAGGCTCCTGTAAGGATTTGAAAGAAGCCCCTTTTTCTGTCAGTTTCTCTACCGTTTCAAGAAGCACCTTGGTCGAACGCGCAAGCCTGTCCAAACGCCAAATGATCAAAACATCATCCTTGCCGATTTGTTGCATCATACGCTCAAACTCAGGCCTGGACCGGCCGACGCCAGAAACCTTTTCTGAATATATCAGCTTACATCCGGATTTCTGGAGCGCCTTAATTTGTATATCCAGGCTTTGTTCTTTTGTAGATACTCTTGCATAGCCA
Source organism: Desulfosporosinus sp. (assembly GCA_031292075.1). Lineage (GTDB taxonomy): Bacteria > Bacillota > Desulfitobacteriia > Desulfitobacteriales > Desulfitobacteriaceae > Desulfosporosinus. Next base: position 627 of record JARLHW010000178.1, read on the forward strand.
ATTTTCACGGATCACACACTTTCTTTTTTATTAGCAAATCTTATATTTTTAGTTCCAAGTTTTAAGTCAATCTTTTGCTAGTCTTTCCATGCCGCTTTCAGGGTGCTGCCGTGCTGTAGCACATCTTAGGACTTTTGCTACTTTACTCTACTACGGATTTTTGCCGCCTGCATAAAACTATTTCACCCGATGACGAAGCCAAATCTTTCGACAAATTTGAGTTAATCGCACCGTGCCTTCAGCAAGGCGTTAGTATCACTCAGCGCGCTCGAGAAACAGGCATCCATCGCAGCACTCTTTCCAGAATGGTGGCGAGCTTTCGCAGAGAAGGTGCCGCAGCTTTGGAGCGAAAAAAGCGATCTGACAAAGGTAAGTTTGAAGTTCAAACAGACGTTGGAGAAATTATCAAAGCGCATCTGATAGTTAATCCCCATCTCAGTTGTTCCACCGTTCAGAGAATGGTAGCCAGGATTTGCGCGAAGCAAACATGGCCTGAGCCGACTTATTGGAACGTCTATCGAATTCACAACAGCTTGCCGGCGGACCTCCTCACACTTTCCAAAGACAGTGCTGAATACCGCCGACTCTACGACATGTGTCACCGCTTTGAAGCGAGTTGCCCTAACGAAATCTGGCAAGCCGATCATAATTTCATGGACATTTTTGTTTGGGATGATTTGGGCCAAGCTCTAAAACCAATACTAACAGCCATTCTTGATGACTACAGCCGAGCTATTACCGGCTATCACCTTGATTTTGTGCCACCATCCGCCCAGCGAACCGCTCTGGCACTGCGAGGGGCTATTTGGCACAAGAAAGAGCAGAGCTGGCTTGCTTGCGGCATTCCAGAAAAACTGTACACCGACAGAGGGTCTGACTTCATCTCCAAGCGATTGCAAAACATATCTGTCGAGCTAGACTTCGAGCTTATCAAAGGCCGCCCATACTACCCTCAAGGCAAAGGGAAAATTGAACGTTTTTTCGAAACGATGAATCAACTTTTCCTTTGTGAGCTGCCGGGCTACACGAGAGAAGATCAGCCGCCACAAAAGCCCGGCCTCAATATGGACGAGTTTCGACGAATGTTTCATAGCTGGCTTGTCAACGAATACATGCATCACAAAAACGACGACACAGGCGAAACACCTTTCTTTCGTTGGAGCCAGAAACTTCCAGTACCGCGTATGCCAGAGTCACAAGAGCGGCTACACATGCTTCTTATGACGATTCCGGATAGGCGCCTAGTACGCAATGACGGTATTCACACTCTCAACTTAAGGTACACAAACACTGAGCTTCAGGAAGGCTACGTCCGCGAATCAGTAGTAATTAGATACGACCCAACCGATGTCTCTCAGGTGTTTGTCTTCCATGAAAACAAATTTGTATGTGTGGCGCATTGCCCTGAAATATCCGATATCAAGCCCACCTCCAAAGACATTCAAAAAGCAAAAAGTCTCAGAAAGAAAAATTTGCGGACAAAGATATCAACCGCCCAAGCCCTGGTGAAGCTTTACGAAACTGACTCAGCCAGGCCTATTCCACCTCCAGAAATAGAGGAAGTAGCCACGCCAGTAGTCAGCAAATCGCAGCATCCGGTGATAAGGAGATATTCCGTTGACGAGTAAAAGCCAAGGCGATCAGTTCGTTCAGACGAGGCAACATCTCCGCTTCGTGGAAATTGCAAATGCTTGCAGGATCAGCCGCGCCCTCTATATTTGCACCGGCAAACCTGGGGTGGGCAAGGAGGCCTCGGCTCAGGTCTATGCGCAGTGGCCAACCATTAAAGGACTTCTAGACACTCCACGTCGCCCGCAGACGCCGCCTCCGAAGCTAGACAATTGTCACACGGCCTACTGGGACGCCGAAATTAATTGCACGATCAAGCGGCTAAATTCTGCGTTGAACTCCCTTCGTAACAAGTTTGATTTTCTGGTCCAGGACTCTCTTAATTGGTATGAGCCTGAGCGCTTACGGCAAAGCTTGACCCCAGCGACCGAATTCCTTGAGCTAATAATTATCAACCATGCTCATCGATTGTCATTCTTGTGCCTTGACGCCATCAATGATTTTCGCCAGCAAAACAAAATCGGTTTTATTCTCATGGGCGTACCGGGCTTCGATCGCAGAGTCAAAATGTACGACCTGGTCGGCAACGACGTAGCCCTCTATCACCAATATGCAGCCCCTCGACCAGACGAGCTAAAGCAGATCTTACAGCTGAGGTGGCCTTCCGAAGGCATTACTGTCGAGGATGCAGCCATCACAATAATTGAAGAGATGACAAGCTCGAATATTCAAAAAGCTCTCAATATTCAAAGTGAGATTGAGCGCGTCCGTGGCCTCAATTCCATCACCATTATCTCTCCCGAGCTCGTCCAAGCAGCTGGCACCAGTTTGCTATTTGACACGCCAGGACGATCAAAAAAATAGCCGAGATCAAGCCCTTTCTGCTCGATCGGCACCATACATATGCAGGACGTGCAAATATCGTGCAATGTGACAATTATCTTGCAAAAAAGTGTCGCATTTATCGTGCAAAGTCACA
>JARLHW010000179.1 GCA_031292075.1 Desulfosporosinus sp.
CCATCCAAAATAATCACACCATTTTGCTGATGTACAGAACGCGTTTGTGCAACACCACTCATATTAATAGAATCATCTAACACACCTTGGGCTTGACGGGCGGTCACTAAGATCTGTCCGCCATCTGCGATCAACGAACCTGAGTTTTTAATTGAGCCACCACTGGAGGCGGGCGCATCAACCGTAAAATTAATTAATTGATCGCCGTTAAAGTCCAACGTGAATTTGTCACCGGAACCTAATGCAATGGAACCGAGTCTGGCATTGATCATACCGGTGTTAGTGACATTCGAACCAATCAATGCAACCAAACCGTGTTCCGCTGAAATAATGGTTCCTTCATTCACAATCGAACCGCCCATTGTGGAAGGTTGATCAAAAACATATTTTCCATTTAAAAAATTGGCGTCTGAAATATTCGAAGTCGAAGCAATAATACCACCCACGTTCACCATCGCTGAGGGCCCAAAATGTATACCAGCGCCATTCACTAAAATGATTCTGCCATTCGCAGACAAGCTACCATAAATTTGTGACGCACCTTGATTGGGATTAATTCGATTTAAGGCGACGGAACTGGCATTCGGTTGAATGAACTGTGTTCTCTCACCCGCGCCAATATTAAAACTGTTCCACTGAAGAATGGCTTTATTGCTGCCTTGTTGAATTTGAGTCGTGGTGGGTGTTTGGGTGACAACAACGTTTCCTGAAGTGACACTGTTAAAACTGGGATTTGCATTAACAACAGTCATCGCCATAAATGAGAGAACAAACGATATGAGTCGTTTCAGGGTTTGTATTTGAGTGGTAAATCTACCGCCATGACAGATCATTTGATCCCCATTTGTTCTAATGAATTTTGGGCGCAACACTGTGCATATTTAAGCCATACAGTAAGTATAGTTGATGGGCGCTCTTTGTGTGGATTCTGACCAGAAAATTATAAACAACAAGATTAATCAATAGGTTAATGGTATAAAAAGAGAGGGGGCGGGATTATATTTCTTTAAATAAGCACAATAAAAATACCAAAAAGGTAGGCCTATCTTATCTCTGTGAAGGTAAGTAAAGTTAAGATTAGCAAAACAATTCATCATGAACAGTTAGTTGAAACAGACTGTGAAGTAGTGATAGCCAGGTCGCTTTGATTTTGTGAATCAATCATGCTAGTAAAGTCATCACTCACGTAGCCTGTTTTCTGGCCTGACACTTGCAGAGCCGTATCGGATGGGCCGCCTAAGATATAAGTGCCGCTAGCGCCACTAATCACATTCGCTGGATCACTTGATCCATTTGCAGAAGAACTGATCGCGCTAATGATAGCTTGATTTTGCGACCCACTCAGTTGCGAACTCGTCGCACCCGCAAAGTGTTGGATATTAGAAAAACTCAGCGTAATCCCGCCAACAACCGCCGTGTTGTTGACTACATTATAA
>JARLHW010000180.1 GCA_031292075.1 Desulfosporosinus sp.
CAGTATGTCTCAAATGCCACACCAATATCCACTCAGGTAAATATGACGGTAAGAGATTAATAGGCGCTAATGTTGCTGATAGTTAATCACTGGCGAGCGGAGTGCACAGGAAACTTGCACGCTCCGTTCTGAGAGGGGCATTTGGAAAAGTACTATTTTAGGATAGCAACTCGTTGGGTGCCTACTCTACTGTCCGTACGGTTCGGGAGGGAGTGGGCCTTTGGGTCTGCTTACCTCATTCAAAGTGCGGGTAATGTGGAGGTACTAATGGAACCAATTGAGATGATCAATCATTTTCCCAGTATTCATTAGATTTTTTTGATAAAACACTTCAATAACAAGCATAAGAACTGAAATCAGACTCCAAGTCTGGTTTCGGTTCTTTATGGAAGTGTGAGTGTTCCGTTAACTCTTTATAATGACCATTATAGGACCAAGAAAATGGATTTGTCTCTGTAAATCTGGTAAACTGAATTAAAAAGTTGAAATTGCGATAGTGCGAAAAAGAGGTAAAGTAGTGAGTATTCCAATGAGAAAAAAGGTGATTGCCAAGCTACAAGAACACATCGGAGTGAGCTTACACAGTTTCAAAAGAAACAGATTTTCTATAATGGCAAGCTAGCCGATGGTCGTGGGATATTGCTATGTACACCCCAATCAAAGTTGCACCCTAGCGGTTACGGATGGGTTAATCTTACAATAAGACAAGTCTCGATGTTAGACGAAGCTGACTTTTCTATTCTGGCTTTTCGTTTACAGGGTAATAAAGTTTATTATGTGAATTTTTGTGATTTGAAATTATACCTTACAGAAGACGCCATGTATTATAAAGATCGGGAAAACGGTTACTGGATACTCCGTATTTGGCCTAAATACATACAGATTTTACGAAATATAAAATGCCTTGAAGTTAAACCAAATAATCTTGAGGAACTTGGAGTGCACTGTTTATTGTGACAAGTTTATAAATGATACTTTGATAAAGACAGAGAAATACGAAGGAAAAGATAAATATATAATGATAATAAATAGATTTCAGCATTATTTATTGATTTTGAGTATTTTTTGATTGACAATAGGCGTTTTATGCCTTATATTTAAGGCACAATTAAATATCTTCGTTAGGTGAGGCTCCTGTATAAACACAGGCCACTGCCCGGAAATGTCGAGAGACGCCAATGGGTATAACAGGTATTACCGGATTAAGGTTTTACATAATGTGGCTGAATTTTTATTCTACGTTATACAGTGCCAAAGCTCAGACGAGTGGAGGGAAGTAAGTTGCTTTTAGTGTGCGTGCAAAACAAAGCTTTCCTGGTTATGAAAGGCTTTGTTTTTTTTGCGTTTAAGGAGATGAGACGACTTGAGTACAGATGATGAGCACCTTGATTTATGTAATTACAAAACGCCGAGGGGGATTTTGAAGGCAACTATAGAGAGCGGTAGGTTAGCTCTAGTACGTCTCGGTTTCTTCATCACATTCCTAAAAGAGGAATAATATAATACATTTAGCGTTGAAACTATTTTGTATTTTAATTTTTTATATCAGAACACTTATGGTTAAAAGGTATAACCTTTCGGTTCCCTTAGAAAAGGAGGTGGTTTTATGGACGCTGGTCCTGAACGAAGTAGAAAACTCTGCTATATCAAGACACAATTCATAAAATCACTTTGTTATTGGAGGGATAATGATGGAACTATTAACAGATCTTTTTGTTAGCGAACTTATCGGTAAGTTTATCGTTGACCGCAGTGGGCATAGACTCGGTAGAGTTAGGGATGTTTGGGTAGATTCTGAAAATCCATTCCCTACTGTCCGGGGTCTTATTATTAGGCATGATGGGGAACTCAAAGTAATTCCTTGGCAAGATATTTATATGCTGAGCCGAAGGGTTGTCGCACTATGCGTGATTGCTTCCGATGTGCACTTTGAAAAAGTGTCTAAAAAGCAGTTTTGCACAAGTAGTATATTGGATCGCCAAATTGTAGATATGCACGGAGAGAAACTTGTACGGGTTAACGATATTAAATTAGCTGGAGACAGCAATGGAGTTCATATTGTGTCTATTGATGTCAGCCTTGTTGGCTTGTTACGCAGACTTCTCCCTAGAGGATGGGTTAGAACACAGACAAGCACTAGCTGGTTACAGCCACGCTTCATAACGTGGGACATGGTTCAATCTTTAACAAGTAATGGCGAAAGCTTAGCACTTCGTGTATCTGCTGACAAGTTAGCCAAAATACATCCAGCAGATTTGGCCGATATTATGGAAAACATTGGACATAAAGAACGACTGGAACTGTTTGGGCACTTGGACCCCGAAACAGCGGCCGACATATTGGCTGAAGTTGATATAGATATTCAAGTATCAATTCTTGAACAGATGGATCAAGAACGGGCTGCTGATATTCTTGAAGAGATGGAACAAGACGAGGCCGTGGATTTGTTGTCTGAGATGAGGGAAGATGATTCAGATCAGCTGTTAAATTTGATGGAAACTGAAGCGGCTTCTGATCTGCGTGAATTACTGGAATATGACGAAGGGACTGCGGGCAGTCTGATGACCACTGATTTTCTGGTGTTCCCCGAAGAAAATACAGCGGATGAAGTCATTCAACGTCTAAGAGAATTAGCCCCAGAGGAAGATTACATTTACTATCTTTATGTGGTTGATTCCGTGGGGCGGTTAAAGGGAGTCGTGTCGCTGCGCGAACTCATAATCGCTTCACCTGAATCAAAGATTAATGAGTTAATGCATACAAAAGTGATTAGCGTTCCGGCTGAAGAGGATGAGAAACAACTACGGCGCATATTTTCCAAATATGGTCTAATGGCTCTTCCCGTAACCGGTGAATCGGGAGAAGTTATAGGGATTATTACAGTAGATGATGCACTCTCTCTAAAAAGGTAGGCAATAAACATGCGGACCTATTCATGAAAGTAATTAAAGGAAGTGAATAAAATGTGGAAGAACAAAATTTCATGGCGTACTTTCTTAATGTTTTTGGCCGTTGTAGGGCCTGGGATTATCACGGCCAATGTGGATAACGATGCCGGTGGAATCACGACCTACGCAGTAGCAGGCGCTCAATTTGGCTATAAATTCCTTTGGGTTTTCATTCCAATGACCTTGGCATTAATCATAGTTCAAGAGATGAGCGCCCGTATGGGTGCGGTTACAGGCAAAGGGCTTGCGGATTTAATTCGTGAGAACTTCGGAGTACGGTTAACGATCTTCATATTAATAGGACTGCTCATAGCGGATGTGGGTAATACTGTGTCAGAATTTGCTGGAGTCGCTTCAAGTATGGAGGTTTTTGGGCTAAGTAAATACATCATTGTTCCGCTCGGTGCGCTCCTCGTATGGCTCTTGGTTGTTAAGGGGACATACCAACGGGTAGAAAGAATTTTTTTGATTGCCAGCGCAATTTTTATAACCTATATTTTTGCTGGCTTTCTAGCCCACCCGAATTGGGGCGAAGTGGCTAAACAAACATTTATTCCAAGTTTCAGCACAAATTCCGCCTATATTGCGATGTTTGTAGGTTTGGTCGGGACTACAATCGCTCCGTGGATGCAGTTTTATATTCAATCAGCTATCGTAGATAAAGGAATTACAGTCAAAGATTACAAGTATTCACGCATCGATGTAATTGTTGGATGTTTTATAACGGATATCGTGGCAATATTTATTATTGTTACAACGGCAGCCACGATGCATGTGGCGGGTATTTCCATCAATGATGCTAAAGATGCTGCAATTGCTTTGAAACCACTGGCTGGTCAATACGCGTCAATATTATTTGCATTTGGGCTTTTTAATGCTTCGATTTTCGCGGCTACAATCTTACCATTAGCAACTGCTTACTATGTGTGTGAAGCATTGGGCTTCGAAGCAGGAGTTGATAAGTCTTTTCAAGAGGCGCCACAGTTTTATACCTTATACACGATAATTATTATCTTAGGGGCAATGATCATCCTTATTCCTAATGCTCCGTTGGTTCTTATCATGCTCTGGTCTCAGGTGATCAATGGTGTTCTTTTACCGTTTGTTCTCGTGTTTATGCTGGTGCTAATCAACAATAAGAACCTCATGGGAACTTACACTAACTCAAGATTCTTTAATTGGGTGGCCTGGGGCACAACAGTAATAATGGTGACCCTAACACTTTTATTGGTTATAACCTCGCTTTGGCCAAACCTTTTGGGATAAACCAAAATCCGTTTACCAATTGTAACTAGGTAATAAAGGGAGCATATGGCCAGTCTTATTCAAAGAGGGATAAGAAGGTTTTTGGTTTACACAACTCTAGTCATCGACCCTCCATTACTAAAAACAATGGACTTGCTAATCAGCCCACACAGAGCTATCATCACTACACTTGGACTACCAGGTGTAGTGATGATTTTTTATTAGAAATATGTTCCAGCGTTATTCAATCCTTAACAGTGACGGAAAGGAGATACACATGAAAAAAATACGAACAATTAAAGCAGCAGTTCTTGAAGAAAAGAAACTTAAAGTTTGCGCATACGTGCGGGTATCCACGGATCAGGTCGAACAGAAAAATAGTTTTTCAGCACAAATGGAACATTACACGGCCTATATTAAAAATAATCCGACTTGGAACTTTGCCGGTATTTATGCAGATAATGCCCTATCCGGCAAAAACGCAGCAAAACGACCAGACTTCCAGCGGATGGTCAAAGATGCCGAGAACAAGAAATTCGATCTAATAATTACCAAGTCTATTAGCCGCTTCACTCGCAACACCGCCGATTGTTTGGAAACCGTGCGTAAACTCAAGTCAATCGGTGTGGGAATTTATTTCGAGAAGGAGTCGATAAACACTTTAAACGCCGAGAGTGAGCTCATGCTCTCCATTCTAAGCTCGGTTGCTGAGGAAGAGTTGGTGTCGATATCTCAAAACATGCACTGGGCTTACCAACGCCGCTTCAAGCAAGGTAAGGTCATGATCAGTACTAAGCGATTTTTGGGGTACGACAAGGACAAAAACGGCAACCTGATTATAAATGAAGAGCAAGCTGCCATTGTTAGGCGGATATTTAAGGATTACCTTTCGGGATTGGATATTTCGCTGATAGCCAAAGGACTTGACGGTATTAAAACCATTTCCGGCAAAGAAAAATGGGCCGAGTCAACGGTGAGAGATATCATAAAGAATGAAAAGTATGTCGGGGATGCGCTTCTTCAGAAGACGATCACTAAAGATTTTAAGAAGAAGCGAAACAAAGGCGAAGTTCCCATGTACTATGTGAAGGATACCCACCCGGCCATTGTTTCAAGAGAAGATTTTGAGAGGGCCCAGGCGTTAATGGTGGAAAGGGCCAAGTCCAAAGGAAACATAGAGGGAAGCCGGGAGAAATACCTTAAACGCTACGTCTTCACCAGCACGATTGTTTGTGGTCATTGCGGCAAAACCTATAAACGGCACATAGACAATTGTGGGAATGTGGCTGAGGCGTCGTGTTGGGTTTGTAGTACCTATATAATAGGAAGGAAAATTTCATGTAACGTGGGCAGGGTCAAAGAAGAGACCATCAAAGGCTTGTTTTTGAGGGTGTTCAACCGGCTTTATACGGATCGTGTTAAATTGCTCGGGAATCATAAGACGAAGTTAGAACGTGATAAATTTACGGAGATTGACCAAGAGCGAATCGTGAAGTTGGATGAGGAGATTGAGGTCCTTATCCAGCAGGAACGAGCGCTCTTTTTTATAGAAGAAAAAGGTTATACAGATCATAATCTATTAAAAGCTGAACACGAAAAACTCGTGGGCAGGTTGACCCAACTTCAAACGGAGAGGGCCATTTGGATGGCAGAAATGGCAAAACAGGATAGTCGAATAGCCAGAACCTTGGAACTTGAGGCCATTCTCGATTCGCAGGGTGGTAAACTCTTGGAGTTCAGCGAAGATTTGTGTACCGCGATCGTAGAAAAAATAGTGGTCAAGGAACGCACATGTCTAGAGTTTTATTTGAAAAACGGCCTTCGTTTTGAGGAACATTACACCTTAAAACGAGGCCGTGATTTATTTTAAGGGAGGTTTTTAAAATGGCAAATGTGACAGTGATTCCAGCAAAACCAAGACAAGAATTACAGGGGCTTGAGGCAACGGCAAAGCTGAGGGTTTGCGCGTATTGTCGGGTTTCTACGGATAATGAAGAGCAGTTATCAAGCTACGAGGCACAGGTAAGTCATTACACAGAATATATTAAACGGAATCCAGAGTGGACCTTCGCAGGAATTTTTGCTGATGAAGGTATCAGCGGCACCAATACTAAAAAACGAGTAGAGTTCAATCGAATGATCGAGGATTGTGTGGCAGGCAAGATTGACATGGTGATCACCAAATCCATTAGTCGATTTGCGAGGAATACTCTCGATACTTTGCAATATGTACGTCAATTGAAGGAGAAGGGTATTGCTATTTTCTTCGAAAAAGAGAACGTCAACACTTTGGATTCAAAGGGGGAATTTTTGATAACTCTGCTCGGGAGTTTGGCGCAGGAGGAAAGTTCAAACATATCGCAGATTACACGGATGGGAATTGCCTATCGTTTTCAAGAGGGTAAGGTAATTGTTAATCACAACAGGTTTCTCGGATATACGAAAGATGAAGGTGGTGAGCTGGTCATAGTGCCGGAGGAGGCAGAAGTAATAAAAAGGATCTATCGAGAGTTCATGGAGGGGAAGAGTCCCTATAAAATAGCGACCAATTTGCAAAGGGATGGGATAATCACTGGTTCGGGCGGCTCTCGATGGTATGATAGCACCGTCAATAAGATATTAAAAAACGAGAAATATATGGGGGAAGCACTACTTCAAAAGAACCTACACGGTGGATTTCTTAAGTAAAAAGAGGGTTAAGAACAATGGGCACGCGGCCCAGTATTATGTTGAAGATTCCCACCCACCAATTATTAGTAAAGAAGAATTCGCGGCGGTGCAACTGGAATTTGAAAGACGGACAAACTTGCGAGGGTATTCCAAAACTGGGAAGAGCAAGTTCACAAGTGACTATGCTTTTTCCGGGAAGCTGTTCTGCGGGAATTGTGGTAGTAAATTTCGTCGTACCAAATGGGGGAGGGGTAAGAATCAGCAGATTCTATGGATATGTATTAATCATCAAATAACTGGGGCCTGTGATATGAAGTCGGTTAAGGAGAAGGCTTTAGAGCAGGCTTTTTTACGGGTTATGAATAGGCTCATAGGCAGTAAAGGAGCCCTTTTGAGCGAGAGGGACGGTAATGACGTGGGCCAGTCAGCCAATGAGGACGTTGAATGCGAGTGGGTGTGGAGGGATAGAAAGAGAGAAGAATTCAAAGCGTATTTGTCTACGCAGGGTTCGCTATTGGATAAGTTTGATGAAGATTTATTCCAAAGGTTGATTGAAAAGGTCAAAATACAGTCTATGGTGGAGGCGGTGTTTGTGTTCAGGGCGGGGAATGAAGTGAGGGAGATATTGTGATTGATGCCTTATTGTAGCGCAATTGATTTTAGTGATCAATTTTCGATGATATCATCTCTTAATTTATAAAACTTACCGAGGTTTAACATTTGCTACAACAGTTATTTGAAACTCCTTTCGCTTCTTGAACAGCTTCCAGTCCTTCTTTAACTACAAAATAAACCAGGACTAAAGCAATAAGTGAATCAATCCACCACCAGCCAACGAGTGTGGTCAATAACATACCTACGAGTAATGTCCAAGCCATATAGGCACAAACAAAACTGCATGAACTATCAGCTTTTAATGCTTTACTACCAATCTTATCGCCAATATGCTTTTTGGCGCTTGCTAATATTGGCATTATAATTCCTGACGCAATTGCAAGACCAATTCCAAGAAATGTAGATTCTGCTCCTTGGTGTATCCAAAGATTATGTATTGCTGATACAGCGATATATACTGCCAATAATATCAATGAAATACCGACAACCCATGAAGAAATTCTTTCAGCACGTTTAATGCGTTCTAATGTAGCACCACTTACTTCAACATATAAACGCCAGAGCAACACAAAACCTGCAATCAATTCGATGACACTATCTGCACCGAATGCCACAAGTGATAACGAGTGGGCAAGTATCCCTGCCCCCACAGCGACACCAGCTTCGATGAACATCCATAGAATTGAAAGAATCTCAATATAGATTCCTTTTTTGACCATTGGCGAAGCAACACATTGATTAGCCAACCCAATGGAGATAAATAGTTTCTTTTGGCTATGAAAGCTATTCTCAGACATTTAAAACACCCCTATAATTTTTCAATAAAGCCGGGGTGAAGGTCCCCCGGCCTTATTGCTTATACTGATTCTTGCTACTTAAACTTTAGGAGAGCCCATTATACGCTACCAGTGAAAGTCAGGTAAAGCAGAACTGCATTTAAACCAACAATAATACTTGTAATGATCCAACCTGCTATTTTGGTTGAACGTTTGTTGACTAAACTACCCATTAAGTCTTTGCGACTAGTGATCAGCAGCATAGGCACTATGGCAAATGGAAGGGCGAAGCTCAAGACCACTTGGCTCATAATTAATGCTTTCATGGCGTTAATACCCAATGCAATAATAATCAAAGCCGGGGTCATAGTAATCAATCGTCTGATATTAATAGGGATATTTAAGCCAACAAAGCCTTTCATAATGGTTTGCCCAGCCATAGTACCCACGGCAGAGGATGACAGACCCGAAGCCAATAAGGCGATCCCAAATGCTCCGCTAGACAGTGTCCCCAAAAGAGGCGCTAATGATTTGTGTGCTTGTTCAATCGTATCCACAACCATACCATGTTTAAAGAATACAGCAGCAGCTACAATAACCATAGCGGCATTGACGATAAACGCAATATTCATAGCGACAGCAATGTCGATTCGCGCCATTCGTAAATGTTTGCGTTTATCTTCTTCTGTATGATCCTTTTGATTTCTGCATTGAACCAGTTGTGAGTGAAGATAGATTACGTGAGGCATTACTGTTGCCCCAAGCATTCCGACCGCCAATAATACAGCATCCCCATTGGGAAGTGACGGAATGAGCGTGTGGATACCTACCTGAGCCCAGTCCGGCTTAGCTAAAAACAATTCGGTAGTGTAAGCAATGGTTATGACTGCCACTAATGTACCAATAATCCACTCAACGACCCTTTGCCCATATTTTTCCATGTACACGATTAAGAAAGTAAGTGCACCGGTGAGGAGACCAGCGTAAATCATGGGAATTCTAAATAGTAAATACAATCCTAATGTTCCGCCAATAAACTCAGCTAAATCCGTTGCCATAGCAGCGAATTCAGCCTCAAGCCAGAAAAACCAGTTAGTTTTATGGGAAAATGTTTTCGAGCACATTTCTGGCAAATTGTGACCCGTAGCGATCCCTAATTTTGCAGACATGCTTTGTAAAAAAATCGCCATCAAGTTACTCCAAAGAATGACCCAAAGTAGAGTATAATTGAATACTGAGCCTCCACTAATATTGGTGGCAAAGTTACCTGGGTCAATGTAAGCTACACTTACAATAAACGCAGGACCTAAAAATTTGAGCACACTTTTTGCTTTTACCTTCCAAGTATCTTTTGGCATTGGCAATGGAAATGTCAGTGATGTTTGGGATAGGTTGAAACCTTCACTCATTTTGATACCTCCAGTATTATTCTCATTAAAATAAAGTCATAGAGCAGTTGAAAGAACATACTGATATAACTAATCAGCATATCTATAGGGTGAGAACGATTTTAACTCATAATGCTCTCCAGCTAAGGAATTCCAAACTCAAATGGACATAGGGAACCAAGGTGAAGCAAAGGATGTGTCGTATGCTAACACCCAGCTTGGAGGACTATTTAGAGGAAATATATCGGTTTTCGTTATCTCTCGATACCGTTCGGGTAACGGATATCAGCAATAGGCTTAAAGTTGCTTTGCCATCTGTAACCAAAGCCCTCTATAAGTTGAGAGACGAGAGTTACATAAAGTACGAACGATATGGAGAGATCAAGCTTACCGATAAAGGGAAAGAGTTGGGGTACTACTTAGTGGAGCGGAACCAATTGTTACAGGAGTTTCTTGCCCTAATATGTAGCAAATGTAACTTTGCTGCTGAGGCCGAAGCTATGGAACATTACCTTTCAACCGCAACGATTGATGCCATCAAAACTCTGATTGAGTTTATGAAAGGCAATCCGTCTTGGCAGAAAGCCTTTAACGAGTTCATGGATTTAAAAGATTAAGAAAATTTGTCCATAAATATGAGGATGTTAGACAAGGAACGCAATTTATTCGACCTCCTTGTTATCTATCTGAACAGGTTAGCCGTAGCTAACTTGATTCTGAAATATAATACGTAAGAAGATAAAGTTTGCTACTAACTTCCGTCTTGCAATATAATCCAAAAATGAAAAGCAAAAAGGATTTCACGATAACTGCCAAATTTAATGCCTGATTGTCACCCAGTTCTTATGAGTTAAGCTTCGTAATTGACTAATTGAGATTTAGGATGATCCAAGATACAAAAAAAGCCAACGATAAAATCGGTGGCTTAAAACAAATAGCATCTGATTAGGCTGCGCAGATATCATATCAGTGCAAATACTTAGATAATTCAAATAGCCCAACTCCGATGAGGAGTAATCCTTCAATAAATGACAATATTGAACCCATGTGTTTGGGGATTTCTTCATCTGTCTCTTTGGCGATTTTAATTTGATTCATATCAGGTCTCCCCTTTCTCGATGAAATTGTTTAACTCCGCATTATTTTGGCCCTTTATTCTACATTTAGAATCAGGAGAATATCAATACAGCATGTGTTACAACGACCCTAGATCAAAGCTTATATAATGTGGAGATGCACCAACATAGAGAAATGAAATTGTAAAAAGTAAAGCAGGAGGGAATAACCAATCCTATCCTGCTTTATCAAAATTGATACTAGTTTATTACTTGATGTATACCTACCAAAATGAGAAGAATACCTGAGATTGTGGTTGCTTTTTCACCTAGTCTCCCCGCAGCAAACTTTAACCCAAAGAAAGCGCATAGACCGGTGCATAAGAAAGAGAACAAGCCGGAAACAGATGCAGTTGCCAGAATATTAAGTTGCGTGATACCAGCGCTAAATCCCCCCGCCAAATTGTTTATGGATAAAGCTATTCCCAGTATCACTGATTCAGAAAGGCCTATTGACTTTGAATTGTCTATATCAGCTTCCTCTGGGTTGCGCAACACACGTAAGAAATAGTTATCTGAAGGTTGCTCTATGGTTTCTGTAGGTAGACGTTGTTGATTAAACACATAGACTGCCTCGGGTTGTTTATTGGTAAGATATTGTTGACTTAACACATAAACTCCGATGCTCACAAGTACGATCATACTAATTAATTGACATGTAAACGGCGTAAGCCAAAGAGAAATCAAATTTCCAAAAAAACCACCTACGAGAGCTAATGAGAAACCCATTAACGCGATAATAAAGTTGGGTATTAATGGAATTCTTACTTTTCTTACGCCATATGCAATGCCAACCCCGGCATTGTCAAGATTCGATGCAATTCCGATCGCCAAGATAAGTAACATGCTATTTAGTCCCATTATCAGCGCTCCTCAACGTTATTTTCTTTATCTTATTAATGAAGATGAGGAGTTGCGCATGTACTTTAGTCTTATGTTGATAAAATAGTAACAAAATCTAATTCTGATTATGGAAGGAAAAACCAATAATGTGTAATGAAAGGAATAATTTACAACTTGGAGTCATGTTGAAGGTATTGTTAAAAGAACATTCCCTATCGATGCGTAAATTCAGTATCCAAACTGGAATCGATATAGCAGCAATCTCACGTATCATCAGCGGCAAGCAATTAGCAAGACCCAAACACTTACAACAATTTGCTGAGTTCTTTGGCGTACCAGCTGAACGCTTTTTTGAAGCAGCAGGTTATATATTCGGACAACAAAAAGAAGAACTTGACTCGGATATTCATGCCTCAGTTGAGACTATCCAAGAAGTTCTTTTATCAGCTAATCTATTGGATATGCAATATACAAAGAATCGTGTTGAGCAGAAATTAGCAAATTATGAAGATTATGCACAAACAGAAGAGGGGCAGCGTATTATACTGGAAAACTATCATGAGAAGATTCAGCAAGTAGGTGGATTAGGCCCTTTATTGATGAGTTAAATCAAATGTATGAATTATATTGTCTAAGTAGCACCACGACAAGCGATCGTGTATTACTGGGCAGTGCACTATTATATTTCATATTACCTACTGACGTTATCCCAGATTATATTTTCCCAATTGGCTATCTTGACGATGCCATTGCTGTGAAACTTGTTTTGGATAAACTCTCGTTGTTGAAAGGTCATCCAGAGCAAAAGGATGATAGCTCATGAGCAATATATTTGAATAAATTAACCTCTATCTATCGTTCTGTGCCATCAAGCGTATGCAAAGAGCAGGATTATTTTGCACAGTACCCCAAACCAAGTAAATATTGTGGTGCAGCAAAGGAATGTATGGGTTAGCTATTTTGACCAAAATTACCGATGGAGATTATCCTGATCAGGAATTTGCTATGCATTTAAACTGTCAACTGTTTTCTAAACCGTCATTTCAAGCACACAACGTGTTTGCTAATCAGACTAATCGAACACTCCGGGCACGTTGGCGTTACTTCATTGTGTGCATGTTTTGGGCTATAGAATTTGATGAACAAATTATTAATGCGTTGGTTGAGAAGATAGAAATTCTCACCCCAGCGCATTTTGTTTTTGAGTTGAAGAACGGTATGAGGTTGGAGGGAAAATATTAATAATGAGATTTAGCGAATTGCAACAAATTTAGAGTCAGCACTAGGGATGCTGACTGCAGTGGCTATAGCGCGCCAGTACCCATTCGTAAAATTTCTTTAGTAAATTAGATTTTATTTAATCGTTGCTGACGGAGATGCGGGCGTACTAGAGTTTGGCCTTCTTTTAGTACAATACGGTACTTTCGCGCTTCATTCTTGATTTCTTGGCTCGCGAAGGAGCCTTCTGGTAGAGTACGAGTATATACAGCAATGTCTCGAAGCTCATATCTGTAGTTGCCCATTCTTACATGATCTTCCATTGAAGTATTCCTGTAATCACTTGGATCGCGCCAGCTGTACGGAATCTCGATGTTGTACTTTAGATCCGAGAACATTGAATGTTCAGGCTCAGGCTCCGCCTTCATGCGATCACTCTCGAATACGCCTAGCAAATAGGCAATAAGGATCCTTAGCATATTTCTTGTGTGCATATCTAGTGGCATGTGCGATATTAGATTCCCACCAAAATTGAATATTGATGTATAGGACTTACCATTAACGAAGAGTTTAAGAATTATGTAGTGGTTGTCAAGTTCGAAGTTATGCAGCTCTCGCATATATATCTTGCTAATTAAAAACCTATTAGTCTCGATGTTCATTATGAACCCGGACTTTGGTATGATGTACTTTCTGAACGCAAATACTACATTCTTTAGAACAATTAAGTCTCTGTTTACTATGTCTGGGCAACTACTTGCAACGATTCCTGCTTGGATGCCGACTGTATCCAGGACTGATTCATATTTGGCAAGTTCCGCAGTTACCTCCTTTTCCGCTAAACTCGTGGTTAGCTCTGGGTAGAAATCCTCATCGTTTTCGGTTAGTAAGAACCATGATTCCCGCAACTGACTTATGTATGAATCATAGACATACAGAGTATCAATGAAGTCAGGCTCTGTTGATTGTAAGCCGTTCTTACGTAATGAATTATGGACAGACTCGGCAATCTTCTCGTCGAAGAAATATGGGAATAGTAAAGAGGCTGGCAAGATACATGATGTCGATACTTTAGGATATAGAGAACTTGCAGGTGGATCTTTCCTGTATATTAGCCTATATGAGACTGAGTCATATGCTACTAGGCAACTCGTGTCCTCGTCATAGTTTAGAACAGAGTAAATAAAGTTATTAAATATATATATGACAGAGGGTAGTATGATCGAGAACCTCGACTGTTCGGTGTAATTCAACTCATCTATCTGTTCTGCCCCTACGTCATAATAATCGTTCAAGTAGGTCATGTATGTTACAAGTGATTTGCAGTTGTTTGAATTGTTTTTGAATAGTTTCTTAACTACTTTCATTTTTTCGTATATTTTTACTCTATCAGAGTTAGTAGATACCTTTGCCAGGAACATTATGAAGCCTGTATTTACTGCTTTTATAGTGTCGTCTAAGTACTTGTACCTGCTTTCCAGCTCGCCCACAGATGATATAACCTCATCTATATCGATACCCACACCCATATCTGTGGTGGCGATCCTAGTGACGTCCCATTTCTCGTTGAATAATCTATATCCGTTATTGAAATATGCAAATAGTTTCTCTCTGCGTAGTTTAGATAAATCCTTTATCTCCATAGTACGTGCCTCCTGCTTGGTCATTAGGATAGTAGTGCCCACGATATTTATTGCTCATTCTGACCTGAATCGAAGAACACTTGACGTTTTCTGGATTCTGAAGAAAGTCTGCCAATGCCGCATTGCGTCTTCTACTGGGGTTCAGGATATGTGGAACCGTAACTAGCTTAGTCTCTTATATGATATCATGGAATGATCAGTTGAATGATGAGGTGAGGGTATGGCAGAAGCGTTAAAGGCCATGTACAATAAAGAATTTTTTCGCAGATTTGGCGAGAAGGTACATGCTGTGTACGACGCTTTCGATATGGAGGGCTTCGTCGCAGCCGCGATGAATGAACCGTGGGATGTGCTTGAGCTAAAAGCTCGGATGCGGCGAATAACAGAGACACTTGGGACTTACCTTCCGATTCGTTACGAAGAGGCGCTGAATGTATTATTTGCGATAGATGAGACCTGTATTGGGTTTCCATTCCTGTTTTTCCCAGATTTCGTGGCGTTGTACGGGCAAGAAGAGGAACACTGGGAGCTTTCTATGAAAGCATTGGAACGGTTCACTCAAAAATCGTCATCAGAGTTCGCCATAAGGCCATTTTTGCTGAGTGATCCAGAGCGAGTGATGTGCCAGATGAGAATCTGGTCGCGGCATCAAAATGAGCATGTCCGACGGCTTGCGAGCGAGGGTTGCCGCCCACGTTTGCCGTGGGGGGTGTCACTTCCGATGTTTAAGCGTGACCCGACTCTGGTTATTGCTGTACTGGAACAACTAAAGGCAGACCCTTCGCTTTATGTGCGCAAGAGCGTAGCAAATAATCTAAACGACATTGCTAAGGATCATCCTTCGGTCGTATTTGTAACAGCACGTCGTTGGAAAGGTGTATGTCCGCACACGGACTGGATTATAAGGCAGGGTTGCCGAACTTTGATCCGCAAAGCTGATCCAGAGGTCTTGGAATTATTCGGCTATGCGACTCCGAATGACGTATCGTTAATTGAAGCCTGTGCCTCATTATCGGTGCTACCGTCCATGGTGGCGATAGGGGAGAGGTGCGAGCTGAAATACGAGATATGTATCAGGGAAGGAGATCCAGTACACATTCGCATCGAATATGGGATAGATTTCGTGAAGGCTAGAGGCCACACATCACGTAAATTATTCCTGTTGTCAGATAAAACAGTGTCTGGCGGTACACGCCTTACTGGCACAAGGACGCATAAATGGTCCAACTTGACAACCCGCCGCCATTATCCTGGTGAGCATCGTATTGCACTGTTGGTGAACGGGCGCGAAGTTGCAAATGCAGGATTGAAGTTATGTAGTCTTGAATGACGGACAAATCGTGAATGTTTCTTTCACGCAGCTTTGAAATTAGTGGCACTCACATAATACAGACGGGGCGAGCACTGTTATTCTTGTGATGGACCAGACAATAAAGCCATTTCTCAGTGCTAGTTCTGATGGATTGTTGTGGGCAATTGCTAAATGTTTACCTACTTTTGAATTTGGTTGCTATTTCGATTTTGGTTGCCGACTTGGTTGCTGTTCAAACCTGCTTCTGGTAAGGCTTTCAGCTGATTGGCAACCAAGCAACCAAAATATCGCTATATTGTAGAGATATACAGTGCTTATTGTTAGGTACTACTACAAATAGTTATAAACACTAAAATAAATCTATATAGTATTTTTGGTTGCTTGGTTGCCGAAGTCATCAAACCCTTGCTACCGCAGGCTTGTAGGGTTTAGACACTGAAATTTTGGTTGCTTTTTGGTTGCCATTAGAATGATGTAGTCAGCTTATCTTAAGTACATCTCTGCTCCCGGAAGGATTGTACTATTAACATACTTTATGCCTTGACACTGAAGCAGAGCTGAAAGTAGCCTACAAAACCTCTCAGCGCTGGTTTGTGCCAAGAACATGCTCGAAAAGTACGATGCTGTATTAGGAGATGAAGTTAGGTCCTTCAAGCATGTGCAGGGCAATAATTAGTGAGGAACTTTTGCCGTGGCCTCTTAATTATGTCCCGGTTTCCTGATGCTTTCGGGCTTAAAAATGATATAGTTAGACTATATAAGCTCGGGAAGGATTCCGATGGTTTACTATTTCAATTGCTTGATGATTGGTAGGGCTCAAAGTGGAATACATAAGCGGAGTTGTCGAGAGAATCACCTTCGAAAATGAAGATAATGGTTTCAGTGTCATCAAAATAAAATCCAAGGGTTATGCTGACCTCGTAACTGTCGTGGGAAGCCTAGCTGCGGTGAATGTTGGATCAATCATTCGACTTAAGGGCGAATGGAAGATGGACAGTAAGTTCGGGAAGCAGTTCGCGGCACAGGATTATCGTGAAACACTTCCGGCAACAGTTGTTGGTATTCAAAAGTACCTGGGAAGCGGACTCATAAAGGGCATCGGCCCGGTGTTCGCTAAGAGAATCGTTCAACATTTCCAAGAAGACACCTTGAGAGTGTTGGAAGAAGAAGCAGACTTTCTAGTAAAAGTTGCTGGCATCGGGCAAAAGCGAGTGGACATGATCAAAAAGGCATGGCAAGAGCAAAAGGAAATAAAGAATGTCATGCTCTTTTTGCAAAGCAATGGTGTATCCACTGCTTTTGCCGTGAAAATTTATAAGACCTACGGAAATGACAGCATCGAGATTGTGAAGACCAACCCATATAAACTGGCGGATGACATCTGGGGCATCGGCTTTAAAACTGCGGATAAAATTGCCTTGCAGATGGGCTTCGATAAAAATTCCTTCGAACGCTGTCGCTCGGGGATCGTGTATGTACTCAACGAACTTTCCAATGACGGACATTGCTATGGTACAAGGGAACAGCTTCTAGAAGAGGCGGAAAAAATCCTGGAGCTTGAGAAAACTCTTATTGATACAACCCTTAATAAGATGGTCGAGGAAAAGACAGTCATTCTCGATGAAGGAGATTCCATCTTTCTGCTGCCCTTTTATCACAGCGAACTGGGAATAGCGAAAAGAATGAAGGCCATACTTTCTTTGGAGACTCTCTACCCTACGACAAACGTGGATGGCATTGTTGAAATGATACAGAAGCAGTATGATATCAGCTACGACGAAGTGCAAAAGGATGCGGTAAAGACGGCAGCGGCCTCGAAATTCATGGTGCTCACGGGTGGCCCTGGAACCGGTAAAACCACAACAACGCTTGCAATCATCAAGGTGTTTCAGTTACTCGGTGCCAGAGTTTTACTTGCTGCACCAACGGGCAGAGCGGCAAAAAGAATGTCTGAGACTACAGGGCTGGAGGCAAAAACGATTCACCGCTTGCTAGAGTACAGGCCAACTGAGGGTTACAAAAAGAATGCTGAATATCCCTTGGAATGTGATGTTCTGATTATCGACGAGACTTCTATGGTAGACACAATCCTGATGTACAACCTTTTAAAAGCTGTAGCCAACGAAACAGTAGTCATCCTCGTTGGCGACGTTGACCAACTACCATCGGTGGGGGCTGGAAACGTACTTAACGACATAATTGATTCGGGTGTGGTAAGTGTTGTTAAGCTCACAAGAATATTTCGACAGGCCCAGGGCAGTGCCATTATAACTAACGCCCATAAAATTAATAAGGGAGATTTTCCGGATTTGAAGGGTAATCGGAACAGTGACTTTTTCTTCATTGAAGAAGATGAACCGACAAAGGTTGTCCAAACGATTAAAGAACTTTGCACAAAGAGGCTCCCAGCCTTTTACAATGTTGACTCTATCAACGACATTCAAGTGCTGTGCCCAATGCAGCGGGGAGAAACAGGCGCAGTGAACCTCAATGTGGTGTTGCAGGGGGCACTGAATTCCTCAACTATTTCTATTAAATACGGTGGCACTGTCTACAGACTTGGTGACAAGATCATGCAGATTAAGAACAACTATGATAAGAACGTATTTAATGGAGATATTGGAAGCATCTCTAAAATTGACACCGAGGAACGAACCCTTGTCTTAAACTTTGATGGGAACGTAGTCGATTACGACGCCACAGAACTTGATGAAGTCGTTTTGGCTTATGCCACCACAATCCATAAGAGCCAAGGTAGCGAGTACAAGATAGTAGTGGCACCCTTAACGATGCAGCACTATGTGATGCTACGAAGAAATCTTCTCTACACTTGCGTTACAAGGGCTAAGAAAGTGTTTGTTCTAGTAGGTACGAAGAAGGCCGTCGCTATGGCAGTTCGCAATAATAAGACTTCGAAGAGGAATACTCGTCTGACGGAGAGACTGAGGGCCAATAACAATGAGGTGATGTTCTGCGAACGGGATGACTAACGCTATCCCTATCATCTTTCTCAGTTTATAATTACTAACTGTCCATTTTGATTCCCCACGAGACTACTACGGTAACATGAAAAGTTGCCGACAGCTCTGGAAAGTTGCCGATGGTTGCCGATATCGGCAACCGCTGAAAGGCAGACCACGCAAGGGCTGAGAGGTCAAGTTGCCGTGATTGCCGATAAATATGATAGAAGTAATAATTATATATATATACATAGGCGGTAGGTGGGGAGGGGCATAAACACGTGTATTTGAAAGTCTGTAGAACTATCGGCAATCGGCAACTACGGCAACCCGACGTACAGAGAGGTACATGTTGTTTATTCATTGAGAAGGCGGTGGCGTGAATTGAATACTGCGTATGAGTATCGAATCGCCTTCAGGGGCTCGGATGGAAAAAAGCATTCCGACTACCAACTAACAGTTCCTGCGATGCAGGATTGTTTCAGGCATATTTCCAGTTCGTAGAATAGGTCTTGTTTTCAAGGAGGTAAAACATGGATTGCATTTCACCGAAAGAAGCGGCGTTAAAGGTGAAACGGTGGACTAAAGATACCATAGCGGCGGGTCGACGTCATACCGTTGGTCTTAAATCTGATGGAACGGTGACGGCTGTGGGTGATAATAAAGCTGGACAATGCGATGTAAACAGCTGGCGCGATATTGTGGCGGTTGCGGCTGGTAATGTTCATATGGCGACGAATACGGGTAATGCTCATACAATCGGTCTTAAATCTGACGGTACTGTGGTGGCTGTGGGTCGTAATAAGGAAGGACAATGCGACGTAAGCGGCTGGCGCGGTATTGTGGCAATAGCGGCGGGTAGTAAACATACCATCGGCCTTAAAGCGAACGGTACTGTGGTGGCTGTGGGTTGGGATAAGCATGACCAATGCGATGTAAGTGACTGGTGCGGTATTGTAGCAGTTGCGGCAGGTTGCGCTCATACCCTCGGCCTAAAATCGGACGCCACGGTGGTTGCTGTGGGTGATAATGAATATGGACAATGCGATGTAAGCGGCTGGCGCGGTATCCAACTGCCCGGCAATTAATTATAAATATTAATACTTTACAGTCCTTTTCATGCAAAATAGATTCATCACATTCTACCTACACCCACACTCTGAAGAAAGAACTCCGAAAAGCGGCTCTCCTGAACTGTAATATTCATCAATTACTTGACTAGTGAGGGAGAATCGATCTATCATAACAGTGTCATTAAGGTCGATTCAGAGAGATAAAGTGGGGGTGATTGTGAATATGGGCGCATATGTGCGAATTTCAAAGAGAAAAGAGGGAAGCACAACTTATCATAAGCACGGTAAAGCATACTGTTCGGGTCATCAGATTAGTCATGATGACCTGGACAGTATTATTTTTAACCAGTTTGAAAAGGCAGCAAAAGCCCTAGAGATCCTGAAGGAAATCATTGAAAAGAAGGAGTTAACCCAAGCCAATGTGAACAAGATTATGATACATGAGCGAAAAGGCGAGGAGCTAGAGATAGAGGTTGAGAGGAATACACCATTTGATAATGCGTTGGCTGAGGTAATATAACTCGCCAGCGCATTTTGTTTTAATCTATTGGAGGGGGGAGTGCAAAAGCTAAAACGACAAGCATTAATAAACCACGTGGAGGTAAAAGAATTGAAGACGAATTATGAGGGGGCCACAGTGAACTACTGGTTATCTAAAATTCAAGAGATAACATTCAGGACGGAGGGAGGAAAATGGTTTTTTAAATGTTCTGAGTGTGGAAGATCGACAAGCCGCGATACTACTCCCACGTACTATGAGTTAAAGTATCCTCGCGGTTTGATTGATCAGAGTACGTGGAAACCGTTTTGCTCCAATCAATGTGCTGAACAGTGGGTTAATAAGTGGTTCCCAAGAGAAACCGAAGACCGAAGGGCTGCGCTTGAAAAGAAAGAGAGGCAAGAATCAGTGATTGAGGAAGAGATAACAAATAGCATCAAGGAAGCTTTTGCAACATGGGACAGTTACTTTTATCAACACAAAACTTATGTGAATTACATTTTTTCTGATGGGCTTACCCCAAACGACAGAAGTGTTCTCATATGGCTAGCAGGTATGTGGGTTCAACGGGAATTAAAATCATTTGAGGTTGACTGGGAAACTTGCTTGGAATCCATCGGGGTATCAGAGGAAGAAAAGAATCAAAGTCTTGAAAACCTGACGGGTAAAGGATGGATTAGATACCAGGATGATGGCTCCCTCACGCTGCATATACCAAGAAAGATCTACTGGGACATTTCAGAATAATATTTGCTCGTAGCCCTTGCTCTTTTCTTTTGGAGCAGGGGCTAACCTATCATATGGGTTACCTAAAATTATGCGGTCATCTTTATCAATTACTGCCTAGAGTTTAAAATTTTATTTTTAGCATCTAAAGTAGTATAATTTTTCGATGGAATTAAAATGAGACTATCTTATCCTTAGACACTAAATAAATATGGAGGTAGATGTGGTATGTCATATTTAGGTGAAAATATTCCGAAACTAGGTTTCGGGTTTATGCGGCTTCCGATGATCGGTGAAGAAATTGATATTGAGCAGACAAAGGATATGGTCGATCTGTTTATGTCCAAAGGATTCAGTTATTTTGATTCTTCTTGGGCCTATATCGGCGGCAAATCCGAAGAGGCGATGAAAACCGCAATCGTTGACCGCTATCCGCGCGAGAGCTTTCAAATCGCGACAAAGTGCCCTGTATGGCTGGTGAAAACTGAAGAAGAAGCCAAAAACATGTTCTGGACTTCACTTAAGCGCACTGGTGCTGGCTATATAGATTATTACCTGCTTCATAACTTGGGTGAAAGCCGTACGAAAAGTTTTGATGACTTCGGCATGTGGGATTATGTCCGAGAACTGAAGGAAAAAGGGCTCATACGCCATATTGGTTTTTCAATTCATGACAAAGCGGCTGCGATAGACAAAATCCTAACCGAGCACCCTGAGATGGAATTCGTACAGTTCCAGCTGAACTATGCCGATTGGGAGAGCGACTCAATCGAGGCGCGCAAATGCTATGAGGTATCGTTGAAACACAACAAGCCCATCGTTATTATGGAGCCGATCAAAGGAGGCGCTCTGGCAAATCCTGTTGACAGCGTTAAAAAAATCTTCGAGGAAGCGAATCCAAAAGCATCTGTTGCTTCTTGGGCGGTCAGGTATGCGGCTTCTCTGGACAATATCGTCACTGTACTGAGTGGGATGTCCTCGATCGAGCAGGTTAGAGACAATGTTTCATATATGGAACATTTCAAACCACTTAGTGAAGCCGAGAGAGCCGTTGTTGAGAAGGCGCGGAAGGTATTCAGTGAAATACCGTGTATTCCCTGTACTTCCTGCGAATATTGTGTAAAAGGCTGTCCGCAGAAAATACACATCCCTCATATTTTTGTAGCGTATAACCGTAAAATGATCTACGACGATTTTTCCAACGCAAAGGGCTCGTATCGGTTTGCGGTTATGTCGGGTGGAAAGGCTTCAGACTGCATCGCTTGCGGCGACTGTGAAAAAGTCTGTCCTCAGCATATTAATATTATTGAAAACTTAAAGACTATAGCTGAGGAGCTGGAAAAATAATAATGGCATGGATTGTTGCATCCCGTACATTCATGTATGAACAAAGGTAATCTGTTTTTGCCTTTATAAGGCCCCTGTCTTGTGGATATTGTTACCTTGCCCTGAGGGAGTGGACATCCCTATGATTTCAACATTATCATATGTTGGGTAATAGTGAAGAGACCTAGCATGTCTGGCTAAGTCTCCAAAAGAAGTCCCTTTCGAAGGTTGGCTGAGTTGAAAAGGGGATTGATTGACTTGAGCTAGGATGTCGGGTGGTTACTCTGTGGTTTTCGCCGAAGTTTGATAATAAGGAGATGGATCAGATGCCATCGCTGCAAGACGGTTATAATTTCACACCCACGACCGATGAAGAACTTCAGAAAATCACGGTAGGCGAACTAATACCGTACGACGTACCCATCACCCTTGTCGAATACGACCCATGCTGGCCTGAACAATTCGAACGGGTGGCCAACCTGGTTCGTTCTGTACTCGGTAGTAAGGCATTATGGGTGGAGCATGTCGGTTCGACCTCGGTGCCAGGACTGTGTGCCAAGCCTATCATTGATATGCTGCTGGTAGTGGCGGATTCTGCCGACGAGTCGTCCTATGTTCCGGCCCTGGAGGCAGCTGGTTTCACACTACGAATCCGGGAGTCAGAGTGGTTCGAGCATCGGCTGTTTAAAGGGCCCGATTTCAACATCAACCTGCATGTGTTCACAGTGGGTACGTCTGAGATAGAACGAATGCTGTGCTTCCGTGATTGGTTGCGGTCCAGCGACACTGACAGAGACGATTACGCGCGGGTCAAGCGAAGCTTGGCTCAGCGTTTGTGGCGCTACGTGCAGAACTACTCGGACGCCAAAACCGCTATAATCCAGGATATAATGGAACGAGCGAACGCAGTAGAGTAGCATGGTAGACATCTCTAGACCTGTAGTTTTTTTTTGTTCCGTCACACACCAGCCAGTTGCGTCTTGCTAAGTTTAAGACGGTTTGAAATTGCCTCTTTGATAAAGCCTAGTGTCGCGTTTGCGTATTTTATTCACTAAAGATTAACAAGGTCATTTTAGATAGAACTCCTTTTCCGCATTAGACAAACCCAGGCTCTAGGAGTGTTCGAGCGGTCTGATTCAAAATGACTTGAAACGAGCGAAAGAATTTCAAAGTAGGGTTCCACTGAGTTAACGATATCTCTTGCTGTACGCTGTGGTGGACCTGGGTGATCACGTAGTTCATCAGCGTTGCCAACAATACTCAACCATAGACCGTCTTTTTCTAAATGGTCGGATACATTCTCAGCAAAATTCCTTCGTTCTTGATCTGAACTAAAAATATGAAAACAACCTCTATCAAACACAAACTTAAATGGAGCACCTTCAATTTTGTTTTCAAGAAAATTAATCTCGATAAAGGTACATTTGACATTGGCTTTTGAAGCTTTCTCTAAAGCTTTTTGTATTGCAATCTCTGCAGTATCAATACCAATAACGTCAAAGTTATTTTGGGCAAGCCATATGGAGTTATTGCCAGTTCCGCATCCGATTTCCAATACATTACAGGGTTTTATGTCCATCGCCGTTACAGTCTGAATAAGGTTGAAATCAGGTTTGCCAATATCCCAAGGAGTATTTCCTGCTTTATATCTTTCCTTGTAAGATAGATATAGGGTTGATGGTTTAAAACCAACCCGAACGTTCCTTGATAACTCACACTTTAATGTTCAGATGAATTAGTTGACACGCTTTGATCTCAACCACTAAATATC
>JARLHW010000181.1 GCA_031292075.1 Desulfosporosinus sp.
CCGAAGACCGAGGAGACACCAAAGAAGAAGAAGCCTGTGAAAAAGGACAAGGACGAAAAGGAAAAGGAGAAGAAGAAGACGACTCCAGAGCCCAAGAAGCATCAGAAGAAGAAGAAGGAAGAAAAGTCGGCGTTCCATACGGTAGCCTCTGGAGGCGCCGGTTATGAATCAAGCTCGAGCAGCAGCAGTAGCGACAGCAGCAGTGGCGACGACGAGCCAACGCCGAATCGCAAGGCACCGGGGGAGTCGATACTCCGTGTTGATCGCGGCCGCATCAAGCGTGCCATCGAGTCTCATCAGAACCGCAGGGACAAGCGTATTGAACAGGCCGGGGAGAAACGGCCCACTACGACTGTGGTGAGCATGCTCACTGATGAACTCCTCGAGTTTTGGAACACGGATACGCTGAGCTTGTTCGACAAGAAGTTTGGTAGGTACATGCAGCAGTGATCGACCCCCACAATCCCTTAGGCTTTTGATCTTATAGCCCCCCACTTCAACCTAAAATCACTGCAATTTTAAACACTAAAAAACGGTTCAATGCATTGCCCCCAAATAGATGGGTTGCAGAGTTATTGCAAATCATGTTCAATCTCAAATTGGAGACTGATGTTGTTGGCAACGCTGGGCATGACCGCAAGATTGGCTTCTGCAGTCAGGGCAAGAGGGATACATGTTGACTTAAGACCAACAGCGTCCCAACCCCATGTGTAAAGCTCGATTTGCAGCTTGCTGAGCTTGGCCAGACCTTGAGGAAATTCGATGCGCCACCCCCCTGCAGACCCTCCGGACTGCTGGCCGGTCTGACTGCTGTAGAGAGCAAACAGATACAAGTCAGAGTGGGGCACGAGGGGGATTATAGCGACAACGCCGGGCCCGAATCCTGGAGACTCTGTTGGTAGATGGAGCGTCCTATCCTTGATGTTCTTGAGGAGAATGGCGACGTATTCAACACCGTTGACAAGAGGGATCTTGGCGTTGGTTAGCGTTATAGACTTGACAGCCTTGAGAGGAACGGTCATCGACATCTGGAAGTGGTTAGCATTGGGGTAATGGGTTCTGTCGCGGTCGCGGCTGTCGATGAAGATACGCTTTCTGGATACAGTACGCATCGCGGTGAGCGGATTGACGTTGGGCGCCATGGTGCGCTTTTTCGGTTCTACAACACCCTCATCGTCACTGTCGAATTGCTCTGCCAATGTGGATTGCTCATAAACCTCTTCCATTTCAATAAATGAAAAAAAAACCTCGGTTATATGTTTCGGAACAAATTTATTGGCCTTGCTCCTCTGGCGCGGCCGCTTCAGTCAATGGGCGCTGCCACATATACTTTTTGTAAACTGCATAACCGATAATCCCTATCACAGCGACACCGACAACTGCGCTGACGGCGAGGACGGGGGTTCGGTGCTTTGCGTAAAAGTCCTTGACAGCGCCGCCATACTGGTGGCAGCCCCCCATTGATCCTCCTCCAGCCATAATACCCTCAACAGAAGACGAACCACCACCACCCACATTCATACCGAGAAGCTGTTCTGCCAACTCTTGAGCTTTCTTTGATGCCATTTATCACCACAGCCAAAACAAAATTGAAAACCCTGTTTGATATATTGTGGGACATTTTTTACCAAAAGCCTGTGACGGTTTGGCCAGTGTAGGGGCCAAGGGGAGAAGTGTTCGCGTAGCGAATTCTGTCATCAAGAGGCTCGGTGCGCACATCGACTTCTGGGATGCGGTGCATCATAGGAAAGTTCTTGGCATCTTCAAGAGTCGGCAGGCCATTGAAGGTCTGAACAGGCCCGTTATCCTCCATGCGCCCTACGGGGGCGCCAAGTTCGCCGCCACCATAGGTAAAGTCGACAGAACGTCTCGGCTCTAGACCAGCAGATCTTTTGCCGGCCAGAGGACTGCGTGTGGCTGGGACGAAACGACTGGATCCGACCTGGTCATCATTTCCTCCTTTGGTTGCCAGTCTCACAACAATCAGAGTTGCGCTAATTCCCGCGCCGGCGGCAAATATAGAGGCTCTGCCTGTAACGAGCGCCAAGATGGCACCGCCAATGGTCAGTGTTGCTGCACTGCCAACTACGAACTTGTCTGTATCAGAAAGCTCCCCCCATTTTGTTTTGCCATCGTCGATCCAGGAGTCCATTGATGTTTTTTTTTGTTTTGTTGAAGCTTGGTTAAGGATAATAGGACATTTTTCTTTTGTTTTCTTTGATGAAAAAAAGGGGATTAGGGTCGGGGTTTTGCCGCTGTTGGAACGAGCCCTATTTCACCAAGCTTGCTCTTGATGTCCATAGCGACATTGGCCATCATTGGGTCTGCAAGGATCGCCTTGATCTTATCCTCCTCAGACATGCCGGCCGGTAACTTGTCGTTGATGGCGCGCACCTGGTTAGCAATGTCGTCGAGCTGTCCTTGAGCAAGAGAGCGTAGAGAAGCGACTTTACACGACACCTTGGCCATCTTTTCAAGATAGGCCCAAATGGTTTCGCGGTTCTCATCGTCCAAGACCTTCCATTTGGCTTTGAGGTCAATGGCAGAGAGTTCTGGAATAGTGACAGTGCTATCCTCGGCAAATAAGCGCTCGTCGTGATTCAAAATCATGTCTCCAAGCAACAACTCTACACCATTAGGGCCTTTAATACCCGTCTTGATACTCATAGACTTGTAGAAGCGTAGAGCAGGCACGTCAGGCTTCTTGCATTCCTTGGCTGAATATTGCTCAAGCTCTTTCTTGATAAATACAAGATTTGTCTCGTGAGGAAAGATGATGTCCAACTGCCGCATAAAGGCCCTGGCATTAGAGTTGAATATCTTGTATGGCTCTATCTCTTTCTTCTCTGGTGCCGGTGCCTGTTTGGTTTTGCGCATTTCTCTGACTGCATTGGAGTTTACTGTTTATATTTGCAGGATAATATATGACGCATAAACTTCATTTTTATAAAAGAGCCAATGTCAACCACAGTGATAGGAAGGTGTGTTCTTTGCAGCAACATCGCGACCAAGAGTGTGCGCGGAAAGAGTAACTGCAAGATCATATGCCCGAGCGTTAAGGGAGGGCAGAGAATAGCTCATCGTGAATGTCTTCAGACGACATGTGTAATGTGTTATGGCAGGGCGGATGCCGCGCCGTTCAAGGTCTGTAAGGGATGTGGCGCAATGATACACCTGGAATGTGCAAAACGAGAGGCAAGACGACCGGAACACCAGAGATTGAACCATACCTGGACAGAGAACGTGGTTGGTGGGGGCAAGACTGTAGCGGCGGACCTCGAGGCGGGACCGGACGTTGATGATCTTCTAGCTGAAATTACCAATAGTGAACAGTGCTCCAAACCATTTATGATGCTCTAAGAAAAAAAAATCAAACTTCAAAGTATTTTCGTAGACGACTCAAATCATCGCTTTTATGAAACATCTCTATAAAGGACGTCCGTGACGTGTTTTGTATAGACTATACCCAAATCGGGTAAAATTACCCAAATCCGGGCATGTTTGGGCTATTTTAAGGACCTTGGGAAGTCCGGACTTTGAGGACATTATACGATCCGGATCGGACAATATACGTCAGTACTTGACAAGTGCTTATGTCATGAGAGTTGAGCACTCTGTTTCACAGATCACTCAAATATTTTGGCAGACAGCTCAACTCGATAAAGGACGTCCGTGACGTATTTTGTATAATCCTTGCCCAAATCGGGTAAAATTACCCAAATCCGGGCATGTTTGGGTTATTTTTAGGACCTTGGGAAGTCCGGACTTTGAGGACATTATACGATCCAGATCGGACAATATACGTCAGTACTTGACAAGTGCTTACGTCATCCTAGTTAACTGAGATAATTTTATTTTCTCTGCTCATAGGGATACCTTGTGTAAAAAATGAAAATTACAGTCCCTCCCCCACTGTGTGAATGTGGTCTACCTACTGTGCTACAACAATCAATGGCTGCGATACTTCATGGCCAATGGTATTGGAGATGTGCAAATAGAGAATGCCATTTCTTTCAATGGTTTCAAGAGGACGAGGAGGAGGATTTCCACAATGGAGATCAGGACTATCGAGAGCGACGTCAAGAAGGCTGTAAGAAGTAGTGTATATAATGTGATGCAATCCAATATACACTTTTACAAAAAATCATGATAGGCCTTGCTTCTGTGTTGAGAGGGGTGTTTTATCCCATTCAGCTTTTGTGCTCAAAGAGACGTTGTCCAACATGTGGTAAACGAACTATAACCATCTTTTGCTCTAAGGAATGTTATAGCACGTATAACTGGGGCCAAGAAGTTGTGGCTCTGGGATAATCATCCTCGTTGTTCTGCTTTCTAATGTGTATTGTCGTTATCCTGTGGTAGTGGAACCTTTGAAAACTTTTGGAGCTCAACAACAAATGAGCCCGGTTTCAGTTCGCAAAGACGTCTTGCTTCGTCGGCAGTCTCAAACGCTCCTAAAAACCGCATACCATCCCCTCCTTTAAATGGATGCAAAACTCCATCAATATCAACCACATTTGTGTTGAAATTAGAGTCCTTGCCCTTCTCCACCTTGTCGACTGTGGCATAAGACATTTTATATTTGAAATTATGACGTCCCATTTACTGTGGTACATGTTCCATCATCACGAACAATGGTGTCAATGTAGAGTTTGTCCTTGGCTATAGCAAGTATTCTAGCTGAAAGGCCAACTACCCGTTCGCGAAGCAACATAGCACTATAATACTGTCCCGAACGGTTTTTGATAAGAGCGGCCTCGTTTAGATACAAACACGCTCGAGCAAGATCGCCCTGCTCGATACGAAATTGTGCAGCAGTGACGAAGTTTTCAGCTTCATCCATTCTTTGTTAATTTGGAATATAGAGATCTTTTTTGCGCAGTATCAACAACGTCTTTTGGCTATTTCCGCTTCTAATGTGTGTGTGTCAATATATCGACGACGTTTGGCAATTTCCTCTGATATACTTATTTCCTTGGCAGTGGTTAGAGCTTGAGCAGTCAACTGTGTTATGCGTTCGCGAAGCAGCATTGCGGTATAATACTGGCCAGTACGGCAATAGTACTCTTCAATTTTGTTTAAATACAAACAAGCATCAGCAAGGTTGTGGTCTTCTTGAATAAGGGTATTCACAATGGCAAAGTAGTTATCTACAGCTGCATCGTCTTCAATTACGGCCATTTTGGCGGATAATGTAGGATGTAATTTATTATTTGCAAGAAATAATTGAATGCGGTGGAGCTGTAGACTGACATGTTCGCTCAACACCCTTGAACCAGCCCCATTCGCCTGAAATCTTATCAATGCCTTCTGGAACACATCCTGGCTGAGCTCCATCGACTTGGCACCATTTGCCCCTCATACCAGACTTGACCGGGCTGTGGCAGACACAGCTTTTGTCGGTGATAGAACGAGTCTGGCAGGCCCCTTCTATACATGGATACTCGACGTGCCCGCGAGAAGTGCCTTGGGTGCTTATGGTGATTGTGGATGGTATGATCTCACGTTCCTTCTCGAGAGATGTGTATTCCTCACCGCTTTCGATCATCAATTTCAGTTCCAAAGGAAGCGCGGCCATCAGAGCGGACCATGCTGCGGCGCTGACTTGGTTTTGAGACCAATATGTGCCGTAAGCTACATAGCCAGAATAGTATTGACAGTTGGCCGTTATCATGGTATATGTCAAAGGATCTCCGATGACATGAAGTGCCCTATAAAGCCGGGCAAGAACAACATCAACGCGATAATCAACGCCGCTGCTGAGGACAATGAGGCCAGCACCAGTGGTGTTCTCGGCGCGATCCTTGAAATCGGCTAGAGTACTTATACAGAACCTCTGGACCATACCGCCGAGATAGCCTTTATACGAGGGTTTTGGGATGAGAAAGGTGCCGCCGACTTCTGCGACCATACCGGCTCCAAGATAGATAGCGCAGTGTTTGGCGCCAGCAAGGAATTTCCCAATGCGCTCCTTTATCGAGGAAGGCTCTCTCTGGCCAGAGGCTAATTCCACATAGGTTTCCGAGCCGAACAGGCGCCGCAACATTGGCCCTGTAAAGGCTCCAGAGTGACACAACTCCTGTCCAGGTAGGATTCCATAGGTCTTGTAGTCTTCTGTGTTGCGGCAGTCGAAATCCAATGGCTTGCTTTTATAGAAGTTGATTAACGCAATGACAATGTCTTTTTCAATTTCCTGGATGCTGGCCAGATCAAAGACCCCAGGTCCTTGCTTCTTGATGAGCTCGGCGTACTGTATAGGAGTCCGGACAACTTCCATCTCTTTTTTCTTTTAATTCAATGTATCAAAAATTTCAAAGTGAGGCGTGTGCGTAAAACACTGGTGCAATGAAATAGTTGCCCATAGACAACCCCTCAACTTTCTTTTTTATTTAAACCCACATAGATAGAAATGGCTGACGAAGGCATGTTGGTGGCATTCCGTTCTCCATACAACCCCAAACTGCTCGTTCGCGTTCCGATACCTTCGGGCGTAACAGTCGCCTCGTTGAAAGAGGCCTCTCGTTTTGCTGTATTGGCCCTTGCTATCATTAGGGGCAAGGAGCTCTTTTCTACGTATCCCCTGAGTCAGAATGGTGCTATTGGAATTCTCGTACTTTCTCGGTCGATGAGTGCAGAGGATGCTAAGAGTGACGACACGCCTGCCTCTGCGATGTTGGGCGCCCTGTCCTTTGTTCGCCAGACACTAGAGAAGCTTGAGAGCGGCGTCACTATTCCGAAACGAGAGTTCGACACGGCCGTTGCGACCTTTGAGAAGAAATACGGAGCCTTGTTCCCCAAGTATGCGGCTCAGCGTCTGCTTGGCCTCAAGGGCGAACTCGATGAGAAATATGCCAAGCGCATTACGCGTATGGTCGAGATCATCACAGAGACCTATCTCAAGGATCTGGAAGATGAGGACGATCTTGAGGAGGAGAAGCCTTTGAAGAAGAAAAAGGCAGAGGTTGCCAAGGAGGTAGCAAAGGAGCAGGGTAAGGCCAAGTCTCGTTCGCGTTCTCGCGAGAGGGAGGTTGAGGTTGAGAAGAAGAAGTCGCGCTCTCGTGAGAGGGAAGTAAAGGAGGAGAAGAAGAAGTCACGATCCCGAGAACGAGAGACAGCCAAGGAAGAGGATGTTGATGTTGAAAAGAAGGCCAAGGTCGAGAAGAAGGTTGATGTTGTTGTTGAAAAGAAGGCCAAGGTTGAAAAGAAAAAGTCTCGGTCCCGTTCTCGTGAACGAGAGGAAAAGAAGGTTGAAGAGGCTTCTTCCAAGGTGGTTGAGCCTGCCAAGAAGAAGAAGAAGAAGAAGGAGCCAGAGATTGTGGAACCTGTTGTTGTTGTTGCAGAACCCCCCAAGGCAGAACCAGTGGCCAAGCCCGATTCAGAGTCTGAGGAAGATGAAGAGGAGGACGTGCCGGATATTGTTGCCCCTGAAACTGCGGTAGCCGAGCCCAAGCCCACCCTCAAGGAGAAGGATCCAAAGGATCCAAAGGATAGCGAAGATCCTGCGTTCAAGTGATTGGATTTTTGATCACCAGAAATAAAAAGAATGAACTGTTTTGCTTCGGCTCCACGTCGTTTTACCCCAAGAGCGACAACACTGTTCCCATTGGGGGAAGACAAACTCGTTGACCAGAGAGAGCTGTATATGGCATTGACGGACTTTGACCGTAGAAAAGAGATTGCCCAGGTGACAGAGCCGTTTTTGCTTGAAGCACAAGCAATCCGCGACGCGTTGGGCACTAACAAACTTTCATGTAACGCTCCCCCAACACTATCGTAAAAAAAAGAGGGATGGAAGAATGTGCCATACCAATGTGTGGTCAAGACGATACGGCAAAAACGTTTTTGTATTGTCGAAATGGGCACAGATTACATAGGGAGTGTTTAAAGGCATTGATAGGATCCACATATCCTAATCCACCGCCATGCCCATTGTGTCGTGATCAGTCGATATGTCCTGTTGAGATGTCTGTGATGCCTGACCTGTTGTATATGTCAAGAACGCCATTTTCACAAAACGCAGCTGTTGTGGCTATGATGATTGGTGATAGGGACTATAGACGGTTCTATCCGCTGGGTTTGAGAAAAACAGGAATTAGCAAATAGAAAATTATGTTATATGACGCTATCTCTTCCCTCTTTGATTTCACAACAACAACAACAAAAATGGCAGCAAACCACAAACGTTCGGCATTGGAAGCCTCGCTTGACGAATGGTATGCCGAGGATGTCGACAGACAAAAGCAGCTCGAACGCGTCGTCAAGGGTGAAGCAGAGTTCTCTCTACGTGAAATCGATTGGTTTGTGACCAACTATAGCGCGCGGAACCCTGTTGTCTATACTTTGCCGTCGGGAAAGGTTGTTGACGTAAACGGCGACTACAAAGATGTTCTAAAGTCGTTCCACAAGGTCGGGTTTGACGCGTTTAAGCGTAAGGGCACGGACCCAACAGAGGCGCCTATACGACAGATGAACTTTTTCCGGTGGGCGATAGAGAACAAGGTCGTTGACTACGTCGCCGAGCATGCCAAGACAATAGAGGCCGACATGGCCCAGATGCGCAAGAGGAAGAGAACGGGGGCTAGTCCAAAGAGACAAACTCAGGGAATGGGGGTTGCAATACAGTCTATGGATGCAATGTTAACAATTCCCAGCTTTGTTCATCCTGAATGGTGAAAAACAAAAAAAAAGAGCAAACTCATTTTCAGAGCATGTAAGAGCCCCTCAGGTTGTAGTTCAGGTTCACAGTGAAAGCCGTCGCGGTCTGAGCAAGGTCAGCGCCAAGAGACATGATTCCGGCAGCCGAGATGAACAGAGTGCCCATCACGTACGAGTTGGTGTTGGTGCAGATCTCAATTGGAATAGTACGTGCGGTTGAAGGCCAGAGTGTGCTCGGGATCGCTGCAGACACGACAGTCGTTCCAACCTTTGCTGCCGTGAGCCAGTTGCCACCATCGATGGTGACGAGGGAACCGACAACGTAGAACTTTACCGACTGTGTGTAGGTTGCAGCGGTCGATAGAGTCCATGTTACGGTGACAGTCTTTGTCATGCCTTCCTGGACAACGTCTCCATGGGGGTTCTCAATGATATCAGCCTCTATAATTGCGCTCATCTTTTGAAAATGAAAAGTAATACGGAATTCTCTATCGACGTTATTTTTTTCAAGCGCCTGGCTATGGCTTTCTTAAGAACGCAAAGAGGGGAGATGGGATTTAACCAAGGATGTAGTTGCCGTGAATGTGAAAGGCAGAAGTCTGGCCAACAGTAAAGTTGGCATGAGTCGGGTTCACTCCCTTTCCGACATTCAAAGTTCCATCAGTAGCACTGATCGTGAGGTCTCCCATTGAATAGGTTGCCGTATCCAACACGGCGGTGGGGATGTGAACATCGTGACTGGGCCAGAGTGTGTTGGGAATGGCTGTCCCAGCATATGTGGCGGCAACTCCGGTGTTAGCAGGACCTGTCAGCCACGAAGTTGAGATGTGCACAAG
Organism: Desulfosporosinus sp.; assembly: GCA_031292075.1. Classification (GTDB taxonomy): domain Bacteria; phylum Bacillota; class Desulfitobacteriia; order Desulfitobacteriales; family Desulfitobacteriaceae; genus Desulfosporosinus. The sequence goes on from JARLHW010000181.1 coordinate 9,492, forward strand.
CTGGCCAATGCGATACAGATGGACTGTCTGTGTTTGGGCCGCGTTAGCGCCGGTCCAGGTGATTGTGACATTCTTAGATTCACCCTGCTCAATGACGTCGCCATGGGGGTTCTCAATGATATCAGCCTCTATAATTGCACTCATTTTCTGTAGTTGAAGTTTTGAAGGGCAGTTGCAAGAGAGACTTTATTTTTTATTTTACTTTACAGTCTAATCCTTGGACTCTGGTGGTGGTAGAGTAAGGGCTTTGAGCGGGGCTGTCGTCGCAAAATTGAGACTATCAAAGGGGTTCAAAGCCGGCTTCTTTTCTTCGTCTACGACGGTGTTGTTTTCGAGGAGCAGCTGGGGCTCAACAATATCGGGCAGAGCCATCTGAACAACACGGGCCGAAGGGGTTAGAAAGGTATGGCCTTCTCCTCGTTTCCAGGCGACATAGTGGCCAGCAGAATCCTGAGGAGACGAGCCGTCCCACCAGGATGGGGGACAACCCTCTAGACGGACGCGGACCTTGCCTGTAGCAGCTCTGGCCATGCATGTGTCTTTGAATGCCTGGTCGTTGGCCGTCTCGAATGCAACGTCAAAATCGTAATCACGGCCACAGTAGATTTCCCGATCGGCCAGATATTTGATGGCTCGTCTGGAAGTGTTGAGCTTATCGCTTGTGAGCTCCTTGATGGCTTTGAGACGCAGTTTGTTGCAGTCGGCAGGCGGCTCAGGCTGGGTTATTTTGCCAGCAGACGTGCCAACATCGTTGGGGGTCATAAAAGCATTGAGCAGTTTGATAATAAAGGCATTATGCGCCTCACGGGACAGATTAGTGAACGTGGCTTCACGACAGACCTCGGCATCGTAGATAAAGTCACCTTCGGGCTTGACGTATTTGCACATGGCTAGGGGCGTTTCAACTACAGACCCTCCATCTTCGCTTGTGACTTTTAGCGTCAGGCCAACAGTCAGACTGGGATCATCTAGGGTGTAGACGTTTGACTTGGGCCCGCCGCTTTCTGCAGAGAGCAGAGGAAGGGAAAAGCCCTGGGTTATGGAAAGCAATTTGACGGTGGCTGGGGTGTAAGGCTTGTATTCTTCAGCTGATTTGGGCTCTGCCCCCTTGAATGTGACCTCTTCCATTTTTTTCGAATTCGAATTAACGGTATAGAACATAATGACAACAACAGCGATAACGCATAAAATTCACTTTTTACTGGAAGTCATCATCGCTATCTTCCTCAACGGGACCAACTGCCTCTCCATCCTCGTTCTCATCGTCTGTGAAGACGGACTTGCGGTGCGGACGCTCCTTTCCCTTGGGGACCATATCGTCGGGGTTGTAGGCAAAGGAGGCGTCGGAACGTGAACCCCGGGCGGCACCACGACGTCCACCCGCCGAACGGGCCGCAGCGGCATAGCCACCATCGTCCTTAAATGCCTTGCTCACCTCGAGGGGCGAAGATGGTGTAGCTCCACCAGTGCTGCGTGGTGACGTTGCCTTACGCTGCTGGCGTGGCGACATCTTTGTCGCGGCTCCCTTTAGAGGGCCTCGGTGATTCGGAGTCGGTGCCCCCCCTTTTTGGGCATTATGAACCTTTGGAGGCGGCATGGACGCATAGGTCTGGTAGCCATCAAAGGCTGTGGCGGGGTTGGCAAATCTAGAGTCTCCATCATCTTGGTCAACAGGGCGCTGTGGTATCCCGCCACCGTGGCGGGCTATTTGGTCGGCGACGCTATTGAGCATCTGTACAACAGTGGCATTGACAGCCGTATCAACCTTCATCGGTTGGTCCATGACGCCTCCTGAAATTAGACCGTGTTGAACTATGGAGCCATTGTCCTTTAGAAATCTAACGACACTGCGACGTACTTGGCGCCCCAGAGAGGCGTGTTTCCATTGAGAAAAAAGGGCATAGCTTGCCACAACAGCGACGCCGCCAAGGCCGATGATGACCCAGCTCTTGGTATCAATCTTCTTCAAAATAGAAGTCATGGGGTGGTTTTTAGTTTGCAAAGAAAGTTGAGGTTGGGATTACTCAATATAAATATTTAGGCGAACGCGTTTTTGCCGCACAACACATACTATAGGCTATATGACACAGACCCCCTTTATTAGAAAAAATGGAAAAGCCCAGTATTGTTGTTGTTGAAGAAGAAGAGGCTCAGCCCACCCCAGTCGGCACAGTGCCTCGTATAGAGGAGGCAAAAGAGGCTGACTGGTCTGATGACGACGATGAAACGCCAAAAGCAAGGGGGAAACAGAAGAAAGGCCCGACAAGAGGAAGAACCGAAGGAGACCTCGACCCATTGGTGGCCATAATGATGAAAGAAGAGGTTATCAAGCTCTGCAGTACATTAATGGCCAAACTGGAATCGATTAGATTCGACGAGGAGCGAACGACAGTCTTCAAGACACCGTGGGCAGAAGGGCTGTTTCATTCTTGTGTCAAACGTTTGGCTCCTGAAAAGATGTCTGACTTTGACATCCAGAAATGGTATAATGAGGTTATCGCGGCAGATCGGGTTACCGAACCAGGCAGGAGGACACGCGGCGCCAACTATGCCGTTTCGCCGGCCCTGGCTACACAGGCCATACAGACGAATTGGCTAATGCCTCTATTTCAACAGGAACTCGAGACACCTGGATTCATGTTGTTGCTCTACAACACGCTAGAACTAGAAGACCAAACCCACCAAAAGTTGGCGACGAGAGCTAAAGATGATGCGGAGTATCCGTGGATTATGTCTGGCTCTATGAACCAACCGACGCCTCTATGTATTGAAGGACAAAAGAGGGAGGGGCCTAAGCTCATTGGAAACAAATAGAGATTACAGTCTTTAATGTTAAACAATAACACATTTCATAATGATCACGAAAACATCCTTATGTTTTATTTCGTCAATTAAAGGGGGAGCACTTAAGCAGTCTTCTTGACACGCTTGGGACGAGCGGCCAGGACGCGGTTGACGGCGGGACTGATCTGAGAAGCGGCGTGCTGTCCAAGAGAACCGGGGAAAATCAGCTTTGTCGCGGTCACAATATCGCGAGGCTTGACTGTTTCACGGTGGTCCATCTCGGCGAGGGAAGAGGCCTCGGCGGTGAGGCGGATTGTGAGATCACGGGTAACACCGTCCAGAGCCATCATAGCCTTCTTTGAAATACCGGCCTTCTTAGAGTGCGCAATCTTGACGATTGCACCGCCAAAGCTCGAGTAGTTACGGTGAGCAACGCGGCCCTTGGGCGCAGCGGCAGCAGCAGCAGTGAGAGCTTCCATTTCAGAAAAAGTTTAAAAGAAAGATAGAGCCTGTTGGTAGTAACAGCACATAAAAAATTTGAGGGAGCCGCGGACCTATCTTCTAGAAAAAAACTTGCCTGCGGTGCATCCGCAAAAAAATTGTATTGTACTATTCACAATCCATACCCTGTCCTCAAAATAGAAAAAAATGGCCACCAAGGTGAGGAAGATGAAGACCGAGGTTGCTGGGCTCACCATCCCAGTTTCTCGTATAGAGCATTACGTTCGCGACTCGACAACTCGCGACCGTGTCTCATACGCCACCGCCACGGCAGTCTCGGCTGCTGTTGGTTATGTTATTGAGGAGTTTCTGAATCTGGCCATCGAGGCCATGCACGGTATGAAGAACAAACGTATCACCACTCGCCATCTTCAGCATGCTCTGGCTAACTATCCCGAGCTGGCTGCTGTCATTCCGATGGAGTCGATTGGGACAGGTGTTGTGCCCCATGAGGTTGAAGAGGGGGAGGAGAAGCCCAAGAAGCGCAAGAAGTCTCACAAGCGTGCTCGTTCGCCGAAGCGTGGCAAGACTAGCACTTCTCGTCGTCGTTCGAAGAAGTGGAGCGCGTCTCGTAAGGCATACCACAAGATTGGCAGGGGCATTGACAAGCTTGTGGACGAAATTGCGTCGAGGTCACGTGAGCGTTCTCCGGCAGCCAAGAAGGCGCGTGGTGCGGCATTCAGGAAGATTGCCAAAGCAAGCCGCTCCCGCCGCCACCTCAAGCCCTACAAGCACGCCGGGGAGAGGACAAAGTTGATTGATGAGATTGTTGACGTGATTTCGTCGAGGTCGCGTAGCCGTTCTCCCCAGGCAAAGAAGGTGCGCAAGGAGGCATGGCGCCACATTGTTGCTCTGAGCAAGAGCAGGAGCAGGAGCCGCAGTGCGCGCAGGACCAAGGGAGGACGTCCGTCTCGCCGCCATTAAGCCTTAAGCCCCTTTTGTTCTTTGTCCTTTGTCCTTTGGAAAAAAAAGCATAACAGTATTTGGGGAAAAAGCAATGAATCGGGCTTTTTTTTATATGTAATAGTCAAGCTTTATATATACTCAGAAAATGGAGGTAAGTTTTAAGAAACCATCCTCTACACAAGCCAAGGTCTATGTGGCAACCTTTGCGGCAGCCTTTATAGTGGAGTTTATAGGGGAGGTGTTGTTGTATAGAACAATTCCAGAAGACAGGGGGAACCTAAAGGCCAGATTTTGGGCTCGGTACGCTATGGGCGCCTCGTTCGCCACCATTGTCGGGGTTATTGGCTACATAGTGGTTGAGGTGCTTGTGGGGTCGGGATGGACTAAAACAGCATGGGTTTTGGCGTTCCTGCCAACTCTGGCCGTCATATCGGGAACCTTTATGCTACAAGGCGTGAATACGGTTTTGGACACGACTTCCGGCACAAACTGTATGGCCATGGTAGGGGCCGCCATTCGTGAACAAAAAAAAGTGTGTAGTAAACACAACCCCGTCGTTTCCGAAAAGAAAACCACATCGAAATAAACGATAAAAAATGCCCCGCACAAAGCAAACGGCCCGTAAGAGTCTTGGAGGCAAGGCGCCTCGTAAGGGTCTGGGTAAGGGTAAGTCTGGGCAGAAGGCCCCCGCTACAAAGCCCCATCGTTTCCATGCAGGCACTGTTGTCTTGCGCCAGATTCGCAAACTCCAGAAGAGCACAGAGACCCTCATTCCTCGTCTGCCGTTTCAACGTCTGGTTCGCGAAACCGCTCAGGATGTCAAAGCCGACATGAGGTTCAAGGCTTCTGCGCTGATGGCGATCCAGGAGGCGACAGAGGCCTACTTGACTGGACTGTTCGAGGAGGCTAACCTCTGTGCTATCCACGCCAAGCGTGTCACCATTATGCCCAAGGATCTCCAGCTCGCTCGGCGCATTCGCGGTGAGAGAGCATAAAAGGACTCAATGAAAAAAAAGTGTGCTTTGACATTAACTCTTCATTTCTGTTATAAAAAACACACTGAAAAAAATGCCTGGGAAAGATATGAGTGTAGTCATGAGGAACGCCAAGCAACACAGGACCAAGCACCACAAGGTTCTTCGTGACAACATCCAGGGCATTACCAAGCCCGCCATTCGTCGTTTGTGCCGTCGTGGTGGTGTGAAGCGCATCAACGGTCTGGTCTACGCAGAGACCCGCGGGATCGTTCAGGAATTTCTCAGCAATGTGGTGAGGGACTCTGTGACATACACTGAGCACGCCAGACGTAAGACGGTTATCCCCATGGATGTTGTCTATGCTCTGAAGCGTCAGGGTCGTACTCTCTATGGTTTTGATCGTTAAAAAACAGATTCTATTATGTCATTTTTAGTGGGCCTTTGGCCACCTGTTTTGAGATAGCAATCAATCAACTTCCGAACCACAGGATCCGCTTTGAGGCCACGAATTTTGGGGTCGAGTATCTGGGCAAGACGTAGAACTGAAGGACGCGCCAGCATGGAGACAACACCCGGCATACTGAGAACTCGGCAAATGAAAACGGCAATGTCTTCCGTCGGCACCCAGTTAGCCATAATGTCAAAAACCTCAATTACGTTGATGAGTTTGTTCTCGCCAATACAGGAAGCCAGAACAACAGCGGCGGCTGTGATTCTGGGGTCCTTGGCTTCGTCTCCCGGCGCCAACGAGAAAAGCATGAGCACATCAAAAGCCTTGAAGGCTGTTTCGGGACAGAGATTCATGCGGAGACAGGTAACGACTATCTCGTGGATGCTCTGCACGTCGATGGGCCTATCAGCATAAATACGAGGTTCGACGGGGATGGCAGCCCAGGTTTCCGTAGAAGCCAAATAGCGGTGCTTGAGAGCCTCGGAAGCTGACAGACGAGAAGCAGGGTCAGGGTTGAGAACCTGTCTTATGAAATCCGCCGCTTCGGGACTGACCCTTTTCGAAATACGGTTGAGCAAAAAGCCTTTCTGTAGATGAGCATGTCTGTGACTGTTCTGAACGAGAAAGAGCTTGTAGTGGCGTAGCGCTGAGAATGTGCATGGAATAGCAGCACCAAGACTTGTCAAAATGAGGTCGAGGGAGCTCATCCATCCAAGGTCATACATGCGCTCCCAGTAGACGGAGCGTTTGCCGCTCCCTGACATGATGGAGGCGGCGCATACTCCGGCAGACCAGACATCTGCTTTCTTGAGGTCGATTTTTGGGGCGCGGAGATAGGCCTCGGGGCTGCGGTAGTCAAAAGTGAACCGGGCCTTTTCTGGCGGCTTGACATCGCTATCCATCTTGGCAAGGCCAAAGTCGATAAGAACAATCTCATCGTCGCGCCACCGCCACATGATGTTGTCCAGTTTCAAGTCGCAATGGGCTATATCCTCATGGTGTAGATCGGCTAATGCTTCAAAGAGCTGACGGATATAGACCTTGGCGCTTGTAGCGAGCTGTTCGGGATCCAGTTTGTTCAGGGGGGAAAGACGTTCCATAGCGAGTTCCGAGAAGGCTTCGCTGCCGTCGCCGACACAGTCCCAGCGGTCGATATGCACAATGTGTCTACAAGGCGATTTGGAAATACGTTCTAAAGCGCAGAGCTCGTTGACAAGCCCATCTGCTAGATAGGTTCCGTAACTGCGGCGGTCGACTACTCTTGTTCGTTTAACAACATGCTCATCATCAACCGCATAAACAGAGCCGTGTGTTCCAGCTCCAAGTTTTGCCTCCATTTCTTTCTTTGAAATATAAAAATGAGTAGACTCAACGAATGATTTTGTAATTGGCGCTTTTCACGGCATCCAAAAAGGCAGTGGCCGTGTAGCGGGGGATGAGAGCATCTCTTGCGTTGTTGTACTTGTACTCTGTAGAGCCTGGCCTGACAACGATGACGGTCTTGGGGTCAAAGCGAGGCCTGGATGGGCGTTGATTGTGCCTCCTTTCAACTCTTGCGTCCGCCATAGGTGGTGCGGCAGCAGCAGCAGAGACAGGGGAAAAGGTAGCCTGGTCGTCATCGATCATACCGAGTTCCTCATCGTCGCCGAATGGGTCTTCCGCAAGAGGGCGGCGGTCAGGGAAGACTTCGGCAGCCAACTTGGCATTCTTCTCCTCTTTGTTCCTGGTGCGCAACACGCCTTCGGAAAACACGAGAACAAGAAGATCAGAAGGGACCTTGTGGTCAGTACTGATATAGGCGGAACAGCGTTTCCCGCCAGGCTGGACAACGTCTTTGGGGCAGAAACAGCGCTGAACACAGCCTTTGGGCCTGAGGATGTAGAAGACATCGGAATGGTTGTGGAGCCCGCGTTTGTTGTAGCAGTAATGGCAGTCGGAATTGATGATGTAAAAGTCGCCAGAGCCGCCCTTCTTGATGTTGGTGACATTGGGGAGCCCATTGAACTCGTTGTGGATGTACTCGGCGATGGCAGGGTAAACAGGATCGTCAGGAGCCACTTCCTCGAGGGAATCGCGGCGTTCCTGCTTTTTTTTGGCGAGCTTCTCGAGATCCTTGGTGGCAACCTTGTCCTTTTGGGCCCCCTTTTTCGGCTTTGGCGCGTGCTTCTTGGCAGACCTGTCACGTAGCGCATCCCTTTCGACCTGGTCCTGGATTTCGGGGCTGGGGAACGTCAAGGCCATCGCAGATGCAGGGCGGCTCCCGTCGGGGTTGATGGCTCTGATTGTCGTGTTGAGCACAAGTTCCATGGGATCACGTTGGAGACGATTGGTAAAGGTCACATCAATGGAACCATCGCGATCTGCAACGTAGAGAAGGGAATAGGGACGACCGAGATCGACACGACCGACATCCTGACAGACGGAACAAACGGCTCCCCATTCGTCGTCGCCATTGCCCTCGCGTTTGTAGCTCTGCCCCTTGCACTGGGAACAGACAATGGCTTTGCGCGATCCGATCATACGCAGCCCATTAGCCTCAAAAACGCAGTCGTCAAAGGCTTCTCCCCAACGAGTCATGAGAGGAAACGTGGCCATCTCAGAGTCCAGAGCGCGCAAAGTCCAGGCGCGAAGCTGCCAGGCAGTAACTCCATCGACATGAATGCGCCAGTTGAGGTGGATACCGCTCTGAATGACTGGAGTATCGTCGTCTAGAGTAGCGGCTTTTGGTGGAGCAGTGGACACCACAAGATGGATGTCCTCGGTTGGAAATGCAGCAGACATGATGCCCTGAATGACGCGGACAATGGTGTCTATTTCGTCGCGACTGATCTCCCTATCCTTGAGTTTGATGTCGAACTCGTTCATGTAGTAAAAGACAGGCGCAGTTTTCATCTCCACAATGTAGAGCCAGTCACCTTCGAAGAGCGAATGCGCATAGTGGTTGAGGAACTCTGCATTCTTTGCGTCTGGGATCCTACAACGCCCGCCGTTCAAAAGTAGGTGTGTTTCGTCGCCTCTTTTGGTGCCGTCGCCTTTTTTTACCGCAAAGCCCTCCTTGTAGAGCCAACGGCGCAAGTTGGTCCAAGCCCCCACTTTTTGCATTTCGCTCAACAAAAACTTGAGTTTATGTCATGAAACCTGACGTAATATGTATATAATATTTTCCCGCCTTTTTTTTCCTAATTTGGTAAAAACTTTTTTGGCGCCAAAATTCAAAAATTCAAAAATTTGAAAAAGTCCAAAACGTCCTGTCCGTCCGGGGTAAAAATTAGCCAATTTTTGGGACGGACGGACGGGACGTTCGAACACACATTTTTTTTAAAAAATATAAATGTTGAAATTTTTCAAAGACCAATATTATCAGGGATGATACCTACTTGACAATGCGTTTCTTGTTAACATACTATGTAAGTGAGATGAGGGGGTTTCAAGAGCGACGTCGTGGCTTGATGGTAGTGGGTTGGATTCTTATAATCCTTGTCCTTTCCTGCCCTGGTGCAGCGACCACAAACATGGTGAATACACGACTTAGCGACTTGGCTAACTCGGCATTGCTGAACATCCTCGGTGGCCCGCCGTCAGGGGGAGCCCATCTTTGTGAATCGTATAACACTCCGTCCCTAACTGCGACGGCATGAGGGTTTCCTTTGAGGTCGAGACCAAGGACGATGAGCGACGATTGTTGGACAATCCAAGAGGGCAAAGTGCGCAAGTCGGCAAAATCGCCACCAAAGCCAGGGACAGGTGAAACATTACCGACGGTGCCCAGTCCCTTTGCAGTGTCCCAAACAACATCTATAGAGAAGAATGTGGAGCCTTCCGCTAGTTGGTTTCTATACCGCTTCGTCTCCTCAGAGGTATGGGTCTCTGCAAACTTCTTGGTCAGTCCATCAACTTTTTGCAGAACCTGACCTTTGGTAACAACCGTCTTCCCCATGGCGTTGTTGAGGGAATGAATGCTGCAATCCCTGGCGGTTTGTCTTTCAAAATAGGCCATTGCTTAAAGAATGGATAGAGCTTATTTTTGTTGTGGTAAATAGACTTCCATTCGGTGAGGGGGACCTCTGAAATCAGCAATGTAGCCACAATTTAGAAACTGTTTTTGCCCTGCGACAATCAACCATTCCCTGGCCATTGGAGTGCTCTTGGCCAATGCTTCAACAGGATCGATCCATAACGCCTCGCATATCTCGGTGCCATCTCCTCGGGGTATTTGGCCCTGCTTGGCTGACAACAATACTCCAACCAGAACTTCATCTCTACCAAACCTAGTGCCAAGACGGTTACCAATGCCTAACAACCCTACGAGGTCGCAATCAATCTCGGTTTCCTCCTTGACTTCGCGAATGGCAGCCTTTGATACGTATTCGTTTAGGTCTACAGAGCCAGTAACGAGTTTCAATGAGGTATCCGGGCCGATTTGCTCTCGTACAACTAGAACCCTACCCGTTTCCTGTTCGATAACAACGCATTCCACACGAGTATAATGCGTACCGTAGAGCGGCACAACTGCTCGGGAAGTCCGTGATCTAACGACCATCAAATACTCTTTGGTGGCATGGTGCATAACAAAGACATGACGCAAAAACCATCCCAGATACTGAGTCATTTCGACGGGGATACGGATCCACAGTACAGCAGAGTCCTCTCCTCGTTTCCCCCGAATACGGGATTCCCAACGATCCATTTCAGAATGCATCAGCTTGCTCAATTCAGTCTCAGAGCCAATCTTAAACCGCCCCAGATCAATCTCCAAGTCATGATATCTGTTCCACCTATATTTAGGCATTTTAATAAACACAATAGATGGGAAGCATGCCACAATTTATTTGCGTTTGTTTGAACCTTTATATATTATCCGTCTATTTAACAAACCAACTACACCCTATGGCTCAACCACCCCAGCAGAGCGGCGCCGCGGCACTAGAGACGTTCCAAGGTAAGATGATGCTCAACATGCCCGGGACAATCATGTTCTGTGGCCACCGTAAG
>JARLHW010000182.1 GCA_031292075.1 Desulfosporosinus sp.
CGTCCCTACCAACACTCTCTTCATCCATTGTGACCTGGTGACGGAGGGAGACGTCTTACTCGATCTCTACGCAGACAACGTGATCCCTTATAGTTATATCACATTCAGCGCTCCCAATATCGAACACTACTCGAAGCCTCTGAAGACGACGAACCACTCCTCCATGAGAATCAGTCTCCAGGATCCGCTAGGTCAGGAGGTGAACCTGAACGGTGTCGATTGGAATTTCAGTCTGATGCTGTACAAGAAGAACGATCTCGCCTCCATGTTCCGAAATTTCTCGAATTTCGTTGGAACCGTTTATACATCTTCAATCACGAAATGATATCTAAATAGTATTCTCTCTCTCTCAACAACAAAATGGCGGAACGACTTCTCCCGATCACCGATATTGATTCTGTTTCGCAAAACAGTGGTTCCTATAGAAATAAGGATATCACTCCCTATGCTCCGGCAAGCTTACCTATGACTCTCCCATCATCGAGTCAACCGATCATTATTCAGATTCCGAACGACGTGGTGAACTTTGAGAAGTCGACCTTGACCTACAACTACAGTGTTCCGGATTCCGGAGCTGCTTTTTATAGTGGATACGAGGATCTTCTCGGAATGGAGGCCTTCTCTGCTATCACTCTGACCTCCACTGTCGGAACCTATTTCGTGAATCTGACCAATCCCGGTGTCTACGGAAAGGTCGTTCCGAAGATCGATCAATCACACAAGACCTTCCTCACCAATGACGATGCAACCGGTTTTCATCCTCCTCTTGCTGGTTCTGAAAATCAGTTTGCCATACCGTTCACTCCTCCTGCTGGAAACTCGTACAATCTTGCAAGTGCTGCGACCTACAAGGCTGTATCGTATCCGCAACCGAGATATGTTCGTTCTTCTGCGGCTGCCGGCGCGGTGAATATCTCGCGTACTATTCCACTTGGTCAGCTCACCGGAACACTATTTGCTCTGAAGCATGATCAGTGCTTCAACACTATCATGAATCTCACACTCACCCCGGCAACATCGGTGAATAACTTCGGTTTTACTACGGTGGCAGCGTACACGAGTGGAAGTTCTGCCACAAAGACTCC
>JARLHW010000183.1 GCA_031292075.1 Desulfosporosinus sp.
GATATGGTTTTCAAATTTATTACGTCACTACAATGGCGTTTTGAAAAGTCGACCCGCCTGTACCAAGGGTTCCAGGGTTTGGCACCCTCTAAAAATGCCATATATTAGGACAATTAGCCCTATTTCACCGGAAAGTCGGGCTAATCCGCCTATTTCATCCCGAGATGGCGAATATATTCCAAGAAAAAAGGCCAGACCGTCCAAACGATCTGGCAAATTATACAGTTACGACCTTGCCGATATCTCTATTTCTTTGATCATGTAGGGTTCCAGTGATCTTATTTTGGCAAGCTCCAACGGGTCGGCTGTCTGTGCTAACGACTAAGTTTGTTTATGTGAATCAAGGGCCTTTCTTGTGACCGAATTATGATTGAATAGTAAATAACCTTTCGGAGTTAGAGACTGACTAGGTGTTGCTCATGTTCCTTAACTCTTCGATAAAAAGTATTGGCTTTCAATTATATGGTCATAGAGAAACCCCCACCGTTTTGGACGATGGGGGTGCCTAATTTTGCAATAATTTAATCATTTCAATTTTAAGTTGCGGCAATAGCCTCTTCCCTAGGGCTTTTAACTCTATGGGAACACACCACAGTCTTATCGGACACATCAATCGTCTCCGGAGAGTGAGGCTTGCTTTGACGTTATCCCTAAGTTTTGCTCCATCCACTTTCAAGCATGCTGCATCTCCCGCTCATACATGAACGCTAATTCCCAGAAGGTTTGCATTGCTTTATAGCACGCCTCTTGTTTTTGTAGATAGTTGGCAATGACGTCTTTGTTTGTCGCCATACGAGGAAAGTCCACATCCCTGGGGATGTCGTAGGCAAAGTCACCAAAGCGAGTAGTATCGTCATATCCTAAGTGACCAAACGAGGTTCTTTTCGAGCCTAAATATCGGGCAACACACCAATCGTAAAAGCTCATAAAAATCGTAAATCACTCCTTTTGATTTGAAAAGTGCGGCCTAAAGCTGGTAAGTTGATTTTGCTTCTATTATAATTATCTGGTTCTCCGAAAGCGCCTTTAAGTCGATGCAACCCTTGGATTGCTCGGAGTAAGAGGTTTGATAAGCAGTTGGATAGCTGGGCATGAGTTTGCCACTTTAATACAAAGTGAGTCCTAAAGTAAGTAAGGCGGTATTGCGCGGTGCTAAGGCTACTATAATAAAGGGTTTGCGCATTTTGTCTGTAACTAAATAATTAGGAAATTAGGAGGATTTATAATTGAAACAGGATAATAATAGGAAAAGCCGTTTCATCTGTAATGAAGCAGCGTCCACCCAACCACGGGTCTGGCAGATATTGAACAAGGTTCCAGAAGTCACGATTTTATTCTGGATCATCAAGATCATGGCAACAACCGTAGGCGAGACGGCCGCAGACTTCCTGAACACGAATCTGAACTTGGGCTTAACTGTCACGACCTTTGTCATGGGCGGCCTCTTGTTCATCACGCTGTTCTCTCATTTCAGTTCTAAGAAGTACGTACCAAGGATCTACTGTCTGGCTGTGGTCTTTCGCGAACTCTTGCTGGATTCCTCTCTTCTTTTAATACCAAACTGCCCCTTATTCTTAACTCAGATAGGTACTGTCTCTGAGTTCTCTTAAGTCCTTACCTATTAGGACTAGTACAAAATAGACTGGCATTCTGACTGGTTATTTTCTTGAATGTGCCTTAAGCTGATATAGATAAAACTCGTATAAGAAGACGCAAACCAGAGCCCATAAACACCCAACTGTTAAAGCAGTAACGACTGTGCTAGGAGTATGAATCAGCAGAAAAATAGGACTTAGTCCTAACAGGACGAGCAACAAAACTTCCCCCACCAAGAGGAACAATTGAGCTAACCGTGAACTTTCTCGCCCTATGAGGTAACCCAGGACCGCATAAAATGAAAGGCCAGCGAGTAGAAATCCTGTATTTGGAACCTGGAAGGGAACTAGGTTATCGAAGACGTTTATATTTTCTCCGCGAAAAATATAGCGAAAAAGATAATCAATGATGGTACCCCCTCCCCACGCCAATGTCAGAGGGAGCACATGTGCCCAGCGCTTAGTGACGCGCACTAAAATCAAGACTGAAACTAAATAGACACCTAGAATCACCACGTGGGTACCCAGGGCATTGATATGTTGCATAAAGTTGATAGCCCATGGGGGCGAAGCAAGCTTTAACCACGAAGCAGCAAGTTCGTCAAATTCCGCAACATCATGGGACACAAAATCTTGAATCAGACTCATAAGAAAAGTAAAGAGGGCAAGGAAAGTAACCCCCCCAATCACTATCAGTAGACGCCGCTTGCCTAATGACAGATATCGACCCGGTAAACGTAAAACTTCGTCAGTTAGCCAAGCTCCCCAACGCTCGTGATTTTTGTATAAGAGATAAAATGCCAAAAAGAGAACTACCGAGATGACCCCAAGCAGAAGGGAATAACGGTGGAGCATGGGAAAAATTATTTTCCAGCGGCTTCCTAAGCTCCTACCCAATACGATAAAGAGACTTGTCCATAACAGAGCCCCCAGATAAGAAAAAAAAGCAAAATTTCGATACTTTAAACGGCTTAATCCCGCAATATAGCCCGAAAGGTGACGAGCTCCAGGTATAAAGTAAGCTACCGTTAAAAGCTTTCCGCCATGCCGTTGGTACCAATCTAGGACTTTTTCCAGTCGTTCACCACCAGCATGTCTTTTGAGATAGACTAAAACCTTGGCTTCGAAACAACGACCTAAAATGTAAGCTATGGTAATTCCAGTGATGCTTCCCATAGTCGCCGCCAAAATGGCTAAAACTGGATTAAATTGACCAGAAAAGCTCAAGAAACCTACATAAGTCAAGAGAAATTCATCAGGGAGAGGTATTCCTAAAATGGAAACCAAAAGTATGACGTACAGGCCCACATAACCATATTGAATGATGTAGTGAATTAGTAATCCTGCAGACATGAAAAGCTCCTTTCGTGGCTGGGATCTTACGTAACAAGGAACCAACTAGCTGATCTTTACTAAATTAACTCGTAAAGATTAATAAAAAATAGCAGCTTATACTCAGATGAAACTATTGTATGTAAGTTCCACGCAAAACCGTGCTCCCTGCGGTTCCAGATTTTCTGCCCAAATTTTCCCTCCGTGAGCCTCGACGATCCTCTGGGCGATACTGAGTCCCAGACCATGTCCCGGTATATCGCGTGAACGAGCCTCATCAACCCGGTAGAATCGGTCAAAGATCAATTCC
>JARLHW010000184.1 GCA_031292075.1 Desulfosporosinus sp.
CCCCAAAACCCCAAAACCCCAAAACCCCAAAACCCCAAAACCCCAAAACCCCATGGGGAAGGAGAGCACAGTCGAACGTTATATGAAGAAGGAATGCGATGAATGAGGTTATGAATATAAGTTCAGCATTGAAATGCGTTATGGGTATCATATATGTGATGGTGTAAGATAAGGTAGTGCATTATATAATAATCGTTCAATTTCGCACGGGGAAATAATCATTATTACTCCACTTGAGGCATAATATTGTCGATATGCAATTGCGACAATACGAGTTAAGCTCACATAAATGTGTGCTGATTATTATTAGATAAAGCCAGAGGCATGTGTATATCACCATACATAATAAAAATGATCAACAGGATCACTCTCAATATTCAGGGAATAGTGGTGCCAGACTCGCTGACAGCGATACCACGGTTCCATCTGCGGCTGGTGCTAGGATATGTCATGGCTTACTCAACTGTCGACTTCTTTGCGGACCTGGCCCTCCAGTTTGTGCTCAGCGGATACATGTCTCCCGACCACGACAAGGTGACGAGCATGATACTGCACGGCTTCATCCCGATAATAGCGCTCGCCTTCTGGGTGGCTGCCACCCGCTTCGAGATTCACTTTGCGGGCCTGGCCGCACTCGTCCATGTCGTTACTGGCATAGCCGGGTGCGAGGTCATACTGTACTCCAACGATACGTACCTGAAATCTGCGGTCTGGTAATAAAGTGCGTCAAATAATATATAATGATAGGCTCGTAGCCATGTACCAAGCGAACTCCATCATCGTAAACCTTGGAGAGCAGAACTTCATTATGGCCATGATTGGGAGCCTCGTCCTTGGCTTATACATCTGGCTTCGTGCTAAGATCTGTATCACGGCGTATCTAACCGGTAGACTATGGGGTTAGCGACTTCGTTTACTTCGTCGCCATTCTGTTCTGCACGTTTGGGACGTACGTGGTGATCTGGATCCGCAAGGAACTGCTGCTCGAGAACATTAAGAACAAGCGCGAGTCCGAGAACTGGAAGGCTCTTCTCATGATGCTGAAGGAGGCAGTCGTGGTGTGTGGACGCAACTCGC
>JARLHW010000185.1 GCA_031292075.1 Desulfosporosinus sp.
CGTTTCGGGACGCAGTGTGGCGAAAAGCTCGTCCGCTTTTCGTATACCGAACACGGAAGTTAAGGATCCACACTGCTGGAGTATGCGTTATAAGTCGCAGTGTGGCGAAAGGCTCCCCTTCGCCACTAAGTATTTATTTGGGGTGGGTGGCTCGGCGATACTCTCCACAGGAGACTATCGTGCCTTTCGTTCCAGGACCGATGATACTTGGGGCGCAAGCCCCTGGCAAAGCAGAATCCACACTGCTGGAGTTTGCGTTATAAGTCGCAGTGTGGCGATAGGCTCGCCCGCCTATCGTATCACCAGGTAAACAAGCGAAAAGACTATCTCGCAAGAGATAGTCTTTTCGCTTGTTTTCTGTGTTTTAATCACAGGTTAATATTGGGTCCCACACTGCAGGAGTACGCGTTACGGGACGCAGTGTGGCGAAAAGCTCATCCGCTTTTTGTCATACTGCAGGAGTTTTCGTTCCCGTGGCATTCGATTTTGAAAAGGTTATCAAGACTATCTTTTTGTTATAATTGCATAATAGTTTAACAATTCAACAGAATAAAGGATATAAAGCTTAATCAATAAAAAATACATAGGAGGAATTCAATAAATGGCAGATCAGGTTTCCCCTGAGCTTAAAGATATGGTAGACAAGTTGGTGGAAAATGGGCAACAGGCCTTACGTGAATATATGGAGATGTCTCAAGAGCAGGTTGATAATATTGTTAAGGAAATGTCTTTAGCCGGATTAGAAAATCAGTTACACCTTGCAAAACTAGCAGTTCAAGAAACGCAGCGTGGGGTTGTCGAAGACAAAGTAATTAAAAACATTTTTTCCACTGAATATATCTATCACAGTATTAAAAATGAAAAGACAGTTGGTATCGTTGAGGCCAATGATTATGAAGGATATGAGGAAATTGCTGAGCCGGTTGGAATCATAGCAGCTGTGACTCCAGTGACTAATCCTACTTCCACAACTATGTTTAAAGCAATCATTGCAGCAAAAACACGTAACCCAATTATTTTTGCCTTTCATCCATCGTCACAAAAATGCAGTGCTGAGGCTGCTCGGATATTACGTGATGCAGCAATTAAAGTTGGTGCGCCAGAACACTGTATTCAGTGGATAGCTGATCCGTCTCTCGAAGCTACCAGAGAACTGATCAACAATATAGGTACTGCCTTAATTTTGGCTACCGGAGGTTCCGGTTTAGTGAGAGCCGCTTATTCGGCAGGCAAACCAGCTCTAGGCGTAGGGCCGGGGAATGTTCCCTGTTACATTGAGAAGAGTGCGAACATAAAGCGTGCAGTTACCGATCTGATTATGTCTAAGACGTTTGACAATGGCATGATTTGCGCTTCCGAGCAATCACTCATTGTAGATGAGGAAATTGCTGCACAAGTAGTGTCCTATATGCAGGAAATGAAATGTTACTTTCTGGCTTCAGATGAAATCAAAAAACTGGAGAAAGCAGTTGTTAACCCTGAAAATAATGGAATTAGTGCTGAAATTGTCGGTAAGAGTGCATTTAATATTGCAGCTATGGCAGGGCTGGAAGTCCCCGAGGATACTAAAATACTTCTTGCAGAATTAGCCGGGGTAGGCGAGCAATACCCGCTTTCTCGCGAGAAGTTAAGTCCCATTTTGGCTTACTACAGAGTTAAGGATTCGCAACAGGGTATTGAGTTAGCTGACCAGGTGGTGCGATTTGGTGGCCTTGGCCATTCAGCGGTTATTCATTCGGAAAATAGTCAGATAATTGATGAGTTCGCCACAGCTATCAAGACCGGGCGTTTAATCGTTAATTCCCCCTCTACTCATGGCGCAATTGGTGATTTTTACAATACAAATATTCCTTCTTTTACCTTAGGCTGCGGTTCATTTGGCCGCAACTCCACAACTTCTAACGTAACCGCAGTTAACTTACTCAATAAAAAGCGTGTAGCTAAACGTAATGTTAATATGCAATGGTTTAAAATTCCGAATAGAATCTATTTTGAATATGGATCGACTCAGTATCTGGAAAAAATGCCTGATATTAAACGTGCACTAATCGTTACAGACAAAGTTATGATGGATGCCGGCTACGTCAATAAAGTGTTGTATTATCTGCGGAGGAGGGAGGAGTATGTTCACAGTGAAGTATTTGCGGAAGTTGAGGCTGATCCTTCCTTAGATGTAGTAATGAAAGGGTTGAATCTGATCAAATCATTTCAACCTGATGTAATCATCGCCTTAGGAGGTGGATCGCCGATTGATGCCGCCAAAGCAATGTGGATGTACTATGAGTTTCCGGAAGTAAACTTTGAAGCATTAACTTATAAGTTTATGAACATCCGAAAGCGTATTTATAAGCTACCAAAATTAGGGCAGAAGGCTAAATTTGTTGCTATACCGACGACGTCGGGTACCGGTTCGGAAGTAACCTCGTTTACAGTGATTACGGATAAGGAAACGGGTATTAAATACCCCGTTGCCGACTATGAACTCACCCCAGATGTGGCAATAATCGACCCAGAATTTACTTTGAGCATCCCGCCGAGTGTCACCGCAGACACGGGGATTGACGTGTTTACCCATGCCATCGAGGCATATGTTTCGGTGATGGCTTCAGACTACACAGATGCTCTAGCTATGAAAGCTATGCAATTAGTATTTAAATATCTGCCCAGAGCATTTCGGAATGGCGGCGACAGGGAAGCGCGTGAAAAAATGCATAACGCCTCCTGCATTGCCGGCATGGCCTTTACAAATGCATTTTTAGGGATAAATCACAGCCTTGCTCATAAATTAGGTGGAGAGTTCCATATTCCGCACGGTAAGGCCAATGGGATAATGCTGCCACATGTAATCAAATATAATAGTCAAATTCCAACTAAAATTACTACTTTTCCAAAATACGAACGGTTTATGGCCAATGAAAAATATGCCGAAATCGCGATGGGTCTGGAACTAGGGCATAAAGGCACTGAGCAAGGAGTAGCCCAATTAATTGAGGCAGTGCAAGGGCTCCTCAGTGATCTTAATCTGCCTCAAAGAATATCGGAAACTGGCGTCGACAAACATATTTACACGTCAAAAGTCAAAGATCTAGCGGAAAAGGCTTTCCAAGACCAAACGACCACGACTAATCCAAGAATGCCGCTAATTAAAGAATTGGAAGAATTGTTGATGAATGCTTTTTGAGAATTTAAGGTTCAGTGTTGTAACGTAACTTTACATTTTAAAGATTAATAAGTAATGGCTGCCATGCCTTTCATTAACGCCGAAGGCGGTAATGAAAGGCATGATATTGTATGAATAATGACAATAAAAACAGAAAGCCATCTCTTGTAAAAGATTACAAGAAGATGGCTACTTCATCTTAAGAGGCATGGATTGAAACACGCTATCATGCAAGACGAAACAGCGCTTGAAGATGAGTCTAAGGGAAAGTTTAGAACAGGACAAAAGCGCAGGTTTTCTGAAATCTCGCAGTTTTGATTTCCAAATCGTTCATGAGGCGTTTCTTTGACATGAAAAATCTTCAGGTGACTTCACTTGCAAAAGTAAAAATCTTCAGGTGACTTCACTTGCAAAAGTAAAAATCTATAGGTATCTTTATGAAGTCGACGAAGCACTGATGGGTAAAACCGTTGAACTTTACCTTATCAATTAGTTATAAGGCCCAGGGCCCTTTGAGGATAAAATCTACTTTGTATCCAAATGACTTGTTTATATAGTAGCATTCTACACAAAGATCAAACAAAGCATAAGACCTCTAACAACTAAAAATTAGAGGTCTTTGCGAAGTTCAGGGTTTGGTAAGATCGATTGTGAATTGGGTGAATCTAATCCTCTAGACCGAAAAAATCCAAGGTGGCAAAAAGGTCTTCAAGAGTCTCTGCCCGCCGGATTAGTTCAACCTTGCCATTTGGTTTAAGAAGCAACTCTGCTGAGCGTAATTTGCCATTATAGTTGAACCCCATGGCATGACCATGTGCTCCAGTATCATGAATAACGGCGATATCACCAATATCCATTCTGGGTAAAGCTCTATCTATGGCAAATTTATCGTTATTCTCACACAAACCACCCGTTACATCATAAATGTAATCACACGGCCAATCCTCTTTCCCCATCACCGTTATGTGGTGATAAGCGCCATAGACACCGGGACGCATCAAGTCAGCCATACAGGCATCTACACCTACATAATTTTTATATATTTCTTTCTTATGCAAGACCTTTGTTACTAAATAACCATAAGGGCCCAAGATCATCCGTCCGCTCTCCATGGCGATCTTTAAAGGGTCCAAACCCTTATCAACAATCAATTTGTCGTAAGCGTTCTTTATCCCTTTACTTACAGCTTCCAGACTAACGGGTTCTTGCTCTGGTCGATAAGGGATACCAATACCCCCACCCAGATTAACGAATTCAATTTTAATCCCTAACTTCTCGTAAATCTCTCCGACAAGATTAAACATCATACAGGCTGTTTCAATAAAATACTTAGCATCAAGTTCGTTGGATATAATCATCGTGTGGATTCCGAAGCGTTCTGCTCCTTTATCTCGGGCGATTTGATAGGCTTCGAAAAGTTGCTCTTTTGTTAAACCATACTTGGCATCGTGTGGTTTACCAATAATCGCATTTCCCCCATCGCGTAAACGACCCGGATTATAGCGAAACGAAATGATCTTAGGCATACCGATGCATTTTTCTAAATAATCGATATGAGTTATGTCATCAAGATTAATGATTGCGCCTAATTCATGGGCTTTTTTGTATTCATGAGCCGGTGTATTATTTGAGGAAAACATTATATTTTCGTCACAGATTCGGGCTTTTTCTGCTAAAATAAGTTCTGACATTGAACTGCAATCTGCTCCGAATCCTTCCTCGCGCAAGACTTTAAGAATATATGGGTTTGGTGTAGCTTTGACTGCAAAGTATTCTTTGAACTCGGGTGCCCAACTGAAGGCTTCAATTAATTTACGGGCATTTTGACGGATTGCCAGTTCATCGTAAATATGAAATGGTGAACCGTATTGCTCAATCATTGTCTCCAACTGTTCCTTGGTAAAAGGTAATGTTTTCTCCGCCATTCTGTTATCCCCCTAATACAATGAATTAATAAAAAACAAAAAAGTAGTTTACGAGAGCTTCCCAAACTACTTCAAATATCAAAACGAATCGTTAAGAGTAGTGATCCACTCTACGGCTGCGTAACAGTCATGCTCATATTTAGATACACAAAGTAATAGTCCCTTATACCATAACCTTTTACTTTGGCAGTTTTTACTTTGAGCACCCTCATTGCTAGATGTATTTATTCTTGATAATTGAACCCCAGTTTAAATTATTAGGTTTGTTATATTATGCTACAATGTTTCAATACCGTCAATCTAATTTCATGAAGTTAGATATTCATTCATACTTCTCGCCATATACCCTTCAAATTCAAGGGATGTAAGTAGATCTAGCATTACGCTGGGAAAAGGCACATGGCAGAGGCAAGATTTTTGGCGCGGTCAATTTGGATTGTAGCCCTATACGTTTCTTGTATCACTATATGGTAGTTAATTAAAACTTGTTTATAAAATAGCACAATATATAAAAATAAACGATTAGGTGATATAAATTGGCCTGAAAAATATGGTAAAGTTGATTTAGGTGAGCGATTGGCAGGGTAGGAATGGATGATCATACTGGTCAAGGCGTGAAGCCCCGTGATTTCAAGAGTAAGCTAAAACATCATGAATATAGAGTGAATTGTATAGTTTTAGTTTAGGCGAGTGAGTTGGCTGCTAATCAATTATTATGAATAATAAAACCCGGTTATATAAAAGTCCTTAACTGGTTTTTTTTGTTATAATGAAGTTGGACGACGAATAGGATTGTTAACTTACAAGGAGGAGTTGTTTGTAATTATGATTAAAAAAGCCTTGGAGGTACTGCAAAGGTATTTCGGGTATACCCAATTCCGCGATGGCCAGCAAAAGGTGATAGATAGTTTGCTCCAGGGTAAGGATACATTAGCCATCATGCCAACAGGAGCTGGGAAATCGCTAGCCTATCAAATCCCTGCCTTGTTGTTGGATGGAACGACACTTGTTATATCACCGCTGATTTCTTTGATGAAAGATCAGGTGGACGCTCTCCAACAATACGGGGTTCCGGCAACTTTTATTAACAGTTCGTTATCCCTAAAAGAAGTGAGGTCTCGGATTGAACGGGCTGCACGCGGAGAATTTAAGCTTTTGTATGTTGCGCCGGAACGATTGGAGTCGGAAGGCTTCCGTGTTCTTCTGGAATCTCTACATATTGTTTTCTTGGCGATTGATGAAGCTCATTGTGTTTCCCAGTGGGGACATGATTTTCGACCGAGTTACCTTCAACTTGGACCTTTTCTTAAATCCTTTCCGCATAAGCCGCTGATTGGGGCCTTCACAGCGACAGCAACCGAGGAAGTTCAGGTAGATATTGTTCAGTTGTTGGACCTGAATAAGCCAAATGTATTTGTGACGGGATTCGATCGTCCGAACCTGACGTTTTCGACACATCGAGGGGAAAACAAGAAAACCTTTGTTTTAGAATATGCCCAATTGCATGCAGACCATTCCGGGATCATTTATGCTGGGACTCGTAAAGAAGTCGATAATCTTCAGCTATTCCTATCAAAGAATGGACTAAAAGTAGGAAAATATCATGCAGGAATGAGTGACGAGGATCGCCAAAAGAGCCAAGAGGATTTCCTCTTTGATGAAAGAACAGTCATGGTGGCCACGAACGCCTTTGGAATGGGAATTGATAAATCCAACGTGCGTTATGTTATTCATTTCAATATGCCAAGAAACATGGAAGCATATTATCAAGAGGCAGGGAGAGCTGGGCGGGATGGAGAGCCGGGAGAGTGTATGTTGTTATTTTCACCTCAAGATGTGGTGTTGCAAAGATATTTGATTGAACAAACAATTTTTCAGCCAGATCGAAAAATTAACGAGCTCAAGAAGCTTCAGGGGATGGTTGATTATTGTCACACGCCCCGGTGTTTGCGCAAAACAATTTTAGAATATTTTGGCGAAGAAGACGTTCTCGAGGACTGTGGTAACTGTAGTAATTGTAACGATGAACGTGAAATAGTAGATATAACCCTGGAAGCTCAAAAGATAATCTCCTGTATTTATCGAATGCACGAACGTTTTGGCATCAGTATGGTAGCTGAGGTGTTAAAAGGATCGCGTAAAGCAAAGATCCTTGAGCTTCGTTTTAATGAACTTTCCACACATGGAATTATGCACGAAGTTCCGTTGCAGGAGATTAAAGACCGCATCAATTTCTTAGTGGCAGAGGGCTATTTGCAATTATCAAATGGAGAGTACCCAGTAGTAAAACTTCTACCGAATGCCATTTTAGTTATTAAAGGAGAAGCGAAAGTTACCCAGAAAGTGTCGCCACAGCCTATCCGTGAAGAAGCCGTAGAGGTTAACCTATTTGATCGTCTGCGAGGACTGCGCAGACGGATTGCGCTTCGGGAGAACCTTCCTCCGTACATGATCTTTGCGGATAGTACTTTGAGAGAAATGGCTCAGATATTTCCTACAGATCACATGGCAATGATTCGCATCAGTGGGGTTGGAGAGCGAAAGCTAGAGAAATATGGAGTTGAGTTTTTGGAGGAAATCCGGAGCTTTATTGAGGAGAATGGAGTTGTCAAATCGTTGGTAAAGCACTCTACTCCGCCAGCTCCTAGCACGCGACCACAATCAGTTCGTAATGTCTCGCAGAATTCTGCCAATAAAATACCGAGTCATCATCAATCATATCTGCTTTACCAAGAAGGATATTCCTTGGAAGACATTGCCCATGTCAGAAACGTTACCTTGCTTACAGTACAGGACCATATCGTTCGTTGCAGTCTTGATGGACAAGCAGTTCGGTGGGATGACTTTATTCCCATTAAACAAGAAGCACTTATTTTGCAAGCAGTCCGTCAAGTGGGCCGAGATAAATTACGGCCGATAAAGGATCTTCTCTCAGACGAAGTGGAGTGGTTTACTATTCGTGCTGTTTTAGAGAAGCACAAAGCGATGGAAGAGAAGGAATAAAGGAAAGCTCACAATTGTATAGTACTAGTCAGAAAGCATAACTGACAGTTATATTTTCTGGAAGGTCTCCTTCATGCCATCACAGCGCCTTGGCATCACGACACCTAGCCATCCCTGGCGGATTACCAAGACTCGAACATTCTTGTTCGAGTCTTGGTAATCCGCTGGCCTTGAACATCCTGTACGAGGTCAGCGCATGCGTGCACTAAGGCTACCGCCTTCGCCAAGGATCCCAGCTCATCATCCATGGTTACAGGCGCTCGGTCGTTGATGGTCAGCGCTTGGCGCTAACCAAGTTTGTTTATGATACTACAAAGTAGATAAAGAATTTAGAAGGAGTATTAGATATATGCTCAATAACGAAGAAGTTCAACTTCGTAAACCTATAAAGACGAATCGCACCATTGTTTTAGTTAGCATAATGTTGGCTATGTTTATGGCTGCCATTGAAGGAACAATTGTAGCAACAGCAATACCTAGTATTGTGGGAGATCTCGGTGGTTTCTCTCTATTTAGTTGGGTATTTTCTTCATTTCTTCTCGCCCAAGCAGTAACAATCCCTATCTATGGAAAATTTGCGGATTTATTTGGTCGTAAACCTGTATTTACGTTTGGCGTGGTAGTTTTCCTTTGTGGTTCTGTCCTTTGTGGTTTTGCTCAGAGTATGAATATGCTTATCCTTTTTCGCCTGATCCAGGGTATTGGAGCGGGAGCGGTCCAGCCTATTGCCACTACAATCGTGGGGGATATATTTAGCATGACGGAACGTGCCCGTATCCAAGGTTATATTTCAAGCGTCTGGGGAGTTTCTTCTATTATTGGTCCAGCACTTGGGGCATTTTTTGTGCAATACGTTCGATGGGCTTGGATATTTTGGGTGAATGTTCCGATCGGGGCGCTTGCTATGGCAGGAATTTTACTTTTTCTTGGAGAGACAGTACATAAACAAGAGCATGAAATTGATTACATTGGATCGGCACTTATATTCATCTCGATCAGCGCGTTGATGGTCGTCTTTATTCAGGCGGGAACAGTATGGGCTTGGTCATCTACTCCAGTGCTTCTTTTAATCGTGGTATTTATAGTTGGAACATATTTGTTTATCATGCAGGAAAAACGCGTAGCTGAGCCCATCATGCCCTTAGAAATTTGGCAGGATCCCTTGATTACTGTTGCCAATTTAGCGACGTTGACGACGGGCGTTGTCCTTATCGGGGTTTCTTCATTTTTGCCAACCTATATTCAGGGAGTGATGGAAAAATCTCCAATTGTCGCAGGGTTTACTCTCTCTTTTATGTCGATGGGGTGGGTAATTGCGTCAACTCTAGCCGGGAAAACCATGTTTAAATATGGTTTTAGACGGATCGCTGTTATCGGTGGATTATGGATTCTTATCGGTTCGGCATTTTTCCCAACGATAAGGCTGGAAAGAGGATGGCTCTGGGCTGGAGTGGGTTCATTATTTATCGGTTTTGGAATGGGACTTGCCAGAACCGTATTTATCGTGGGGATACAAAACAGAGTCGAGTGGAAAATGCGCGGAGTAGCAACAGCCTCCAATATGTTTATGAACATCTTGGGAAATGCTATGGGTGCTGCAATTTTAGGAGGAATTCTAAACATTAAATTGACAAGCTATTTGCGGGGTGTGAGTGGCGAGACGTTGAATGTTGATGTTATTAATGTTTTACTTGACCCTGTAAAGAGAGGGACACTTCCTCAAGAGGTGGTAAAAATAATGACGTCGGGGTTGGCAACCTCGCTTCAGTATGTTTTTTTAGGTTTGTTTATTTCAGCAATATTGAGTTTTATCTTGATTTTGTTTTACCCTTCAGGACCAAGGGATGCGTGAAACAATAAAAATCTGTAGATGTTTAGATGTATTTAATAAAATGTTGATCTTTACTAAAGAGAATGATAATGTGTTAAATGTCGCTTCTTCTGGTGGAAAACTTGAGGAAAGACACGAGAAAAAAACTAGTTGACAGCATACAGTGAAAATGGTATTATAACTGAGCGCCACAAAGACGCACAACGACTGAACGAGCGAGAGCTTGAAACCTCAAGCCAGTTAGTCCTAGTAAAGAAAATTAGTCATTGACAACGCGAG
>JARLHW010000186.1 GCA_031292075.1 Desulfosporosinus sp.
CCCGAAAGGGAAGCAGCACGGATCTGTTGATAGATGAAGTACTTAAAGGTGCTGCAGATGCCGGGGCGGAAGTTGAAAAAATCTACATCAGTGATCTAAAATTTGCACCCTGTACTGGGTGTATGAAATGCAGGGCTGATCGGGTCTGCCGATTAGCACCGGATGATGTAAATATGGTGGTAAAAAAGCTGGACCGGGCGGACGGTATTGTTCTCGGGGCACCGGTATATTCAGGTCATGTACCCGGTCCGTTTAAATCCCTGTGCGACCGACTAGTCGGACAGGTAATTAAATTTGCCTATACAGATGGTACAGTCAATATAACCAGTGCTCTAACCCCCAAAGACAGAAATGGTGTAGCTATCGGGGTATGTGCAGCCAGGCTGCCCGGTATGACTGATGCCGTACTGGAATTTTTAAAACGCAATATAGCCCTGCACAAGAATAATGGAACGATCCAAGAAATTAGTGCTGACGGTATGGTTGCCCATGGTCAAGTTAAGCTGGAGGCCGAAAAACTGGAGAAAGCTTTCGGATCACAGGGGCAGGCTATTTACGAAAATGCCCAGTCTCTGCTGAAACTAGCTTATGAAGCAGGAAAAAATATAGTTACCGGATAAGAATATGTATGCAATCTCAGTACGCAGAAAGATACTGAAACACTCAATACTACTAGGTTTTGGGGTCTGTATTGCAATGGAACAGACCCCTTTCTACCATGTTTTTTGCGATCTAGAGCAATAGGAATTGGATTATCAGGAAGTAAATTGACGATATGGTTTTACGGCTCTGTTTCTCCGTCGCAGACGTTTCACTAGGGAATTTCAAAAGACTCCAGTTCCTAGGAAAAAGATTAGGCAGCTTCCAAACATCGCTAGATTTGCGCCGACAAGTCGGCGAAGCCATCTTTTGTGATCGTCGCCATGACACTGTATTTACATACCACAATGGAGCAGAATGCTACTATGCTGGCAGGGGTATCTGTGGCTCACTAAAGGTCTAAATTCATACTTGAACTGCTTTCATTAACTTCATTATGAACACATCCATTCTTATAAATTATTTAAATTTAAACATACTTAGAATTATTTTAGCATCCTCTCATAAGTAGCAGTAGCACGTTCTTCAATAATGATGTTGGCGTATTCCTCTGGCTCAGTATCTTCAAGTTTTTGATAATATTTCAATTTCCAATTTATCACTTCTAGATTTTCATCTAATTTCTTCTTTTGTTCCTCAAGAATATTTCTTTGTAATAATATGATCTCCTTTCTTTTTAAAACACTTCCATACACAGATTCATATAGTCTCGAATATACGAAATAGACATGCCTGTTGTACGCATACATCGTATTAATATCAATTGCTCCAAATTCAAATCGCTATATTCACGTACTCCATTTTTGTCACGCGTGATTGGAGGAAGTAATTCTTCTTTTTCATAATAACGTAGAGTGTGCATGGAAAGATTTAATTTCTCTGTTATTTCTTTTGTTGAATAGCTCATAGTTACACCTACCTTTTGTAATATAAACCATAGACCATACTCTATAGCAAGCGTTTTATTGTCATGATATTCGCAAAACACAATACATTTGGAGTTAGGGTGTGTCAAGTTGATCTATGAACTGACACACGATCCAATGCGTTTGATACACGAATCTGTTATACGAATCAGAACCAGCTTGCTCGCGTTGCTCAGTGGTTAAATTTAAGGAACATCAGACAGATTTTTAATAGTAGAACTTAGGCATTTCTACATAATTTACTCGACTCCTTCCATGAAACCGTATAACCTCTTTCTGTCTCGTTCATCATAGTTGTCAATTGCCTTCTTTAGATGATGTCCAATGCCTACATAATCGACTACAAAACCTTTGTCCTTTGCAGCACCACTCACACGATTCACACGAGCAATCGCTTGAAGTAAACTATGGGCTATGATGACCTTGTCTAAATACATGACCTGTTCCAACCGGCGCATCGAAGCCAGTCAGCAGCATGTTGTTGACGATTACGATACCGAGGTCGCCCTTGTACCAGAGGTATTGACTGCAGACATGTTAACGGCAGTAACCGCTGGGCCTGTCGCTCCGGTTGCTCCAGTGGACAATAAATCCCTGGATTCATATCCTTAAGCGGTTTACACAATGGTGCATTACGGTCGTCTGCATCTAATTAAAAGCCGGGATGAATTCCAACCTGGCTTTATAACGATACCTGTGAACTTAGGACAATCTGAACATGGACCAGACAATGCCAGGCGTACCTGCACCGCCCAGATCAAGTGATACGGTTAAGCCATTGGCCACGTAAAACAAACCTACGACGTCACCCGCGGTTAATGCCACCGAGCCAGTCAACGTTACTGTTCCGTCGCCAAGGATGGTGCGCAAATTCAATACCAACGCAACGTTAACGTCTAAGATCGGGAAAAGCCCGCTGATTAAATCTGTAGTGGTGGGCGATGTTCTACGCACGACAAATTCGGGTGTGATCCCCGCACCAAGGCTGACTGTAATCATTGCAGTCGTGGAATAATTAATGGTGGCTTCAATGTTGTAAGTTCCCGTCGTCGGAACGGTATAGTTTCCGTTAACTGCATTAAAGTTGCCGCTGTCGTAATATGGGGAGGCTACCGACCACCCTATTAACTGAGTGCTCGCAGACGTTGTAACTGCACTTAGAAAAGCGGAGAAACTTTCCGTGATCAAAGCCGTACCTGTTGCTCCTGTCGTTCCAGTAGCTCCAGTAGCTCCGGTTGCCCCTGT
This sequence comes from Desulfosporosinus sp., assembly GCA_031292075.1. Classification (GTDB taxonomy): domain Bacteria; phylum Bacillota; class Desulfitobacteriia; order Desulfitobacteriales; family Desulfitobacteriaceae; genus Desulfosporosinus. Next base: position 2,772 of record JARLHW010000186.1, read on the forward strand.
TGCTCCGGTTGCTCCTGTCGCTCCAGTAACTCCATCTGCCCCTGTTGCTCTGGTTGCTCCTGTCGCTCCAGTAACTCCATCTGCCCCCGTTGCTCCGGTTACTCCTGTACATGAGCTATATTTTATGCTTAAAAAAGGTGGATTGACACTTCCCTTACTTTCGTATCCAATTATCGTATCTATTTTATCTTCAATTCCAATAAGTGTAATACCGTCATTCACATGACAAGAGTTAACCCAACCTTGAACTAAATCTTTAATATCAATTCCTATATAAGATTCTACATCTTGATCAGTTACATTAAAAGAATAAGGAGTAATAATAGTATTTGGTGCTGTATTCCAAGTTACAGTTGCTTGGTTAAAGTTATTTTCATTTTCATATATTGTTATGGTTTGTGGCGAAAGCTCTACATCGGGTTTATCTTTTCTATTTACAAAAAGAAATAGCTTAGCACTACATATAGTGTCAGAGCAATATAAATTAATATCAAATTTCAATAATGTTCTATAAGCATCTGGTTTACAACGATTTACCTTACTTATAAGATATTGTCCTGTAAACAATTGATCGACCGTTCCAAAATTAGTATTATGATAAAATTGGGATATATAGACACTATCAGTAGGGAAAACGTCGATAGCCACCATTTTTTTAATCCGCCTTATATTTTATCATATCTATAATATGTCGATTATTGTAAATTGTTATAGTATCTCCCTAACTTCAACCCCAGTCTTAAAAACAAAATGCGCTGGTTTGAGAATTTCTATCTGTACGGCGCATCCCCCATCCTCCAGCTTTCCGGTTCGGTGAGGGGTAGTCGCCCTTTTAATCCGATAGGTAAGTAACCCCTCCGCATTACCTGTTTGGGCTCCTTTTCCCCCGGTTCGCACCGCACGTACCATTTTCATGGTATACGGCGCTCCATCAAGCAATTTATTTCAAATGACTTCTAACTTAACCTTTCCCTGTATTTGAGAATCTTTTGGTAACTTTCGCTTTTACCAGTTTGGAAGCGTCTAATCCTTTGTGTACCAGCCTGTGACAAGTTTGGTGTAATGATGCAAGGTTACTAACCTTGTTTACAAGATTAGTTGGAAGTTTGGGATTGATCCGGTGTGTTTCAAGTTCGTATCCGATAATTGGCTCACCGCATACCTTGCATCGTCCTTTGTCTCGGTTAAACGCATAGGCTCTGTTCATGAGGTACTCGAAGTTGTATTTATAATCTGTCATTCCCTTAGCTATGAGACTGGATAAGGTTAGACTCATTGTTACATCGTCTCTTGCCAATCTTTCCCTTTTGAGAGTGCGTTCGTAATTAGCTTTTCTACC
>JARLHW010000187.1 GCA_031292075.1 Desulfosporosinus sp.
CGTGTTCATGAATTAGCAAAAGAATTAAATTTTAGTAGTAAAGAAGTGATGACAAGACTCGTGGCTATTGGAACAGATGTAAAAAATCATTTAAGTACGGTCGATCAAAAAGATGCAGACTATTTACGGGACCAACTGAAAGGAAAGGAGACAAATTTGAATCATTCTGAACACAAAAATACTGAGGAAACAAAACCAAATACATCCGGGGAGGAGCAAGTAGGACGGCCTCAAGAACCCCGTCCGGGAATAGAAGGACAGCCCCAAGGACCACGCCCAGGAAATCAAGGACAGCCCCAAGGACCACGCCCAGGAAATCAAGGACAACCTCAAGGACCCCGTCCGGGAAATCAAGGACAACCTCAAGGACCCCGTCCCGGATATCAAGGACAGCCTCAAGGGCCCCGTCCCGGATATCAAGGACAGCCCCAAGGGCCACGTCCCGGATACCAAGGACAGCCCCAAGGGCCACGCCCCGAGATGGAAGGCCAGTCCCAAGGACCGCGCCCCGGATACCAAGGACAGCCTCAAGGGCCACGCCCCGGATATCAAGGACAGCCTCAAGGGCCGCGCCCCGGATACCAAGGACAGCCTCAAGGGCCACGCCCCGGATACCAAGGACAGCCTCAAGGGCCGCGCCCCGGATATCAGGGACAGCCTCAAGGGCCGCGCCCCGGATACCAAGGACAGCCCCAAGGGCCGCGCCCCGGAACGGATGGCCAGCCGCAGGGTCCACGCCCGGGTTATCAGGGTCAGCCTCAAGGGCCGCGCCCCGGATATCAAGGACAGCCTCAAGGGCCCCGCCCCGGATATCAAGGACAGCCCCAAGGGCCGCGCCCCGGATATCAAGGACAGCCCCAAGGGCCGCGCCCCGGATATCAAGGACAGCCTCAAGGGCCCCGTCCCGGATATCAGGGTCAACCTCAAGGGCCCCGTCCCGGATATCAGGGTCAACCTCAAGGACCCCGCCCCGGATATCAAGGACAGCCTCAAGGTTCTCGCCCCGGAATGCCTCAGCGTGCTGGTGTAGGTGCGCCGACAACTCCAACAATTACTGAGCAGGCCAAAAGACAGCCGCCGGCGAATAAGAAAGCTCAAGACAAAGCCTATGAACGAAAACGTGAAGTAGAAAAAGAAAAAGAAAATGCGATGCGTTCACCTCATAGACGTTTTCAAAAGCATCCCAAAAAAGAAGTGCGGGATACGACACCAAAGCACATCGTGATTCAGGAGTCTATTTCAGTACAAGATTTAGCCGGTAAAATGAGTCGTAAGGCTGGAGAACTAATTAAACACCTTATGAACTTAGGTGTTATGGCGACCATTAATCAGGAGTTAGACGCTGAAACTGCAACCATCTTGGCGGGTGAAATGGGTGTTACAGTTGAAGTTAAAGCTGAGAAATCAATGGCTGTTATTGAAGAGATAGACGATGACCCGAAAGATCTTGTTTTCCGTCCACCAGTCGTAACGGTGATGGGACACGTTGACCATGGTAAAACGTCACTTTTGGATGCAATTCGGACGACGAATGTCACGGATTCTGAGGCAGGGGGAATTACGCAACACATAGGGGCATACCAGGTGGAGATTAAAGGTCAAAAGATTACGTTCTTAGATACACCTGGACATGAAGCCTTTACAGCGATGCGTGCCCGCGGCGCAGATGTTACGGATATTGCAGTTTTGGTGGTAGCAGCGGATGATGGGGTCATGCCTCAAACTATCGAAGCCATCAACCATGCCAAAGCGGCTAAAGTTCCGATTATTGTGGCTATAAATAAGATAGATAAAGAGAACGCAACTCCAGAAAAAGTAAAACAAGGACTGACAGAATTTGGTCTTGTGGTTGAGGAATGGGGCGGAGATACGATTGCTGTTCCCGTCTCTGCAAAGACTAAACTAAATATCGACCAACTTCTCGAAATGATACTGCTTGTCGCAGAAGTGAAGGATTTAAAGGCAAATCCGAATCGTCCTGCGGCGGGAACTGTAATTGAAGCTGAACTGGATAAAGGCAAGGGACCGATCGCGACTGTTCTCATTGCCAAAGGGACGCTTAATATAGGGGATGTTGCTGTAGCAGGGTGCGCATTTGGTCGAATTCGGGCTATGGTGGATGATAAAGGACGACGTGTTAAAAAAGTAGGTCCATCGATGGCAGTTGAAGTTCAAGGTTTATCCGAAGTCCCTCAAGCCGGCGATGCATTCTATGTTGTCGCAGATGAGAAATTGGCAAGACAAATAACCTCTGCACGTACTGCGGTGCGAAAAGTGGAAGAATCTAAAAAAACAGTCTTTAAAGTTAGCTTAGAAGACCTTTTTGACAAGATCAAAGAGGGGGAAATCAAAGAATTAAACATTATTATTAAAGCGGATGTCCAAGGGTCGGTTGAAGCATTACGGCAGTCACTTCTGAGGCTTTCAACAGGCGAGGTACGTGTCAACCCAATCCATGGTGGTGTGGGTGCAATTAATGAAAATGACATTATGTTGGCCTCAGCTTCAAATGCAATTATTATAGGTTTTAACGTTCGAGCGGATTCCAATATGAAAGCGGCTGCTGAACTTGAGGGCGTAGACTTGCGTCTGTATCGAGTCATCTATGATGCCATCGGAGATGTAAAAGCGGCAATGACGGGTTTGCTTGATCCTACCTTTAAAGAAGTAGTTCTGGGTAAAGTTGAAGTCCGTCAGGTCTTTAAAGTTCCTAAAGCGGGAGTTGTCGCTGGGTGTATGGTGACAGAGGGAAAAATTATCCGCTCTGCTAAGGTCCGTGTTATCCGAGACGGTATCGTTATTCATGACGGTGAAATGGAATCTTTGCGGCGCTTTAAGGATGATGTTAAAGAGGTTTCCGAGGGTTATGAATGTGGAATTGGTATCGAAAAATTTAATGATGTTAAAGAAGGGGACATCATTGAAGCGTTTATCATGGAAGAGGTCAAACGTACACTATAGTAAATCGGCCCTGGAGGGATAGCTATGTCAAAACATCGGCCCAATCGGTTGTCAGAAACGCTTAAAGAAGAAATTTCTCAACTTATTTTAGTGGAGTTGAAAGATCCTCGGATCGGATTTGTAACGGTGACGAGTGTGGATGTGGCCAATGACTTAGCACATGCCAAAGTGTATGTCAGTGTTCTGGGAAGTGAAGATGAAGGAAAAGCATCCTTGGATACCTTGAATCGGGCAGCCGGGTTTCTACGAACTGAAATCGGGAAGCGCATTCGACTCCGACACGTTCCAGCTCTGGTGTTTGTCTACGATCCTTCTATACAACATGGGGCACACATCGCAAAATTGTTGCGTGATGTTGGTGTTGCCGATGATTCGGGTAAGGATGAATCGCATGAATGAAAGCACCTCAAGAGAAGAGCTAATAGAAGTCTTAAGAAAAGCGCCATCGGTGGCGCTTTTCTCCCATGTCTCGCCAGATGGGGATTGTGTGGGGTCTATGTTAGCGATAGGTCTGGCTTTGGAAAAGATGGGGAAAGAAGTCTCCTTCTATAATCCAGACCCATTGCCAAGTTATTTAGCATTCTTGCCGGGCTCGTCTCGTATAAGGCCAGACTTTCCTTATCCCCAACCGAAAACATTATTATTTGTGGATTGTACGGATTTTCAACGAGTTAATCTTTCGCTGTCTGAAATTTCTTCAGAGAGTACTGTTCTTAACTTAGATCACCACATCTCGAATCAGCTCTTTGGACATTTTAACTGGGTTGATGCTCAAGCTAGCGCCAGTGCTGAAATCGCTTTGACTTTAATTAACCAGTTGGGTGTAGAAATAGATAGAGATATGGCCACCAATCTCTACACAGCCCTTGTGACGGACACCGGCTGCTTTCGGTATAGTAGTACGACCGCTCAAACCCATCGATTAGCGGCAGAATTATTAGATCTTGGTCTTGATATATCCGGTATACATCACAACATCTTCGACCAAAAGCCCCTTGCTCAAATCAAGTTACTTCAATGTGCTCTGAGCGGATTAGAAATCCTCGCAGATGGTCAGTTGGCAGTCATGATTCTAAACTTAGAAGATTTTCGTAAATGTGGCGCAGAGCAGGAAATGAGCGAGGGATTAGTTAATTACGCTCAGAGTATTGTGGGAGTTGAGGTTGTGGTGTTGCTGAAAGAAGTGGGACCTCAAGAGATCAAGGGGGGCCTACGTTCCAACCTTTGGCTGAATGTCAATGAGATCGCTGCCCAGTTCGGCGGAGGCGGGCACAAGCGTGCTGCGGGATGTACCATCCGACTCGCTATGGCTAAAGCCAAACAAAGCATCATTACAGCGATTGAGGAGGCGTTAAAGAGTGGAAGGGATCATTAACGTCCTTAAACCACCAGGAATGACCTCTTCAGATGTGGTTGTCTGGATGCGAAAAGTTTTAAAAATCAAAAAAATTGGACACACCGGAACACTTGATCCTGGAGTGGCTGGAGTTTTGCCGCTCTGCGTAGGTAGAGGAACACGGTTAGCAGAATACATAACAGAGCAGGGAAAAGCTTACATCGCTGAGGTTACTTTTGGTATTACGACAGATACTCAGGATGCCCTTGGGAAAGTGACTCAAGTCACTTCAACGGATTTGAGACAAAGTGACTTGGAGTGGCTTTTGTCAAGTTTCGTGGGTAAAATCAGCCAGACCCCTCCAATGTATTCGGCAGTTCGTAAAGAAGGAAAACACCTTTACGAATATGCTCGGCAAGGAATGTCGGTTGAGAGAACACCACGCGAAGTGTCTATTTATCAATTGAAGCTGGAAAAATGGTATGAAGAAGAGTTTCCTAGGGCAATTTTAAATATTGAATGTTCAAAAGGGACCTACATAAGGACACTTTGTCATGACCTTGGACAGGCACTAGGCTGTGGGGCGCATATGTCCAATTTATTACGCGTTCGTTCCGGTCCATTTAAGATTCAGGATAGTTGGACACTCGAGGAGATTGAAGAGGCGGCGCTCGAGTCTTCCTTTCCCTTCTTACTCCCGTTGACAGCCGGAATCGATTTACCCCGGGTATTCTTATCCTCGGTTCGCGCCAATGCGTTCCGGCATGGCTTGTCAACCAAGAGAGAACTAGTTAAAACGTCTTCTATCGATACCGAAGGAAATTCGCAGTTCGTAGATCATAGTTCATGGTCCGAAACAAAATCTACCGCTCGAACCTTGAGCACGTCCTATGTTCAGGTAATCGAGGAGGGAGAATTGATTGGTATCGGGCTCTGGCGTGAGGATAGCCTTTTTCCACATAAAGTTTTTGTATGATATAGGAGGGTCAAATCCGTGCAAGTTCGAACAAGTTTGCCTTTAAACAAAGAGTCCTGTGTCATAGCGTTAGGGAATTTTGATGGAGTACATTTGGGACATCGACGCTTGCTTGAGCATGGATTAGAACAAGCTGTGTGTTTAGGTGTGGAGCTTTGTGTTTTGATTTTTGAGCCTCACCCTCTAAAAGTGTTATTTCCCGAACGGGAGGTAAAGCTCTTGTCGACAACTCAAGAGCGATTGCAATATTTGGAAGAAATTGGTGTTAAAACTGTCTATCTTTTACCGTTTACCATGGAGATGGCTAATACTTCCCCAGAACAGTTTGTAGAGCAGATTCTTCTTCCCATCGGGGTGGTTCACGTTGTGGTCGGTTTTAATTATTCATTTGGAGCCCATGGTAAAGGAAATCCCGAGTTGCTCCAGACCTTAGGGGCTAAGCATGGATTTAGAGTTAGTGTACTTCAGGCTCAAACGATTGGCGGTCGTGTGATCTCGTCGAGCAGTATTCGTAAAGCATTACTGCACGGAGATATCCAATTAGCGAGCTCTTTGCTTGGGCGTCCACCATGCATAAGTGGGACAGTCGTACACGGAGAAGAACGTGGGCGCCAGCTTGGCTACCCGACGGCTAACATTCTCCATTCTGACGACGTTTTAATTCCAAAGCGAGGCGTATATGCGGTTTGGGCATATTTAGACGGAGAACGCGTCTCAGGGATGATGAACATTGGGATGAAACCAACCTTTCACGACATGTATAATACAATAGCCGAGGTTCATTTCTTCGATTATGACGGAGATCTGTATGATAGAGAGATCATGGTCTATATTGAAGAACGTTTGCGTGATGAATGTAAATTTAATGGAGTCAACGAACTCTTGATTCAATTGAAAAAGGACAGGGATCAAGCTGAATGTGTCCTGAGAGAAACCCTATAGTAGAGGCACGATGCATTGTGCCTGTACTCGTATTCCTAACCTTTACAAAAACAATTTTACCATGTATACTGTTTTAGGAACTAAGAGGGACCCACTGACTCGGCTTGGCGAAGTCTCCAACGTCAACCTGGGCAGTTGGGAATGATAAAAAATGGGGGAATTTTTCATGATGACACCTGAAAGAAAGCAAGAAATTATTCTAAAGCATGCACGACAAGAAGGGGATACAGGATCTCCGGAAGTGCAAATTGCGCTTCTCACAGAACGGATTACGTATTTGACAGAACACTTTAAGACGCATAAGAAAGACCACCATTCCCGTCGTGGGCTTTTAAAGATGGTAGGTTCAAGGCGTGCGTTATTAACGTATCTGAAAAATATTGATTTTGATCGTTATCGTAGTATTGTCGCTGCACTTGGTCTGCGGAAATAATATAACGAAGGTAACGGAAGAAGCGGATCACAATTTGATCCGCTTTTTTATTTTAGATTAATTATACCTTAATGTACATAGGTTAAGGTATTTTCAGTCGGCTATTGCCTCTTAAATTCTGAAAACGACACAAAGTTTGAAGTGGATACGAGATTATTCTTAAGTAGAGTTTTTTTATGCAAATTGCAGGAAATAATAATACTATGTCGAAGAGGAAACAAGTTGAATAGAAGGATTGAAAAGTTATAAGGAGGTTCCATTGTGAAACAGCAAATACTCGAAAAGTCGCTCTCGGTCGGTGGGAGAGTCATGACTTTCCAAACCGGAAAAATTGGTAAACAAGCGGGAGGTGCGATTTTTCTCCGCTATGGGGATACCGTGGTCTCTGCGTTTGCTACATGCAGTGCAGTACCCCGAGAAGGCATTGATTTTTTCCCCTTGACTGTTGAATTTGAAGAGCGTATGTATGCTGCAGGTAAAATCCCGGGCGGATTTATTAAACGAGAAGGAAGGGCAAGTGAGAAGGCTACTCTATCTGCTCGCTTAATTGACCGGCCAATTCGTCCATTGTTCCCGCAAGGGTTTCGCAACGAAGTTCAAGTGGTCGCGGCCGTTATGTCTGTTGATCAAGACTGTGCAACAGATATCACAGCCATCAATGCAGCTTCTGCAGCGTTAACCGTATCGAACGTTCCCTTCGAAGGCCCTATTGCTGCTGTTACTGTTGGACTTGTCGAAGATGAATACATTATTAATCCTACCATTGAACAATCTGCCAAAAGTCGGATGCTTCTTACGGTAGCAGGAACAGTGGATGCTGTGATGATGGTGGAAGCCAGCGCCCATGAAGTGCCTGAAGATCAAATATTGGAAGCGATAATGTTTGGGCATGCAGAAATCAAAAAGATTGCCAAATTTATAGCAGACTACCGAGAGGAAGCTTTGTCTTTAGAATTAGCTAAAGAGAAAGACGAGGTAAAGCTTACCAAAATACAAGATCAGATAGTTGAAGCGGTTAAAGCTTACACTTATAATAAATTAGATGTGGCAGTCCGTGTCGAGGAGAAGAAAGCACGGGAAAGTGCAATTGATGAAGTTAAAGCGGAAGCTCTAAGTTATTTTGAAGCCGAGTTCCCTGAAGATACCAAAGCCGTTAAGACGGTATTGGAAGACATTGTACACTTGATTGTCCGAAAATTGATCACCGATGAACACATTCGCCCAGATGGACGAGCAGTGGATGAGGTTCGCCCAATCAGTGTCGAAGTAGGAATATTGCCACGCACTCATGGAACGGGGCTCTTTACAAGAGGTCAAACTCAGGTACTAACTGTGGCGACGCTGGGCGCAGCCAGAGATGAACAAATACTTGATGGTTTGGGTCTGGAAAGGTCTAAACGTTATATACATCACTATAATTTTCCGCCGTACAGTGTTGGAGAAATCAAAATGATGCGTGGGCCATCTCGAAGGGATATAGGTCATGGCGCATTGGCTGAAAGAGCGTTACTTCCTGTTTTACCCGATGAAAACGAGTTTCCTTATACGATCCGTTTAGTTTCTGAAGTCTTAGAGTCGAACGGTTCTAGCTCTATGGCTTCTGTATGCGGAAGTACCCTTTCTCTTATGGATGCAGGTGTTCCCATTACGGCTCCAGTGGCCGGAATTGCCATGGGACTCATCAAGGAAGGAGATAACATCGCGATCCTCACGGATATCCAGGGCTTAGAAGATCATTTTGGGGATATGGATTTCAAGGTTGCCGGAACCAGCCAAGGGGTAACCGCTTTGCAAATGGATATTAAGATTATGGGTGTATCACGGGAGATTTTATTGAAAGCCTTAACCCAAGCCAAAGCAGGACGGCTTTTTATTCTAGATAAAATGGTAAAGGTCATAGACAAACCGCGCGCGCAACTTTCTACTTATGCACCCAGAATTATCACAGCGTCGATTCATCCGGATAAAATTCGTGATGTGATTGGACCAGGCGGGAAAACAATCAAGAAGATTGTCGAACAAACGGGAGTTAAAATTGATATCGAGGATGACGGGCGCGTCTTTATATCTTCTGTCGGTGGGGATGGCGGCGAGCAGGCACTCAAGATCATCCAAGCGCTAACACAGGAAGTGGAAGTAGGCAAAATCTATAAAGGTAGAGTCACCCGGGTTATGGATTTTGGTGCTTTCGTGGAAGTTATCCCAGGAGTTCTGGGACTTACTGGTAAAGAAGGACTGGTTCATATTTCTCAACTGGCCCATGAACGCGTAGAAAGAGTAGAAGACATCGTCAAAGTCGGGGATGAGATCATGGTTAAGGCAACAGCGATTGACAAACAAGGTCGTTTGAATCTTTCCCGTAAAGATGCCATGCCCAACGTGCGTAAAGAAAATCCAGCGACACTTTAAGTAGCTACAGAAAGTCCATTATTATCCAAAAAATGATCAGTCTGAGTGATCCCCTCTTCGCATAAATGTTAAGGAAGGGGGGGACCGGGATGTTCATTAACTTAAGAATCTCGCGGCGATTACTCTCGTTAGGCGGGATTTTCCTTCTGTTATTTATTGGGATTGCTGCAGAGAATCGGATTATGGCCTGCAAAGCACCACTCTCGAAGCCAATTGAACAGATTAAAACGGATCAGAAAGTCATAGCCTTAACGATTAACGTGGATTGGGGCGAAGAATACATCCCAGCAATCTTGGACGCATTGGATAAGGGCCAAGCACGGGTTACCTTTTTTGTCACGGGCCGTTGGGCCAAAAAAAATCCAGAACTACTGAAAATGATGGCAAATCGAGGCCACCAAATTGAGAACCATGGGTATTCTCACCCACATCCGGATCAGCTTTCTGTTGGGGCCAACCAAGAAGAAATTAAAAAGACAGAAAGTATCATTGAAGGGATCATTGGGCGAAAAACACATTTTTACGCACCGCCCTATGGTGAAAAAGGAGTTTCTGGATTGCGGGCTGCCGATGAATTGGGTTATCAGACTATTCTCTGGACGTTGGATACTGTCGATTGGCGGGCAGACAGTTCACCGGATCTTATCGCTCAACGTATTCTTAATCCAGCAATACGGTTTGGGATTAAACCTAATAAGTTAGGCGCGTTAGTATTAATGCATCCTAAAGCGAATACTCTCAAAGCCCTGCCCTTCATTATCGATCAATTGACACAAGAGGGATTTATTTTTCAAACCCTTGATGGACTAATAACATTTGACCAGATCGGAGATACTACCTCATAATGAATCAGAAGTTGAGGTGGTTTGATGATCAGGCAAAAGTGGACGCGTGCTTGGTGCTGCGTCTTTCTTTGTATGATAAGTGTTAGCATGTATCCGGCAAACCTAGTTTATGGTGCGGTAGCCAAAAAAAGCAAACTGACGGTTGTGTCAGATGGGCCTCCAGAAGTTAGTGCGGAGGCCGCAGTGTTAATGGATGAGGCAACAGGGGACCTTCTTTTTGGTAAACGAGCGAATCTACGTCGCCCTCCCGCAAGTACCACTAAAATCATGACAGCGCTCTTAGGTTTGGAGTTAGGGAGGCCGGATGAGGTTGTAACGGTTAGCCAAAAAGCGGCAGCCGTCGGGGAAGCAACCTTACATCTTGATCCGGCAGAAAAAATTAATCTGAATGAACTCATTACTGGGGCGTTAGTTCGTTCAGGGAACGATGCCTGTGTTGCGATTGCCGAGCATATCACTGGTAGTGAAGAACAGTTTGTCAAACTGATGAATCAAAAAGCGTTAGCTCTAGGAGCACAAAATACTCATTTTGAGAATACGAATGGCTTGCCTAGTAAAGAGCATTATTCCACGGCTTATGATCTTGCCCTTATAGCTCGCCATGGTTTGCAGATCCCTCAATTTGCCTCGATTACCCGTATCAAAGAAACGAAAATTCATTTTTTAGAGCCAGACGTGTTCATGGATTTGCAGAACACGAATAAACTACTTTGGAATTATCCCTATGCAGACGGAGTAAAAACGGGGACTACAATCGCTGCTGGAAAATGTCTTGTTGCGTCCGCAACTAAGGACGGTCGTCAACTGTTGGTCGTAGTTCTTAATGCCCCAGATCGGTTCGGAGATGCAAAGAAACTATTAGAGTGGGGTTTTGAAAAAACGGAGACGATTCGGGTTGTTAATGCCGGTCAGGTTATCGCAGAATTTCCAAGTTTTAAAGAATCAGTTCCAGTGTTTAGCAAAGATTCAATAGATATTAGTATTTCTAAAGTTGAACGCTCAAAAGTTCAAACCCGCATCGTGTGGGAGAAAACTGCCAATCTGCCAGTTCAAGCCGGAGAACAGTTAGGACGTTTAGAAGTATGGCTAGAGGAAAAAAAGTTAAACAGTGTACCTTTGCTAAGTGGAAAAGAACTCGTAGAAGATAATTCATTGATACGTTTTTTTCCTTTTTTAAAGAGGAAATGAGAGGGAGTGAACTTTGTGTATCAGAAAACATTGTTGCCTAACGGAGTTAGAATTATTACTGAGGAAATTGAACATGTGCGTTCGGCCGCTTTCGGAATATGGGTCGGAGCGGGTTCTAGGGATGAACGAGAAGGTTATGAAGGAATTTCGCATTTTATGGAACATATGTTTTTTAAAGGTACTGAGCATCGAACTGCGCGCGCTTTAGCGGAGTCCCTCGAAGCTGTTGGTGGGCAACTGAATGCCTTTACAACGAAAGAATATACTTGCTATTATGCAAAAATTCTAGATGAGGATCTAGATCTTGCTATAGATGTTTTAAGTGACATGTTTTTCTGCTCACTCTTTGATGAAAAAGAAATCGAGAAAGAAAAAAATGTGGTAATTGAAGAGATAAAAATGTACGAAGATTCTCCCGACGAACTGATTCACGATATTTTTTCAGAACATGTGTGGAATGAGCATCCTTTAGGAAAACCAATTTTGGGAACAGAAGAGAGCATTAGGTCTCTGAGTCGAGATAAAATTATGACCTTCCTCTCAGAACATTATGCTCCAGATAATGTCGTGATTGCCGTGGCGGGTAAAATTAAGCATGATGATATTGTGGCGAAACTAACGACCCAATTCGGTACCTTTAAAAGAGGCGGTCGACGGGTTCTTGAAGGAACGCCCATTGGTCAGACTATTGAACATTATCAGAAAAAGGATACGGAGCAAATGCATATCCTCATGGGAGTACCTGGCTTAGGGCAAGACGATGACGATATCTATGCGATGCACATCTTTAACAATATTTTAGGTGGAGGGTTAAGCTCTCGGTTGTTTCAGGAGATACGAGAACAGCGTGGATTGGCTTATTCTGTCTATTCTTATCACTCTACGTATGTAGATACTGGTTTATTTGCGATCTATGCAGGAACGAGTCCGAATAATACCAAAGAAGTTATAGAATGTATCCTCCAAGAGATACAAGATATTAAGCAGAAGGGAATAACCGCCGAAGAACTAGAAAGAACAAAAGCGCAAATTAAAGGCGGCCTCTATCTTGGACTGGAATCGGTAAGCAGTCGGATGAGTCGCTTAGGGAAGACAGAACTTACTTATAACCGCGTTCTTACACCGGAAGAAGTGGTTAAGAAACTCGAAATAGTAACATTAGCCGATGTTTCGCGCGTGTTTGGGCGCCTTTGGCAAAAGGATAAGATCAGTATAATGACGTTAGGCCCCTCAGGACATGAAGTTGTATTAACTGATTTACTGAAGCAAACAGGTTGGTAGGGGCACGATGTATCGTGCCCTCTGATGTCAGAAACGGATATAAGGCACGCCTTGTGCTCTACTCAAGGAGGCTTCTTAGGTGTCGGATTCGATCATAGTAAAAATAAAAAAAATGACTAATTCATTGTCTCTTCCTACATATGCAACGCCTGCCTCAGCAGGGGTAGATCTTTGTGCAGATCTCAAAGAACCCTGGATCGTCAACCCAGGTGAAAATGTTAAAATTCCGACAGGTCTGGCCATTGAACTTCCGAGTCAACAAGTTGTTGCGCTTGTTTTTGCGCGGAGTGGCCTAGCTAGCCGTCACGGGATGGGATTGACAAATGGTGTGGGTGTAATTGATTCTGATTACCGTGGGGAAATCCAAGTATTAATGCATAATTCAGGGCCCCAACCCGTTATTATTAATTCTGGAGATCGTATAGCTCAAATGGTTTTTATGCCTGTTTTCCGAGCTTTGTTTGAAGTTGTTGAAGAACTTCAGGATACGGCACGAGGGACCGGAGGATTTGGCTCGACAGGAAGGTAAGGGCGCGATGCTCTTCGTGCCCTTACCCAATAATTCAGAAGGATTTAAATTTTAATCCTTCTGATAATTTTGTTCTATGAAAGTTTGTCTGTTCATACAATCCCCATGAGGGGGAGTGATATATGCAAGCCCTTGGGGTTATGCTTCTGGTCGTTGGGATAGTTATTTCAGTAAGCGTGCGAAAGTCTATGATGATGTGGCGGTCGCAGCCAAAGTCAAACCAGCTGGCCGCTGCTCTAAGTCAATTGGTTGGTACCGCTGGGGGAATTTACCTCTCGTTGGAACTCCTGTTCTCCTTTTTAAAGATACCCGAACATTGGTGGAGTGAATCAATATTTTTTGTTGAGCCACTTGCTGCAATTTCTTTATTGTTGGCCATTTTACAACCCTTTGGATTGAAAGCGTGGAATAGATTGCGCAGATAGGGGAGGGGATAGGATGCTTTTAAGTGATCTCGCTGGTAAAGAAATCATTAATCTACATGATGGAGCAAAACTTGGTTTGGTTGGTGATGCTGACCTTGATATTTCCTTAAACGGCTCTGTCGAGGCGATCATCTTAACTTCCCGCGGAGGGGTTTCAGGCTTCTGGAGTTCGAGGGGAGATCGGGAACGCGAAGCTCTGGTGATCCCTTGGCAAACTATTAAAAAAGTAGGTTCTGAGGTTATTATTATCGATTTGCATAATAAATCTGAGAAAATTCGTTAAATTTCAGTTTGACAGAGGACGGGATACCAAATAAAATGAAGAGAAAAGCTGTAACCCCGCATTGCATTTTGCTACGGGGTTTTTGCCTTAGCATCGCAGGAGGGGTTTCCGTTGAAAAAAATTCGAGTTTTTGTCGCTGGAGCAAGTGGGAAAATGGGTCAAGAAGTAGTCCGTTCACTTCTTAAACATGAGGATCTCCTTTTGGTGGGGGCGTCAGATACACGACATCAAGGGATGGACGTTGGATTTGTTGTGGGTGTTCCACGAGTCGGCGTAGATATTACTGGTCCCTTGGATACCGAATATCTGCGTGAGTCACGTGCGGATGTTTTAGTGGATTTCACAAATCCTCAATCCGTTTTGAAAAATGCTAAAACGGCAATTATGGCTGGGGTTATCCCGGTTATTGGAACAACTGGTTTAGACGAATCTGAAATAGAAGAAATTCGAACTTTAGTAGAAAAAGAGAACGTGGGAGCATTTTTGGCTCCTAATTTCGCCATCGGGGCAATTTTGATGATGCGCTTTGCTAGGGAAACGGCAAAATATTTTCCCAATGTGGATATTATCGAATTGCACCATGATCAAAAACTTGATGCGCCATCGGGAACAGCAATAAAAACGGCAGAAGGAATGTTGGAAGTCCGTGAACCAATGGTTCAGGGACATCCGAATGAGTATGAGAAAATCCCGGGGGCCCGTGGAGCGGATATTGGAGGAATCCATATTCACTCTGTTCGTTTACCGGGATTGATTGCCCACCAAGAAGTTATTTTTGGTGGGTTAGGCCAGTCTTTAACAATTCGGCATGATGCCTTTTCAAGAGAAACCTATATGCCGGGGGTTATGTTGGCTATTCGGAGGGCTTCTGAATTAACTGATCTAGTCATAGGACTGGAGAATTTCCTCGATTAGGTAATTAGTCTTGCGTCACCACAGCCCGCATCCCTTCATATAATGGATTGTAGTCAATGGGACATTGTCTCAAAGGGGGCATAAAGATGAGTGCGGGTCTGAAAGGAATTAGTTTAGCCGTGATCGGAGGGGATGATCGGGAACTTTATTTAATTCCCGAACTTCAAAAACAGGGAGCCTACATAGTTGGGGTCGGATTCGAAAATGCTTCTCCCATTCCAGGAATGACGCTTGCGCCTTCACTACAAGATGTAGTTGGCCAAGTAGACGCGTTGCTTTTTCCGATGTTCGGCACAGATGAACGTGGGGTGGTTAAAGCAAAATACTCTGCGTCACCTATCGTACTAAACAAAGAAATACTTCAAGCTATCCCAGCGCGTGTTCCAGTGATAATTGGTTGGGCGAGGCCAGCTTTGAAGTCAGTCGCAGAAAAGTTGGGAATCCTATTGGTAGAAACCATAACCCTTAATGAAATTACTATCCTTAATTCCATACCTTCCGCAGAAGGGGCCATTCAAATGGCGATGGAGGCTACAACCATTACGATTCATGGCAGTGAAAGCTTCGTTCTAGGATTAGGGCGGACTGGTTGGACTCTGGCGCGCATGTTAAAAGGTATTGGGGCCCATGTGACAGGGGTTGCCCGTAAGCCTTCGGACTTAGCGCGCGCTGATGAAATGGGATTCCATGCTGTACATCTTGCAGATCTTGAGGAAGAGATTGGACGTGCGGAAATTATCTTTAATACCGTCCCTCATCTAATCTTAGATCGCGTGATGTTAGACAAGGTGGCGAGGGATGCAGTAATCGTGGATTTGGCTTCTATTCCAGGAGGGACAGATTTTGAATATGCGCAGATGCTTGGTATAAAAGCACTTCTGGCTCCTGGTCTCCCTGGCATTGTAGCTCCTAAAACGGCTGGTCGAATTCTTGCTCAAATCTATCCGCAACTTATTCTTCGTCACTTGACCACAATGAATGTTACAGTTCAGTCTTGAAAGTGGAGGTGCGAAGGGATGCAGTTTGACGGGTTGAAAATTGGGTTTGCTATTACAGGATCACACTGTACGATACAGGAAGTTATGAAGGTTATGAAACGCATGGTTGATGAAGGCGCTGACGTAACGCCGATTATTTCCTATTCGGTGGAAAGTATGGATACGCGATTTGGCAAGGCAGAGGACTGGAAGCAACAATTGTGGGAAATTACGAATCGAGAGTCAATCCATACGATTCCCGATGCTGAGCCGATTGGGCCTCAGAAGATGTTTGATTGTGTGGTCATTGCTCCGTGTACCGGAAATACCCTGGCAAAACTTGCTAACGGAATTACAGATACACCGGTGCTTATGGCTTCAAAATCACATCTTCGTAACCAAAGACCTTTGGTATTGGCGATTTCGACCAATGATGGGCTGGGGTTAAATGCCCGTAATCTTGGAACCCTACTAATTACTAAAAATATTTATTTGGTACCGTTTGGCCAGGATAACCCACAAGTTAAAGCGAATTCTTTAGTGGCACATATGGATAAAGTTCCGGAAACTATCCTCATGGCTTGTACAGGAAAGCAAATTCAACCTGTGCTTTTAGATTATCGGTAAATAGTGATCACCTGTGAAAACAAGGTGTCCTGCTATCTCCTGCAGGGCGCCCTTTTCACAAAGCTGATTGCAGCTAAAATAAGGAGGAACATAAGGGATGCCGAATATAGCAATCGTTGGCGCCACGGGCGCAGTTGGCCAAGAGTTTCTTAAAATTCTTAATGAACGCAATTTTCCTATTGATGAACTGAGGTTATTAGCGACAAAGCGCTCCGCAGGAAAACGCGTTTCATGGCAGGGCCGGGAACTAGAGGTTCAGGAGACAACCCACGAGAGTTTTAAGGGTATAGACATTGCGCTCTTTGCCGGTGGATCCGGGAGTACAGAATTTGCCCGATCCGCGGTAGGCAGTGGGGCCGTGGTGATTGATAACAGCAGTGCTTTTCGGCTTGACCCAGAAGTGCCTCTAGTAGTGCCCGAAGTAAATCCGGAAGATGTAAAATGGCACAAGGGAATTATTGCCAATCCTAATTGTTCAACGATTATTATGGCGGTGGCTCTTAAACCAATCTTTGATTTGGCAGGAATTCGTCGAGTCGTAGTTTCTACATATCAAGCAGTGTCCGGAGCGGGACGAGAAGGTATTGAGGAACTAGGGGCGCAGGTTAAGGCCTGGTCTCAAGATGAAGATCTAACTTCGACTGTATTTCCTTATCAGATTGCCTTTAATGTCATTCCTCGCATTGATGTATTCCAAGAGGGCGACTATACCAAAGAAGAGTGGAAAATGGTCAAGGAAACACAAAAGATTTTCCACGTACCGGATATGGCCATCACAGCAACAACGGTTCGAGTTCCAGTTTTCCGTAGTCATTCGGAGTCGATTAATGTGGAGACTGATCGCTTGGTCACTGTCTCAGAGATTCGGGAGGCCTTAAGCAAGGCTGCTGGTGTTATTGTCGATGACAACCCGGCTCTTGACCGTTATCCAATGCCGTGGTTTAGTTCTGACAAAGATGAAGTTTATGTTGGGCGCTTGCGTAAAGACTTTTCCATCGCCCAAGGGTTCAACTTGTGGGTGGTTGGTGATCAAATCCGCAAAGGAGCGGCAACGAATGCCGTGCAAATTGCAGAACTTCTACTTTAAGCGAAGTTCGAGGCTCGAGGCGCGAAATTCGATGTCTCTGGATTGAAGTTTGAGGTTTAAAGTATGAGGATAGGAATACGAAGATCTAAGATTAGTCTGAGGTCGAATCGAGGTTCGAGGTACGTCTGGATTCCGGATCCGGAATCCTAAATCCGGATTTTTGTTTGAGTTCAGAGTTCCAAGGTACAAAGCGTGAGGTTTATGGGTTATAATGTCGTGCCTCGAACCTCGAACATCGTGCCTCGAAAAGGGGTGATGGGTTGCGTATTTTGGTACAGAAGTTTGGCGGAACCTCTGTGGCTACGGCAGATCGAAGAACTCAAGTTACTTCAAAGGTTTCAGAGGCGGTTCAAAATGGATATTCTCCGGTTATTGTAGTTTCTGCTATTGGTCGTTCCGGAGATCCCTATGCAACGGATACATTTTTGGGTATGGTAAAAGAAATTTGTCCTGATTTACCAAAACGTGAATTGGATCTGCTGATGAGTTGTGGGGAAGTGATTTCGGGGGCCATCTTAGTAAGCACGTTAAATAGTCTGGGATTTGAAGCAATCCTTCTTACAGGAGGGCAAGCAGGAATCATTACAGATAAAGAATTCGGAGATGCCCGAATTGTCAGAGTGGAGCCGGGGGCTATTCTTGAGCAGCTCGCGAAAGGCAAAGTTGTCATCGTTGCAGGCTTCCAAGGTATGACTGAAGATGGTCAGATTACAACCCTTGGACGAGGAGGCAGTGATACGACGGCTTCAGCAATTGGAGTTGCTCTGGAGGCAGAAGCGATAGATATTTACACGGATGTCGAAGGAATCATGACTGCGGATCCGCGAATTGTTGAAGATGCGCGCATTTTAGACATCGTAACCTATAATGAAATATGTCAAATGGCTTATCAAGGAGCCAAAGTCATTCATCCACGCGCTGTGGAAATCGCAATGCAACGAAATATTCCCCTTAGAATTAAATCAACCTTTTCAGATGCCCCAGGGACGTTGGTTACCAACATGCATCCAGAGCGAGGCGTAGGAACGGATATTACCACAGACCGTATTATCACGGGAATTGCGCATACGCCGAATGTCACACAACTTCGGGTTTTAACAGGGGATATTCAAGACAAACTTCTCACGGATAAACGTATATTCAAAGCGATGGCACTTGCCGACATTAGTGTAGACTTCATTAGTGTACAGCCGGAAGCTGTGCTCTATACTGTTCGAGATGAGGTTGCACCCAAAGCTATTAAGATTTTGCAAAATATGGGTTTTGAAGCGGGAGTTGTTCCAAGCTGCGCTAAAGTTTCAATTGTTGGTGCCGGAATTGCTGGTGTCCCTGGTGTAATGGCAGACATGGTGGAAGCACTTTCCGATGCCGCTGTGACCATTCTCCAATCAGCGGATTCACATACTACTATTTGGGTGCTAGTTCATAAGGAAGACATGGTGACTGCAGTTCAAACTTTACACCAAAAGTTCCAATTGGGTATTTGATGTAAATGAAAAAAAATTAGAAAGAAAGGATGAGAGAGATGTCATTTGGAAGAATCTTGACAGCTATGGTAACTCCCATGAGTGAAGCGTTGGAGATTGATTATGAAGAAGCCGTACGCTTAGCTCAGCACTTAATTGGTCATGGATCAGATAGCGTCGTGGTTTGTGGAACAACCGGAGAGGCTCCGACCGTAACGGCTGATGAGAAAGTGAAGCTTTTCAAAGTTATTAAAGAGGCTCTCGGAAAAACGCCAGTGATTGCTGGGATCGGGTCTTATTCTACAGAGGCCACTATTGCCCTCGCTTGCCAGGCAGAGTCAACGGGTGTTGATGGATTTCTGGTAGTTGTACCTTACTATAATAAACCTTCCCAAGAGGGGCTGTATCAACACTTTAAAGCCATTGCAGAAGCCACGACCGTACCAATAATTCTTTATAATGTGCCAAGTAGGACCTCTGCTAATCTAATGCCTGCAACTGTAAAAAGATTAGCTGAAATTCCGAATATTGTGGCGTTGAAAGAAGCGGCTGGCTCAGTTGATCAGGTCACTGAACTTAAGCGGATGTTACCACCTGAGTTTGTGATATATAGTGGAGACGACTCTATGACCTTGCCGATGTTAGCGCTAGGATGCAATGGAGTTATTAGTGTGGCAGCCCATGTCATTGGCAATGAGATGAAACAAATGGTGGATGCATGGTTTGCCGGAGATATAGCGCAGGCCATACAGTGGCATCTTGATCTCTTCCCAATCTTTAAAGGTATTTTCGTGACCACTAATCCAGTACCCATCAAAGCCATTGTGAATATGCTCGGGATTAAAGCTGGCGGAGTACGTCTTCCTTTAGTTCAGGCGACGCCTGAGGAAATTAAGTTTTTAAACAATCTTATGGATGATATAACAAAGTTACGTCTGAATCATAAAAATGGTTCTCAAGAAACATCAGAGTTAAAAGTGGCTTGTGCAAAGCCTAGCGACGCAATCGTCTAAAGAGATTAAAGTAATAGAAACTCTGTAATAACGCTAGCGTATCAATAATGATAATGAACCCCTGCTTAAGCAGGGGTTCATTATCATTATTGATACGCTAAATCACACGCTAGAATTCATAAAAATAATGAAGCAAATTGGGTTTGATATTTTAATTTATTTCTCTGCGGGTTCGTAAAAAGCACACTCTGCTTCACGGTCCATCAAGCTGGATGTCACACTTAGTGTCTCAAGCGCACAATACCCTTTCTCATTATGATTACATTTGGTTGCGGAACAAACAACATTAGTCATGATTTTTAGCCACCTTTCTGAGTAATGATATTATATTACCCGAAACATATTATTTCATACTCTCACTAAACTAGGATTAAGAGGTTGTTATGTGTCGAGAAAGATGAAGAAACTTGCCAGACAGCGTTTTGCACGCTATAATAAAGTATCTTATTGTGCGGCTAGTTTTATAGATCCTTTTCGAAATATTAACGAATACTGGGCGTCGTTGTGTTCGTTTATGGTATTTCGTGTCTTTTTGTTGTCCCTATTTTGGGCGTCGAAAGAAACCGTAGGGGTCCCCTTAGATTTTTAGGCACAATGCAAGAGATAAAATAATACAGGAGGTAGATTTGATTGCCAAAAGAGCATAAACTACAAATTATTCCATTGGGCGGTCTCGGAGAAATTGGAAAGAACATGACAGTAATCCGCTATGACAATCAGATGGTGCTTGTTGATGCCGGATTAGCCTTTCCGGATGAAGACATGCTGGGAATTGATATAGTAATACCGGATTACTCATATTTAATTGAGCACAAAGAGATGCTTCTTGGCATCTTGCTTACTCACGGGCATGAAGATCATATCGGTGCCTTGCCTTACTTATTAAGAGACATAGATGTACCGATTTTTGGAACACGGTTGACCCTGGGTATTGTTCAATCTAAGTTCAAAGAAAATAATTTGAATAATGTCAAAGCTACAGTTGTTCAACCGCGGGACGTCATTAAGCTTGGAGTTTTTCGAATAGAATTTATTCGTGTTAACCACAGCATTCCGGATGCCGTAGGAATGGCCATTCATTCTCCATTGGGGACTATTGTTCATACGGGAGATTTCAAATTGGATCACACGCCGGTATCTGGTGAGATTCTTGACATTCATAAGTTCTCTGAACTGGGTGACAAAGGGGTTTTATGCCTAATGTCAGACAGTACTAATGTGGAAAGAACCGGCTTTACGCCGTCGGAAAGAAATGTTGGAAATATGATTGATGAGGCTTTTCTGAATGCTAAGGATCGTGTTATTCTTGCTAGCTTTGCCTCAAATGTATATCGTCTCCAGCAAGCTATTACTTCAGCTGTCAATACGAACCGTAAAGTAGCAGTTGTGGGACGAAGTATGGTTAATATCGTTGGCATCGCGGAGGAACTGGGGTATCTGGATATTCCTGAAGGAACACTTGTCGATATCGACGAAATTATTGGGTTGCCGGGAAATCAAGCTTGTATTCTGACCACAGGGAGTCAGGGAGAACCAATGTCCGCTCTGACTCGAATGGCGAACCATGACCACAGGCATGTAGCGATTCAACCTGGAGACACCGTGATCATCTCAGCGAGCCCAATTCCAGGTAATGAGAAATCAGTAGCCAAAACGGTGGACCAATTATTTAAGCTAGGCGCGAATGTTATCTATGAATCGGCAGATGGAATGCACGTATCGGGCCATGCCAGTCAAGAAGAGCAAAAATTAATGCTAAACATGGTTCGACCAAAGTATTTTATGCCGGTTCATGGAGAGTATCGCATGTTGATCAAACATGCACAATTGGCAGAACAACTCGGTATTCTACGGGAAAACGTCTTTGTCTCAGAAAACGGAGGAATCGTTGAGTTTACGCGTCACGGTGCAGCATTGGGAGGAAAGGTTACGGCAGGTAAAGTCTTGATTGACGGATTGGGTGTTGGAGATGTAGGGAACATTGTGTTACGGGATCGCAAACAGCTCTCTCAGGATGGTATTCTGATCGTTGTAATGACCATAAGTCGCTCAAGCGGAGCGATTGTTGCAGGACCTGATGTTGTGACACGTGGATTCGTTTATGTACGTGAGTCGGAGTCTATGTTAGACGATGCCAAACAAAAAGTAAGGCAGACTATGGCCCGGTGTCGAGAAAATCGGATCACAGAATGGGCTGTGTTAAAAAGCCAAATTCGTGATACCTTGAGTAAACACCTTTACGAAAAAACCCGTCGCCGACCTATGATTTTACCTATTATTCAAGAAGTTGAATAATATAGCTCAAAACACTCCATTTGTTTGGAGTGTTTTAGCGTCTCCCCAAGGGGGAGTGTTACAGAAAAATTAGTCGGATTTTTAATAAGAAAATTGTAGTGTAATAAATGTCGCTTTTCACAGTGGTAACCATGAAGAAGGACGGAAAAAAACTAGTTGACAGCATACAGTGAAAATGGTATTATAACTGAGCGCCACAAAGACGCACAACGACTGAACGAGCGAGAGCTTGAAACCTCAAGCCAGTTAGTCCTAGTAAAGAAAATTAGTCATTGACAACGCGAG
>JARLHW010000188.1 GCA_031292075.1 Desulfosporosinus sp.
CCCCAAAACCCCAAAACCCCAAAACCCCAAAACCCCAAAACCCCAGTGTGCATTTGTGTTGGAAGCGCACATTCACCGCGGCTGCGGCCAAATGAGAGACCAATTCTATATTATTACAATGTATATAATAAGCGGTATTCTGAAGCCTTTTTGCTAGGGGCAGATGTGGAAATATTATAAAGTCAATCTGATATTTATTGCACTCACTCGTATAAATCTCGCAACGAAAATATCATTTCCCATTATATAATTTACATCTACATAGGGACGAGTGTTGGCCACACTTTATAACACATGATTCTTTGTCTATTTTAAGATAATAATTTCGCTTCGGTATCATATCGCCAATGAAAACGAACTCACAGCGGTCACCCGCCAGCCGGACCCGGCCCATCTGGGAACTCTTCTTCCAGCTCACCTTCATTTCGGAGTCGCCGACGTCATGGTCGCTGCTGGGCTTTGTGCTGTCAAAGCTCATGACGTTCTCGCACCCTCTGATGCTGCTCCTTTACGGCACCTCTTACAGCTACTGGTCCGACCTCGCCGCTTACTTTGTTCCCATGACGTATTTCAATACCGCCTGACCTCTCTAGCATTCTGACCTTCTGCTACATCTTCTTCGTGGTGATACAAATGTTCATCGGTCTGTTGGGCTTCAAACTGTATTCACTATGGATACAGCTGCGCAACAACAGATGCATTGCTGAATACAATGTGACATGCCAAGTCTTGCATATGTTCATTCTCATGAGTGCAAAGGTGCTATCGCACGTGAGCCTTTCGGCGCTGGCGTACTGTCTTGTGCAGATTCTTAATCCCGAGGACGTATTCGCGCCTTACAAGCACCTAACTTCCTGGGGGAGCGTAACGGCGCAAACGTACGTGGCCGCGTTCCTCATGCTGGCCACCACGCTGGAGATTTTTGCCGCCGGGGCCTGCTTCTTGCTCTTCTGTCAGGACCGCAGCGTCCGGGGGATAAGCTTCTGGAGTGCGAATTCGTGGTACCACTCTGCGGCCGAGCTGGGGTTTGTACTGGTGATCCAAGTCATCTTCTTCTTCGACATTTCGGAAAAGCTGAGCTATGTCCTGAGGTTTATATTGCGGCTCTCAATCCTCCTGGTTCTTGGACTTTACAACAAGTACGCACACTATTGGATCGATATGGTCGCCTGCTTCTTTGCGGTGCTCGAGACGATCATCAACGGCTTCATCCTCTTGCTGCTCACTCTGGACCGCTCCTTCGACTCGTACGCCAACTACCTGGTGGTCCTGCTCCCCCTCTCCCTGATGATCTGCATCCTCCGTCCCTACAAAGTCTGGC
>JARLHW010000189.1 GCA_031292075.1 Desulfosporosinus sp.
AGACAAAAATCCAGCGGCAGATCGGATCGATCAGGAACGATATCTGATCGATCAGTCCGATAAAATGCAACTTCTGAGAGATTTAACGATGGTTGAAAATCCGGATAGCTGCATGATATTTTGCAATACCAAACAAACAGTTGATGAGGTATTCGCTGAACTTTTGAAGCTGAACTATTCGTGTGAGAAGCTGCACGGCGGTATGGAACAGCGAGACCGATTGGGCGTCATGAATCAGTTTAAACAAGGACTTTTTAGATGCCTGTGTGCGACAGATGTTGCGGCGAGAGGTCTGGATATCGAGGATATAACCTTGGTCATCAATTATGATATCCCCTATGACAGAGAGAGTTATGTTCATCGAATCGGCAGAACTGGCCGTGTCAATAAGCGGGGTAAAGCGATTACCTTTGTTACCCAAAATGAGGCTAAGTTTTTAAAGGATATCCATGACTACATTGGTAACGAGATTCGTTTGCAGGAAAGACCGCCCGCAGAAACGGTGCAGCAGTCGAAACAAGATTTTAAGGTGAAAAATAATACCCTGCCAGAAATAAAAGAAACAAAAGGTGCGCTGCTGAGCACTGAAATTATGAAAATCCACGTGAATGCCGGTAAGAAAACCAAGATGAGAGCGGTTGATATTGTCGGAACACTTTGTAGTATTCAAGGCATAACCGCGGCGGATATTGGGATCATCAATATTCTGGATGTATCAACCTTTGTCGAAATCTTAAACGATAAAGGTGAGCTGGCGCTGCAAGAACTGCAAAACACGCCAATTAAGGGCCGACTTCGGAAGGTAAGCAAAGCGGTCAGATAGTCAGATGCGCAACAGTTTGCTAAGGATGTTAAGTAGCCGAAGCAAAGTAATAAACTCGGACTTGGGATGTTCAGGACTATGGGCATTAAGACAACAGAGAAGCTCTACTCTGAGGAAATTTCAGGGTAGAGCTTCTCTTTGCTGGAGATAGCCAAATTATTCTTCAGTCTTTTTGGTTTCCTCGTTTGAATTCACGGAAGCCTCACTCTTAGAAGACTCTTCACAATGTCCGTGTTTAAAGGGGTGCTCTCCGTGATGACCGTGATGACCACAGTGCCCATGTCCCTCATCATGATGCGCATGGTGTTTGTGCATGGTTTTAAGAAACTCATGAATAGGGGAACTGCCGCCATGATGCTCACAACCTGCATGCTTAGCTTTTTCTGCGAAATTCAGGAACGCCTCAAACGCTTCCAACTTTGCTCTCAGCTTTTCTTTGTCCCCCTTTAGGGTCACAGTGAAACCTTCTTCATTTTCCTCATAGGTAAATTTAAAATTTTCCAAACTCATAAATACCACTCCTTTTCTGATGCTATATTAATTTTATGAACCTCAACTTTAAAAGTCTCTCCAAAACCACAGGGTAAATCTCCAGAAAGTTCTTTGCTAGGGATGAAAACGCGGTCGATGAAATTCTGAAGATCCTCTCATGGCCCTGCTTCTTCGGCCCAAGCTTTTATGTCCCGCCGAGTTTGAGTTGCGTTTCAGGAAGGTGGCCAAAGTCAGAACTGAAAGGAGAATTAGCAGCAATCCAACCCTAGAATAGGGACCCTCAAGCAAAATAACGCCTGAGATTAAGAATCCACAGCTAAAAATTGCACTTACTATACGGCTGGCCTGATCCTTTTGGTTTTGCAAGAGATTTAGCTCAAAACTCCTAGACGGATGAAGTCTAATCTCACCGCCTTCTAACCCAGTGATCAGTCGGTTTAATTTTTCAGGCAGAGTGATAACCTCTGTGAGTGTCTTCTTGGCTTGGTCTAGAATAAAGCCTTGAGTACCTGCTTCCGAGTTTTCTCCCGAAAGTAACTCCTCCGCATAAGGCCGAAGCGTCTTGATAAGATCGAGATGCGGGTTTAGTCCACTACAAATCCCCAGGATTGTTAAAAGGGATTTGCCTAAAAACAGGGTTCGAGCCGGAATTTGAAACGGCATGGAATACATAAATTCTCTCAATTCTAGCAGGAATTCCTCCGAATTGATTTTACTCAAGTTAGGATCCTCAAAGACATTCCCCAAGACGAGTTTGAGCCCTTTAGCTAAGGTTTGTTTATCAGCATGAGGTCGAAGGAAACCGAGTTTTTCAAAGACGATCACCATTTGAGCCGTATCCTTCTTGAATAAGGCCATGACGAAAGCCATCAAGTCTTCCCGCATACCTTTCTCAATTCGGCCCACCATTCCGAAATCGATGAAGACGAGTGTTCCAACGTCTTTAACGATCAAATTACCTGGATGAGGATCAGCATGGAAAAATGCATCACTCAGTAATTGCTGCACATAAGCGGAAATCAACGTATCCGCAAGCTGTGCCCGATCCAACCCGATCCTTTCTAAAGCCTGATAATCGTTGACTTTATAGCCCGCGACATATTCCATCGTCAGCACATGCTTCGTCGTGTATTCCCAATACACTTCAGGCACGCCGATTCGAGAGTCTCCAGAGAAATTCGCTCGGAACGTATCAGCATGCTGTCCCTCTTTGATGTAATCAAGTTCATCGAGTGTCGTTTCCACAAACTCATCATAAATTTGTTCTAAATCGACGGTCGCACTAAGCTTGGGATAGCGCTTGGCGAAGGTCACCATAAAGCGCAGCGCCTTCAAGTCGATTGCGATAATCTCCTCAATGCCGGGACGCAATATTTTAACAGCTACTTTAGTAGGGCCTTTTATCTCAGCAGTATGAACCTGTCCTAAGGAGGCAGAAGCGACCGCTTCTGGAGAAAAGTTGGTATAGACCTCTGCAAGAGGACAACAATATTCCGCTTCAATTCGTTGGATGATTTCGTTTGTTCCGACCGGTTTGACGGCATCCTGCAACTTCGCGAGTTCACTGGTGTATTCCTCAGGTAAAACGTCAACCCTGGAACTAAAAAATTGTCCCAATTTGATGAGAAGTCCGCCCAGTTCGGTAGCCGTCTTTGTAAAGGCTTGGGCCTGTTTCCGATAAATCGCTTTGCTCTGCTTCTGATAGTTTTCGTCTGTGAGGAAGCGCTTTTTCTGATTGATCCACCAAAATTGCACGACAAAGTGCAGAAACATGAAAATGATCGTTCGAAAGCGTTTATCCTTAAAAAACTTAGTGATAATTGGCATGAGTATCCTCCCTAGTCCTTCGTATTACCGTCTTCTGCGTCATCTAAGGAAGAATTGAATATTTCCTCAAAAAATTTAGCCTTTCGAAACATCATATCGGCGAAGCGAGTCATAACATCGGATTTGAATAAGATGACGACCCCCCGTTTCTTATTTCCTAGAACAATTAGTTTCTCACCGGGCTTGATACCAATTTCTTCTCGGGCCTCAGCCGGAATAACGACTTGGCCACGTTCGCCCATCACCGTCGATCCATAGAATTTGCCATGATGCATCATTCTTACCACCTCTACAAGTATGATACATCATACTTTTCGTACTTGCAAACTATTTGTTTTCAACGCCCTTAGATATGGACAAACATAAAGAACGCTTCAGCGCTCAATTTGACCACTATATAGCGGCTCACGATTGCACGCGAATTCATATTAGAGCAGCTGAGTAAGAGCCTTTTCACTATCCATAAAGCCGCGAAGATTTAATTGAGAAGGTCAATCTAGCGTGCTATGATAATACCGATAAATGGAAATGGCGTGTTTCTGGCAGGAATCAATAGAATAATGCAGAATTTTAGATATAGTCAAGAACCAATAGTGCGTCATTACATTATCCTAACGAACACTAGCCAGCTATTTGACCCCCATCGTGATTAAATATACTCCCTTAGAAGAACTGCCTGAGGATGAAAAAAGCCTTTTAAATAGTATTAGTGTACAGAAAGGGCATCTACCAAGGCAAAAAAGATCCAGATCCGAAAATCGTATTGAAGTGGAGCGATTGATTGCCAGATGCTTTTAGTTTGAAAGGGGGAACTCAAGAATGAAAGCGTGGAATAAGGTGATGATCGATACACCCCATGGTGAAGTTCCGGGGATTCGCCAATCATTATTTCAGCTAGTCGTGCAACGGATATACCGGCTTTTTATAGTGACTGGTTTTTTGAACGATTGAAAGCCGGCTATCTAAAATGGACCAACCCTTTCAACCGTAAAACACAGTACGTATCGACTGCTGAAGCGCGAGTCATTGTCTTTTGGACGAAAAATCCAGCACCCATTATGATGAGGCTCGATGAACTTGAGATGCGAGGTATTAATTATTATTTTACGGTTACGGTCAATGACTATGAAGCGGAAGGACTGGAGCCAGGTCTTCCATCGCTAGATGCACGGATTGAGTCTTTTGTGCGATTGTCAAACCTTATCGGAAAGGAACGGGTTATTTGGCGATTTGATCCTTTACTTCTAACGGATTGTATAGGACCTGAAAAACTGTTGGAGAAAATTGCCCATGTTGGCTCACGAATACATCGATTTACAGAGCAGTTGGTTATCAGTTTTGCCGATATCGATGACTATGCAAAAGTTAAAGTAAAACTAGCAAGGCATAATGTCTTATGGAAGTCCTTCAATGAAAAAAGCATCGATCAAATTTCTAAAGGATTACAACAATTAAATACTGAATGGGGTCTTAAAGTAAAGACATGCGGTGAAAAATATGACCTTTCGGAGTATGGCATTATGCACAGTCATTGCATCGATGCAGAACTTATGAAGAGACTATTTCCTTCTGATCCAGTACTTATGAAATTTCTGGGAGTACCTGTGAGTGATGAACCAACTCTTTTTCCTGAGTGTGATTTTTCTGTTCCTACTGGGCAAGACCTAAATATTAAGTTAAAGGATCGTGGGCAGCGTTCGGTTTGTGGCTGCATTATGAGCAAGGACATTGGTCAATACGATACCTGTGTTCATCAATGCATGTATTGTTATGCTAACAAATCAGATAAAATTGCACAGAGTAATATCAAGACACATAGTAGATTTAGTGAATCGATAATACAAGATGCCTTTATAGCTCCCACAATAAAAGAAGTTGCGAGAGAATGGGAAACTCTCATCAGAAATACCCAAAATTCTGAGGAGGATCGTATCATGCCCAACATGAAGTCATCCGTGAAACCAACTTGGAGAGATTACCCCGACCTGTTCAAAACTGATTGCGATACTCCCAAGTAGTTGGTAAAGAGAGGATTGTAGGCGCTCGAACAAAGCAAGACGTTACCATGAGACTAAAAGAAAACACGGTCTGGAAGAAGGCCCAAGCGGAACAGTATTTTAGAACTGAGGAGCCCGGATTTATTTAAGTCCATTAATATAAATTGACGTTAAGCCCCTTCGGCGGAGGAGGGGCGTTATATTTTACATAATTGGTAAACAAGGCTATAATTTCTTTGATATATGATATCGGTAAAGCAATAGTTAAGCTTTAAGGGGGAGTGGAACTAAGGAGTGCTAAATGCGAAGAACATAGAAATGAATTTTATAAAGATATTGACGGTTCCGTCAGCTTCTTACTGAACTGGACTGAACAAACTAATGCCTTAATAAAACGATAAGGGAGCACTAAAAATGGCGTATTTAAATCAACCTTTAGAGAATAGTCCATTGAACTTAAAAAACAGATTGGTCATGCCGCCCATGGCTACCGCAAAATCCGAAGCGGATGGCAGCATCACTCAGGATGTTTTGAACTATTATGATGAAAAGACAAAAGGAGGATACCTCTCCCTGGTGATCATTGAACATAGTTATGTATCCCTGGCAGGTAAGGCCTCCAATAGACAACTTTCTGTTGCAGAAGATTATTTAGTGGACAGTTTAAAAAAGCTGTCCGAGATAATACATAAAAATGGTTCTAAAACTGTTATGCAAATTAACCATGCCGGAAGCGCCACCAGCAAAGAAGTGACAGGTATCGATCCGCTAGGTCCCTCGGCTATAAGTAATCCTTCAAAGGAAAATGCAGAGATTCCTAAATCACTTGATCAACATGAGATCATATCAATTGTCAATTCTTTTCAAGCAGCTGCTGTTAGGGTAAAGAAGGCTGGCTTTGATGGTGTGGAGATCCATTCTGCACACGGATATCTCCTCAACCAATTTCTATCACCGCTAACGAATAAAAGAACGGATGAATACGGAGAGGACATAAACGGAAGAATCAAAATCCATCTGGAAATTATCAGGGCAATTCGTGAAGCGGTTGGCGACTTCTCCATTCTATTGCGTATGGGCGCGACAGATTACTTGGAAGGCGGCTTGACGCTTGAAGACTGTAAGAAAGCCGCCTTCGCCTTTGAACAGGCCGGAGTAGACATACTGGATATTTCCGGAGGAATGTGCCGATACACGATACCGGGTGCCAATGAGCCGGGATATTTTTCGCCGTTTTCTATGGCGATCAAAGAAGTAGTATCGATTCCTGTTATCCTTACCGGAGGTATTGCTAAAGCAGATGAAGCAGAAGCTATCCTTCGGGATAAAAAAGCCGATTTAGTCGGCGTTGGCAGAGCAATCTATAAAGATTCAGACTGGGCAAAAAACGCTATGCAAAGTCTGACTGACTAATAATTTTTGACAAAAAACACCGAAATCAGCCCTGATTTCGGTGTTTCTAAAACTGACAAGCTTCGGAATTGTGCTTGACTATCACTAAACTTTGATTCCACAAAATCGCTGATAACAAGTATGCTGGCATCTGCTAATCAAGGCAAAGTGCATGTGCTGCTCAAATTGAAATATGAGTAGCACATGATGCTTATGGTCGCGTTCTAATAAACGTGAATAACATCTTACTACGCTCAGATTAAGATTCCGTCGCAGTGATCGATCTCATGCTGAATGATCTGCGCAGCAAGGCCGGTAAAGTTCTGCTTCTGTTGCTTGAAGTTCCGGTCGAAGAACTCTACCTCAATGGACTGATAACGGGTAGTTTTTCAGGTCATCTAACACCGGCATATCCGCCGTAGTTGCCGGTGCAGATTTCTGGCTTAAAATAATTATATCTTTACAAATTGGCCTGATCATACTACCCCTCCGTGAATGCTCGGTCGGGGCTTAAGGCTCAGTGAGGGCAAAGAAGCTCTGACGGTCTTGGATTTCGTGGGACAAGCTCACAAGAAGTATTCGTTCGAAGATCGTTTCAAAGCATTGTTATCCAGGACTCGGAAAACGGTCGAGCATGAAATCAAGCATGGTTTTGCCAATGTACCGAGAGGCTGCTCAATCCAACTAGAAAAGCAGGCCCAGGACTATATTTTAGAGAATATCCGAAATGCTGTGAATACGAAACGTAACCTAATCAGCAGGCTCCATGATTTCCTAGGAATCAAAAGAGAGCTAAGTGTTCGGGAGTTTTTCGAGAGTTATCATGTAACCCCGCAAGATGTCTACAGCAAAAAGATTACGGTAGTGAGATTAGCGGGTGAGGCCGATTTAATCAAAGAATACAGAGTGGATCCAGAAAAGGAACGGTTGCTAGCCTCTGCACTAGGGAGGTTGTCTTTCATAAATTCCAGACGCTGGATTCATTTCCTCCAGACGATCCTACCGAAGATACAGTTGGGTAAAGGTATTTTGCTTAACCCTTTGTCAGCAGTGAATAGAACCATGCTCACCATGTTTCACTATACGATGTTCGGCAAGGGTTTAGATGATCTGGGAAATCGCTTTCCTTCGATTGAAGCGGCCCTTTACTGGGCGATTGACGATCCCTTCCTTTATGCGGAACTGATGAGCTTACTAGACTATCAGTATGTAAAAATTGACTTCGTTGACAAGTCGCTGCCTCAATTAGGAAATGATAGTTCACTCGATTTATATTGCTCGTATACTTCGGATCAGATCTTGGTGGCTCTGGGGAAACATACAGAGAACAAGAAGAGCTCTTTCCGGGAAGGCGTTCTCTACCTGAACGAAAAGAAGTTGGATGTTTTCTTTGTGACCTTGAACAAGTCCGAGAAAGATTACTCTCCATCCACGATGTATCAGGACTATTCGATTAATGAAGAGTTATTTCATTGGCAATCCCAGAGTCGAACGACTGAGGAATCGGTCACAGGTCAGAGGTATATCAACCAATCGGCAAATGGCGGAAATGTTTTGTTTTTTGTGCGAGAATATAAAGATGAGGCGAAATTTACTTCACCCTATACCTGTCTTGGGTTGGCAGATTTTCAAAGTCACTATGGCTCTGCACCGATCAGTATTGTGTGGAAGATGAAGGAATCGTTGCCGGGGTTTGTGATGAAGACGGTGAAGGTTTGATTGATGGATGCAGGAAGTGGATTTTCCAAAGCAAATAAAGGACTAGTAAAGCTAGTCCCGAATTGTTTGTGGAATTAAGGTAAGATCAAGATTTAAATGACGGAATCTTCGTCTTGAGAGGGAAACATTATTTTGTGGCGGTCGCTATAATGGACAAGGTCTTCGTCTAAATATAAAGGATTGAGAATGAGAATGAGAATGAGAAAGAATATCTTTGAAAATACTTCATTAAAAGTGAATTGGCAAGGAGAAATTGTATCTAT
Source organism: Desulfosporosinus sp. (assembly GCA_031292075.1). Taxonomy (GTDB): domain Bacteria; phylum Bacillota; class Desulfitobacteriia; order Desulfitobacteriales; family Desulfitobacteriaceae; genus Desulfosporosinus. The sequence goes on from JARLHW010000189.1 coordinate 8,514, forward strand.
TCAACCTAGAACAAGGGTCTGGAGGTATCTTACAGATAATCGAACACATTATCACATAGGATATAATCTCTTTATTGTAGGAGATAGCAGTGATGGCAAAAAACAGTTTTCAGTTGCAATTTCCGAAAAACAGCTGTTTAAGGGTTTATTTCGGATAGGAGATGTGCTTAAGGGAACAGCATGGACAAAACAATATGAAGAAAGAGAATTTGCAGATTATTACAGAGCTGGTTCTTTAAAACTTTTGAATAGGGCATTTGAGAATTCTGAAATGATATCACCACCATGGATGATAATGCCTCCAACAATGCAGACATATGAAGAAAGAGGTGCTAGGTTATTAAGTAAAAGTTTGTGGGAAACAAAATGTTACAAATGTATTTGGGCTAATATGGCTAATGTTGAAATCCAATGGGATTTTGATAAAAATATAAAGAAATATCGATTTGAAACCTTTTGTTATGGACCAAAGACCTGCAAATTTTACAAAATGGGCAGACCACGTTCAGTTCCTTATAAAAATAGGGGGTCAGCTATTGATGATGGATGTCTAGATGAGCTTTGTACGGAAGGGAGAGATGATGACGATTAAGATTTCAGCCTAGCTCTCGGGGTCTGACCCTTCCGGGATTCGACAAATTAGCAAGTCGAGACTGAATTCCTTTTCCACCATGGAGAGATGGCCATGCAGTTCATGGCCCAATCCCGCTGGGGTAGCGTTTTTGGTTAGCATATTCATGAGGGTATATGTGGGTATCGGGTGAAGCAGAATCTTTTGCGTTGGAGTAGCATATGCCTTTCGGGTTAAGTTTTGGGTTAAAAAGGAGGTCTAGGTGAGATGAGTCTGGACAAAGTGCGGAATCATTTCGAAGAGGAAGCCTTCGAATACGACGAATTGATTCCTCGTATTATTCCGAAGTATATTGAGCAAAACGATGTAATGCTAACCCTTATTCCGTTTGACAGCTCAAACCAATATCATCACCTATGGCGTGAGTACATAAGGAGTAACGGTGAAGACGACGAAAAATGGTTTAACAAATATATGGAGGAAGATATTCCAGCGCCTGTAGCAGTACAAACAAATTGGTTACAGGAAATTGGCTTTGTCGATGTTGGCTGTCATTGGCGTTATTTGAATTTTGCCGTTTTCGGTGGGAGAAAACTGTAATTTTAATAGTGAATAGATTTTGGGAGTTAACACAGCCTTGTCTCAACACCGATGCCAAGTGTTTTGGCGTGAGCTAATAGATCGGTTAGAGTGTTGGCTCGTTCCGCTGCCTTGATCTTTGTTCTTGCCTGAACATTGGTTAGACCTGTGATATCAACATCAAGTGCTTTGGCCCGTTCCAAAAGAGTGGCTAGTTGTTTCGCTCGACCGACTGTTTTTAGTTTGAGGTTAATTTCGTCCTCGGTTAAACCGGTTGTATCGATATTTAATGCAGTAATTTGTGCCTGAAGGAGATCGAGTTCTTCACCTTGCTGCAGTACGTTTGCTTTTAACCCGAATATTTCAGACTGACCGATAAGAGGCACAGGTGATATATCGGAAGTAACCTGTGCTTGTGCCAAGGTTGGTGTTGATAACATCACCATTATCGATAGCGTTCCGGCCATCATTTTAAATTTCACATAATCACGTCCTCATCTATTGTTACATTTGTGGACTGGGTGTTAATGTGTCATTGGGTAATAGTAGAATCAGGTTGGTCCTGAATCGATGAGTTTATACTTTGATTTTGTCCTTTTAGTGGATATCCCTGACCCTTGCCGTTTTGACCTAATATACCGGAAGCATAACAAATACCCAATGAAATCAGAATAGTAGTAACCAGTGAGACAACCTTGAGCCTATTTTTGAAAATACCCGTCGTGATGTTTTGGATCCATTTTATGTGCATTAGTAAATGTAGTCCGATTAAACCTGTCATAATATACCCGGTCCAAATATGAAGACTCTTTAGGTTAAGCCCCCCGAAGGACACTGATTTGTCCCCAAGTAATAAACCACTGATCAGACAAGCGAATCCTATGATGGTCAAGGGGATATTCAGGAAGTAATTTTTTTCGGCATGTGAAATCATTTTCGTTCCTCCTAAAAATTGATTGATGAAAATAACTAAGCTTAGATTTCTCAGTGCTGCTTACTTCTTTATGATAACTTAACAAACTGAGTTGGTACTGAATAGTAGCTGAGAGTATCCTGAAATAGTTAGAGATAGCCGTTATAATTCGGCTTAGGGTAAAGGCAGTCATGATTATCTCAACCCATTCGCCGTTTCTGCTTGCCCTGCGTGGAGCGAAAATCTATGATCTCGACGAGAAACCAGTGGATGTAAAGAAGTGGACAAAGCTGGAAAACGTACGAACCTATTATGAATTTTTCAAACGATATGAAAATGAGTTCTAAGTCAAATCACTGTGCTTGCAACAGCCACCAGGCAGTAGCTTGAATGATCTGAATGCCTTTTAAAAAATAAAGAAGTGCGGTGTTTGAAATCGAGGCTAATATATTACCCTTTGCAAAACGCACTTATGGTATAATAAAAAGACTAGAACATATAAGGCGGTGAACGTATGAATGAAAATCAGGTGGGTGTAATACTTGAAGAAGTTCGGGATATGTTCAAAACCTTGGCTGAGGGACAGCGGATTATTGAAAATAGGTTGGGCAAAGTAGAGGAAGGACAGAAATTATTAGAATCTGATATGAAGAAAGTAAAATCAGATTTGCAAATAATTAAGTCATTCGTTATTGCTGCTGATAATAGTTTTAACGACTATGAGAGCAGAATTAAGGCTTTAGAGAAAAAAACTGCAAATCTATAAGTATAAGACAAAGCACCCGCGCAATTCGCAGGTGCTTTTTAGTTGCCTCGCAGTGTTTTCGATTTCTTTGCCTTCGTGTAGCAAGGGCCCAAAAAAGATATTCCACGAAGCTAAGCATGCTATCATATTGTTCCTCGGTTACCTGCACAAATACGGCTTTCTCATTATTCCGGGAATCGTTCCAAAACCAACGATGAACCGATATCGCATCCAAATCGATTAGAACTGTACCTAAAAATTGCTGAAGCACACGAGTCTGGTTTCCAAAGCGGGTCTGAATGTTTTGTTACAGACATCATCGATTGCCTGAAGATTGGTGCTCCAACAATCTCGCACCGTATAAAGGAACTGGCGAATGCTGAGCTAATTACCACTGAAAAGAGGGGCAAAAAAAGAAGGTGTACTTCTATATGAGCGAACCAAACATAAAAGTCAATAATTTCAAGAAAGCACTTTCCAGAATCCATCATTCGTTTAAGTTATACGTCTAAAGGAGAATATTAATATGATTTTCAGAGAGGCCCTGCCTCAAGAGATAAATTTTATCTTCAGTGAAGGTTACAAGGAGTGGAGCAAAAACAGGAAGTTTGAACAATATTGTACCGATAATGCAAAGGAAGATGTGTATGGTACAAGGTATGTCTTAGATGTCAATAACGAAATTGTAAGTTCTCTGATAATATTAAAACTTAAGGATATTGTTGGAAAAAAAGCATATGGTATTGGGTCTGTATTAACGCCAAAAATTCACGCCGGCAAAGGTTATGCAGTCCAGGTCAGAGAAGATATGTTTCATCTTGGTAGATTTAAACGGTTAAAAGTAGCAACGATCTATGGGAAGTTCCCGTTCCATGTTCAGGAAAAGGAACTTAAACAAAAAACCCATGTCGTAGTTGGCACTCCCGGTCGATTGATTGATCATATCGAACGAGGGACCTTAGATACATCCGAGATACAATATC
>JARLHW010000018.1 GCA_031292075.1 Desulfosporosinus sp.
CCGTTTCAAAAAGAAGTTTCGATTGGAATAAATTACAAAGGCAAAGAACTGAATTGTACATACAGAGCGGACTATATTTGTTATAACGAGGTTCTTGTTGAGCTAAAGTCCGTTTCGAAGATGGGAGTCAATGAAGAGGCATAAATTATAAATTATCTGAAAGCCACAGGGTTAAAACGAGACCTTTTAATCAACTTTGGCGATCATCAATTGAGTTACAAGCGATTAGTAGTTTAGAGCCAAAATGTATTTATTCTGTGTTAATCTGTGTAATCTGTGGTTGATTAACTGAGTACCTGAATAGTCACAAAAATAATGATTCGTAATTCAATTTGTAGGTATAATTTTTCACGGGAATCAAGGTAAATATAGCAACCGATCTTAAATGAATTTTAGATATACCCGTCTCTGCTTGATTTTCTGGAACATAAAAAAATGCCTTTGTTCCGGAAACTTCTAAACTGATGTTCAATTCAAAGAAGGGGAATCGTAGTTAGTATCGAATATTGTCAGAAAAGAGTATCTGAAATAGGAGTTACATAAACATGGAATTCTTTAAATTTCAACATTTAAATGAGTACCCCGAAAAGGTCATTGAGGAGGTGATAACTTATGATAATTTGATGCGAACCAGAAAATTATCTATCATTTTATTTTTCTTAAACTTTATTTATCTATTTATAGACCATCTCAACAGGGCCAAGGGCCTCTGGATTATTAATGATGGTTATCATTATCTATTTTATTCTCATATTATTTTAAGCTTGGTTACACTCTTGTATATTTTGGTTTTCAAGAGGATTATTGTTCCCTCCCCAAATGAGATAACTTTTTCTCATAAATCCTACGTAATTCTATTTTCCTTTTTTATATTAAGCTTTACAGCTGTAATGTCTGGTTGGATCGATCAAAAGATTCATGGGCAAATTACAGTTTACATTATAGGATGCATGGCAATAGCTGTAATATTTAATTATAACTTTAAGGTTACTGCACTTTTGTATGGATCATCATGTGCAGCGTTAATGATTTTCCTAACTATTAGTCAAAATGATCCGAATATACGCCAGGGAAACTATATAAACGCTTCATTAATAGTCATAATATCATATTTTATATCCACTTTACTTTATAAGCTGAAGCAACAAAATTTGCGCCATAACTATTGTCTTGAGGATCTAGTTACAGAGCGGACTAAGGAATTACAAGCTGCCAATGATTCGCTTTCACGTGAGATCTCGGAGCGTAAACGAGCTGAGATAGAGATGGTGAAACTGGACAGGTTAAACTTAATCGGTGAAATGGCCGCTAGTATTAGCCACGAAGTCCGAAATCCGATGACAACGGTAAAAGGCTTTTTGCAATTGCTAAAGAAAAAACAAGATCCAAAAGACAAGGAATTCTTTGACCTCATGATAGAAGAACTAGACCGTGCAAATTCCATTCTTTCGGAGTTTTTATCCATTAGTAGTACCAAACCGACAATATTTGAATTACACAATCTTAATGATATCGTCACAGCCACCCTGCCGCTCATTCAAGCTGACGCCCAAAACAATGATACAGTATTGACAGTAGAGCTAAATAATGTGCCCGATTTGCAACTTGACATTCAAGAGATACGTCAACTGCTCTTAAATCTGGTACGCAATGGATTTGAAGCGATGCCTCAAGGTGGGCAGTTAAAAATAAGAACGTTTTCTTCTAAGAGTGAAGTGGTCTTAGTCGTATCTGATGGAGGTATTGGAATTGAACAATGTTTGCTCGAAAAGTTAGGCACACCATTTTTCACTACGAAAGAACAAGGTACGGGTTTAGGGTTAGCTGTTTGTTACGGTATAGCTTCACGCCATAACGGCAGGATAAGTGTTGAAACGAGTCCTAAAGGTACAACATTTTATGTTTACTTTGAATTGAGTTAAATAAGAGGCGGCGGCAAGAGTTGTGATAAAGAACTTTTTAAGGCTCATATTTATATAATTATAATCAGAAAGTCTAAAATTTTAGGGTACCAGAGGGTACTCTTTTATTTGTTTTGGAGTCAGGGAAGATTCCTAGCAATTGAGGTTCTTATCACGCCAAAGAGAAGAAGCTAGAAAATATTTTGAAAAATTGTCCCTAAGCAATAGAGGTTCTCATCACACCCAAGTGTGCTATAATAAAGCAATGAAAATATGTCTGGTTGAATCAAGGCTTTCCCCGTGCTTTTGTGATTTAATTGGGCTTGTCACCGTATTTTAGGCATACTGTATAGAGGATAATTATTTTATCAACTGGCGTTTAGACTGTTATTGGTTATTGTAACAGTCTTTAAGAGCTCATTAAGTCATTATGAATAACTATTTTAGAAGTGGAGGACATCAATTGAAACCTGTTTCAGCAAAGGTATCAGACGTTCCTGAACTCTCTCGCAGCAAACGCCTGCAAATCATAAGTGCTGTGGCCTTAGGTACTTTTATGGGCCCTTTAGATGCCAGTGTCGTCAATATTGCTTTACCAAGTATCACCAATCATTTCAATGCCTCGCTATCTACTGTAGAGTGGGTCATTATGGCCTATCTGCTCATTATCAGCAGTCTTCTCTTAACTTATGGCCGCTTAGGTGATATGTATGGGCACAAGCGAATCTATGTTTTTGGTTTTATTGTTTTTACGATAGGTTCCTTGCTTTGTGGCTTTGCTCCGTCAATTATCTTACTTATTATCTTTCGAGCCTTTCAAGCGATCGGTGCCGGCATGCTCATGGCAATTGGCCCGGCCATTGTCACGGATGTGGCACCCCCTCAGGAACGGGGGAAATTTTTAGGTGTGATCGCCATCGCCGTTTCTGTAGCTTTATTTACCGGCCCGATCCTAGGTGGATTTTTGACCGGCCAATTTGGCTGGCAGAGTATTTTTCTGATTAATATCCCGATTGGCCTCATCGGTTCTATTTGGGCTCACAAAATTATTCCGGCTTCCAAAGGTCATGAAAACCAACATTTCGATATCCTTGGTGCAGTTTTATTCTTTTTAGCTTTGATAAGTATTCTCTACTCTTTAAGTGACATTGAAAATGTTGGTTGGAATAATAGTATGATTATTGGTTTACTAGCTTTGGGCGTAATCCTGATCATTGCCTTTTTATGGATAGAAAGTCGGGTAACGCATCCCATGGTTGATTTATCACTATTTAAAATACGAATTTTCACTATGGGCAACCTATCTGCGTTATTCAATTTTATGGCGCAATATGCCGTTATTTTTATTATGCCGTTTTATCTTCAACAATTACGCGGTCTTTCCCCTGCCCAAGCGGGCTTAATACTGATCCCCATGCCTCTGGTAACCATGGTCATTGCCCCTATAAGCGGAAGTCTTTCTGATCATTTTGACAGCAGAACAATTCGCTCCTTCGGGATGGCTATCACAACAACTGGGTTGTTTCTTTTGAGTAATCTAACCATCAGTTCCAGTGTTTTGTCGATTATGCTTCGTTTAGGGGTCATAGGTTTTGGGGTTGGAACGTTTCAAACGCCGAATAATAGTGCGGTGCTCGGATATGTCCCCCACAATCGACGAGGCATTGCTTCTAGCATGTTGGCAACAATGCGCAATATGGGAATGGTGTTGGGAGTTGCTATTTCCGGAGCAGTATTTACCAGCCACGAAAATTATTTGAATAAGATTCTTTCAGCCCGCGGTTTAAGTGGGCCCCAATTGTTCAATCAATCGTTCACAGGTGCAATGCATCTAACCTACAGCGTTTCCGCAGCTCTAGCGCTTATTGCTGTTTTTACCTCCTTTGTACGTCGTCCCCAAAATAAGCATTAACTTGTAGAATTGTAAATACGCCTTGGGGGATTCTGAACGGGGAACCACAGATTACACAGATTAAGAACGATTGAAGATGGGAGTCAATAAAGAGGCACAAATTATAAATTATCTGAAAGCCACAGGGTTAAAACGAGGCCTGTTAATCAACTATGGCGATCATCAATTGAGTTACAAGCGATTTGTAGTTTAGAGCCAAAATGTATTTATTCTGTGTAATCTGTGTAATCTGTGTAATCTGTGGTTGATTAACTGAGTACCTGAATAGTCACAAAAATAATGATTCGTAATTCAATTTGTAGGTATAATTTTTCACGGGAATCAAGGATAAAATGATCTGAAATGGGGAGAGCCATTAAGCTCTCCTTGATTGTTTTTATGAGACGGATTAATTTCCTGTAAGTCTGATTAGTTCATGAATAATTAAAGGCTATCAACTTTTCGGTTGATAGCCAGTTTACTAGATTAGAGGAGATTTTTAGAAGATCACGCCTAAAGCGATAAGAATCAAGATAGCAATAGCGATGATTCCTACACCTACCCCAGCACCGACGCCGCCACAAGCGGGTACCGGAGCAACAGGAGGAGGGCAGCATACAGGAGGATGAGGCGGAGGACAACATGCTCCACCCATTCCACCATGGACCATCATTCCACCATAACCCATTCCATACATAAGAAATTCCACCTTTCTAAATTTAGAATACTATTCCCATAGCGATCAAAAGAAGTATTATTATTACAACTACAGCGATCCCAGCTCCAACTCCAGGTCCTGTTCCACAACCGCAGGCTGCTCCATCAACGTTACCAAATGCCATTTGCATTTCCTCCTTTACCAGAGATAATTCATAATATGAATAAATTGGATAATATGGAATTTGTCTTAAGCAGTTTATCGCGGAGTTTATTCCATCAACTTCGCAAGCAGAAGAATTGGGAGGGCAAGAATAATTGTCCTGCATAAGGTGCACTACTGGAGGTAGCCGTTCTTCGTTTAAGTAAAAACGAAATTATCACATTCCAATTTCATGTTATAATAATAAAGTGGGGAAGGTGGTGATGCAGTGAGAAAAGTAGCGAAATCCTGGAAAGTATGGATAGGAGTTGGGTTATTTCTATTAGGGATCATGATTCCGTATTGGTTAAACCCTCAACTCATGGAATTAAATCAACTACTTCAAACGATGAACAGTAAAACAGATGGAAGTGCGTTAATGGTCAATGCCTTTCTTGTGGTGTTCATTAATACCATTGTTTCCGTTCCTCAGTTTCTCGCTGTGGTGATGATGGGAGACGGGATGGCGGATATTCTCAATCGTTCTGAATTAAAAACCCTTATTCCCCTAGTTGTCGTGCCGCTCGCTTATGTTATTGTCAATGTGCTGACGCCATTAAACTATAGTTTTGGGGCTACAGATATTTTTCTTTGGTTAACGATTGTGGTAATGCAGAAATTAAGCAAACAGAAATTAAATATGGGAATGAAATTACTGGTTTTTGCGCAACTGATTTTTGGAATTACTTGGTTGAATCAAGTTCCTTTTCTTTCTCCTTATGGTTTCGGACAAGGTTCTTTATCGATAAAGGTAAAACAAGTAGCGATCCAAATTGGATTTGATCACGTTCTCTCCCTCTATGCTAATGTGTTGTTTTTTATCTTTGTGTCCAGTGCCGTCACTTTATGGATTTACTTGGTCTTATATATGGAAAAATGGGCCATTTCACAGGATCTGCACCGTGCTCAATTAGCAGCTCAGGAATCTCGCTCAGGTCGTGAAGTACTTTATCTTGTCCATGATCTTAAAACGCCGCTGTCTGTAATTGAAGGACTGGTGTCTTTGATGGAGCTGCGCTGGCCGGACCCTAAGATGCAAGAATACTGTCAAACCATCTATGGTTCTATCCGTTCGATGAGTAAAATGGTGTCAGAAATTTTGTATGAAGATCGAAAATACTGGTGTGAGCTGCAAGAACTAATCGATTATATTCGAGCAAGTCGTCCAAATGCTACGAATATAGCAGTGGATATTGAAATAGAGGGAGACTCCCAATCAAAGATTTACATTAACAAAATCCGGGTTACTCGAGCAATCATAAATTTGATTGACAACGCCTTGGATGCCATTCAAGAGCGGGAAAATGGCATGGTCGTTTTGCGCGTAAGAACATGGCCAAACGAAGTAAGATTAGAAGTAAACGACAATGGCTGCGGTATTTTGGCAGATAGGGTGAAAAGAATCTGGAAGACCGGCTACAGCACGAAAAACCATCCTGGAGTTGGCTTAGCGTTTGTTCGACAAGTTGCAGAAGGACATGGGGGATACGTTAATGTGAAAAGTGAAGTGGGGCAGGGAACGAAGTTTTGGATAACCCTGCCACTGGGAGAAAGTCAATGAGAATATTAATTATGGATGATGATAAATCCCTTCGTTATATGTTAAGCGAAATATTCGAGTTTTCGGGTTGGGACCCCATAGCCTATCCTAACGGCAAAGAAGGTCTTGAGGGATTCCTCAGCCATGGAGCGGATATCATTTTAGTGGACTATCATATGCCTGAAATTGATGGCTTAGAAACAGTTCGCCTGATTCGTGAACAAGATCAACAAATACCTATTCTTGTACTCACCGTAGACGAAAGGCAGGAAATTGCCGATCGTTTTTTGGATGCAGGGGCTACTGATTTTGCCCTTAAACCGGTTAAAGCTCCGGATTTAATCGCTCGCGTGCAATTGCATAAGCGGTTGTTGGATATGACAAAGACTGTTCAAGCTACTACCAAACTGCAATACGACGTGTTTGTAACCAAAGGAATTAGTAAATCGACCCTAGCCTATATAGAGCGCTATCTTACATCTTGTCAGCACCCCTCCACGGTAGAGGAAATTTCAACAGAAATAGGATTAGCTGTCCCTACCGTTTATCGATATCTAACGTATCTTGTTCTAAATGGTAAGGTACAGTCAATCCCAAGTTATCAAAAAATAGGCAGACCGAAAAACCGCTATGACTTAATTCGATCTCAATAAATCATCAGCCACCTAGGGAATTCCCTGAGGGTTTCCTGTTTGAAATTGAACGATTAAACACAGTTTACATTAAATTTACTTTTTCTCTTATTTATTTCTTTAGTTTCCTCTAAGAATATTGTTATAATCAGTTTAAATTAGGGTAAGAAGGAGATTATAAATATAAATTTGTTGAAAAGATTTGAAATCTCAAGCACTGTACAGTATTAAACTACTAGGAAACTAGAGATACAGGAGTTTAAAGGGGTGCAAAACTTTAGTCGCCACCTGCTTGAGGGTGTGGTGGAAGCACTGCCGCATCAAGGTTTGGGGAGTAATTAAATATATTAGTGGATACTGATGATGGAGGGAGGAAGATATAGCAATCCGGAAGTCGGCAAACAGCTAGATGCCCTGAGCTAAGAGCCTAATTTGGATAAGGCTATTCCAGGGTATCAAACCGTAGAAAAAACCACAATAAAGAACGAATCAAGTATTTTACTTCATTCGTCGACTCAAAGCCTTTGGGGATGACAATTTTCTACGTAAAAGAAAACGTTATTTCAGGTAGGCAGTCAATGGAGGCTCAATATGAAAGAAGAAAAATCATTAGGTCTATGGGGAGATGCTTGGCGGCGTCTGCGGAAAAATCCAGCCGCTATGGTAGGGCTGGTCATAGTTGTTGCAATGGTGCTTATCGCTTTGTTTGCTCCGCTTATTTCACCACACGACCCAAATCATCAATATATGGACAAAGGTTTAAGTGCTATGGGAGGACCTGTAGGCCCCAGTATGTTTTTCCCGTTGGGTACAGATCAAAATGGTCGAGATTTACTAAGCCGTATGATTTGGGGAGCTAGAATTTCTTTGATGCTGGGAGTTGTTATCAATACCTTAAATGCCTTGTTTGGTATTTTTCTGGGAATTACTTCGGGATATTTTGGCAAATGGATTGATACCTTTATTATGCGGATGACAGATATTGTGCTCGCTTTTCCTTTCTTATTGCTGATGATCGCTTTATTGGCGGTACTATCACCCGGTATGCAATCGATTATCATTGCGTTTGTGCTCGTCGGCTGGGCACAATATGCGCGACTTGTGCGGGGACAAGTATTAGCCGTTAAAGAATTGGAATATGTCCAAGCGGCCCGTGCGTTAGGGGCCTCTACCCCAAGAATTATTTTTCAACATATTTTACCGAATGTCATAGCTCCGATTATCGCACTTTTTGCCTTAGGTATCTCCTGGACGATTATGGGCGAAGCCACTGTGAGTTTTTTAGGGTTAGGCATCCAACAACCGACCGCTAGCTGGGGAACGATGATTGAAACGGGCGCTACTTGGATTAGTTCCGCTCCTTGGTTAGTCATATATCCGGGGTTATTACTCCTAATAACCGTTCTGGGCTTTAATTTATTTGGAGACGGGTTGCGTGACGCACTAGATCCGCATCTGCGTAACTAGATTCGCATCTGCGTAACTAGATTCGGTATTGTCTGTAGCAGACAAAATAAGAGCTGAAGGAAGGAGAGTTTGAACAAGAAAGACCCATAATCTATTGACTGGTCTAGTTATAAGTTTCATTGGTTAAATTGCAAGGAGGAGATTGAATGTTGAAATTAAAGAAAACGGTTGTACTCGGTGTGGCCACGGCAGTGCTTTTATCTACGGTGTTAAGTGGATGTGGTCAAGCTAATAACACCCCAGGTTCGGGGAATCCAGCGACACAAGTCAGTGATACACCTCAAAAGGGAGGGGTTTTCAGAACTTGGTCACAAGATGATCCAAAGTCCTTAGACCCAGCGCATTGTGGCGATACGGTATCTTATGATATGCAACAAAATATCTATGACGGTTTACTAATGTTTGATAAAACCGGAAAGAAATTAATTCCTGATCTCGCGAGTGCTCTGCCGGTAGTAAGTGCTGACGGGAAGACCTATACCTTCACTTTGCGTCAAGGGATCAAATTTCAAAACGGAGATCCGTTGACAGCAGATGACGTCGTGTATAGCTTTAATCGTTTAGGTTCCAAGAGCATTGGCTCTGAAGGAGAGTCATATTACTCCATGATTCAGGGGATGGATGATAGCTTTGCCGGTAAGGCCTCAACGGTATCTGGAGTCATCAAGAAAGATGATAATACGGTTCAATTCGTGCTAACTCAACCAAGTCGTACCTTTTTGGATGTTATCGCCATGCCTTATGCCTTCATCGTGGACAAAAAATATACTTCTGCTTTAGCTAATCCGGCTGATCTTTCCTCGAACCCTATTGGCACTGGAGCTTTCAAGTTTGTTGAATGGAAGAAAGGTCAAGATATCAAGCTCGTGCGTAATGCCGATTACTTCATGAAAGATGCCAATGGTCAATCGCTTCCTTATATGGACGGAATAACCTGGAATATCGGCACTCAAGCATCAGTTTCCTATCTGAAGTTTAAAAACCAGGAACAAGATTTTTCTTGGATTCCGACTTCAGATTATGTGAATACCTTGAATGACCCAAATTTGAAAAACAATGTTAAGAGCTTAGTGGAAAACGATTATTTCTACATAGCTGGAAATAATAAGAAAGCGCCATGGGACAATAAACTTGTTCGCCAAGCTTTAGAATATTCAATCGACAAAGATGCTGTAGCCAAACTGTATAATAACCGGGTTGCCCCGGCGTGGGAAATATTGCCGCCCAATATGCCCGGGTATCAAGCAAACCCAAGTGGTTACAAGTTTGATCCAGCTAAGGCTAAAGAACTTTTGAGCCAAGCAGGTTATCCCAATGGCTTACCTGGTGAATATACCTTGACCTACGCCAAAAACGATATTCGCGATATCTTAGCGGCTAACCTTCAAGCTCAACTGGCATCAGTAGGAATTAAAATCAAACTTGATGGGGTTCCTTTTCCACAATATCTAAATGTTGTGACTAAGGGTACTGAAGATCTGATGTATGGCGGTTGGATGCAGGATTATCCTGATCCGGATGACTTCTTAAATATTCTATTTAATAAAAGTCAAATTCCTTCAAACAACAATATTCAGTACGATAACGCAGACCTGTCTAAGCAGCTTGACCAACTCTCAACGGAAAGTAATCTTGATCAAGCAATTCCAAAATATAACGCCCTTGAAAAACAAATCTTAGATGACGCGGCTGTGGTTCCCCTTTATCATGATAAAGAGGCTTACCTTGTCCAGCCGTGGGTGCATAACGCTGAACTGCACCCAGTGTTTTATTACTTCTACTACTCGACAATGTGGATTGATCAAAAGGCTGCACCCGCTGCCAAATAATACTCACCTATGGTAGGAGAAAAAGCGATGCTCCTAGTTTTTCAGGAGCATCGCTTTTTTCTACGGCCATCCTGGCAAGAGCATAGCCCAATTGGCTATCTCTTTCGCTAAAGCTTTTGGTTTTAAATGGAAAAATTACCTTTGAAAACAGGAGGGGGATTAGATGTTAAACTACATTATTCGTAGGACGATATGGACAATTGTGACGTTATTTTTTGTTGTCTTAATTGCATTTCTGATCAATTTTGTCGTACCGGGGAATCCTGCTCGCACTATTGCTGGACCCAAGGCATCCCCTGAGGTCATCAAAGTGATTGAGGAAAAATATGGTTTGGACCAACCACTCTACAAACAATTTGACATGTATCTGGATCGCTTGGTTTTACATGGAGATCTAGGCATGTCCTATCGTACGAATGAGGAAGTTAGCAGCGAATTAGCCAATCGATTACCTAAAACAATTTATCTGGGCCTGACTATATTTTTTCTCAATATTTTGATTGGGGTTCCAATGGGCATTTACGCTGCGATAAAACGTAGTAAGCTTGCGGACCATTTGATTTTGATTAGTAGTCTTATAGGAACATCAGCGCCCACATTTTGGATTGGTTATATACTTCTTTTTATTTTTGGGTATGAATTAAATCTTTTGCCTATTGGGGGCTATGGCGGTTTGTCACATGTCATATTGCCAGCAATTACTGTTTCTTTGGCCTCGTCAGCTGGGTATGTAAGAGTAGTGCGTACCAGCATGCTGGAAGTCACGGGTTCGGACTATGTCCGAACGGCACGAGCAAAAGGTTTGCCGGAAAGAACGGTTATCATAAAGCATGCCTTTAGAAGTGCGCTGATTCCTCTGATTACATTTGCCGGAATGGATTTGGCCAGCCTTATGGGTGGGTTAATCGTAACAGAGGGAATTTTTGGCTGGCCGGGTATAGGGAGTATGGCTGTCACGGCGATTGGATATCAAGATATGCCAACCATTATGGGCACAGTTTTGGTAGGAGCTGTAGCCGTAGTGGTGGCCAATTTTGTTGTGGACATTATTTACGCTTTTGTTGACCCGCGCATTAGTTATTAAAAAAGAAAGGACTAAGGAGGAAAATAAATGTCCGACTTCATTTTAGAGGTTAAAGATTTGCATACTTTTTTTTATGCTGATGCTGGCGTAGTAAAGGCGGTCAATGGCGTTAATTTTACTTTGTCTAAGGGACAGTCATTAGGCGTTGTGGGAGAGTCCGGATCCGGCAAAAGCATAACGGCACTTTCTATCATGGGTTTAATCAAACATCCAGGGAAGATCACCCAGGGTCAGATCTTGTTGCAAGGTGAAGATTTATTGAAAAAGAGTCCCAAGGAATTGCAGAAGATCCGGGGCAATGAGATCGCGATGATTTTTCAAGATCCGATGACCTCCCTAAATCCGGTCTTGCGAATTGGGGAGCAGATTGCCGAGGCTATTGCCATTCATCAGAAGATGAAGCGCAAAGAAGCTTGGCAAGCTGCTATAGAAATGTTGATAAAAGTTGGAATTCCTGAACCAGAAGATCGAATCAAACGGTACCCACACGAATTATCTGGAGGCATGAGGCAAAGAGTCATGATCGCCATTGCCCTTTCGTGCAACCCGAAGATACTTATTGCCGATGAACCGACAACGGCCTTAGATGTCACAATTCAAGCACAGATTCTTAATTTGATACTTAAATTACAGCAGGACTATCATATGGCCACAATGTTGATTACGCATGATCTAGGTGTCGTAGCTGAAACCTGTCAAAATGTTATGGTGATGTATGCTGGGCGACCTATTGAATATTCGGATGTTACCACAGTCCTTGAATCTCCTAAGCATCCTTATACTTGGGGACTTTTAGCATCTTTACCAAAATTGAGTGAGGATCGAGATCGGCGACTTTTACCGATTGAAGGGTTGCCGCCGGATTTGGCGAATCTGCCGCCAGGCTGTCCCTTTGCACCTCGCTGTCCACATCAGAAACCAGTTTGTCACGAAAAAGATCCAGAGGGTCAATGGTTAAAAGCGGGGCATTTTGTGCGCTGTCACCTATATAGTTAAATTAATAAGGAGAGGAGTACATGATGGGAAACTTGACTGGCGAGATGAAGGATATTTTACTGGAAGTGCACAATTTGAAACAGTACTTTCCGGTTAAAAGAGGGCTGATACAAAAAATTACCGGGTATGTTCGCGCGGTGGATGACGTTAGTTTTTTTATTCGCAAGAAAGAAACTTTGGGTCTGGTGGGTGAAAGTGGCTGTGGTAAGAGCACAACCGGAAAGACCCTCTTAAAATTACTAGAGCCGACAGCTGGGGAAATTATCTATCAAGGTACTCATTTGGAGAAATTATCACACAAAGAGATGCGGCCCTTTCGTAGAGAAATGCAGATAATTTTTCAGGATCCGTATTCGTCTTTAAATCCTAGAATGGTGGTTAAGGACATTATCGCCGAGCCACTCTTAATCCATAATCTTGCGCAAGGAGCCGAAATTCAGAAAAGAGTGCATGATTTATTGGATCTGGTGGGATTGAATAAAAAACATGCCAAGCGCTATCCCAATGAGTTTTCGGGTGGACAGCGCCAAAGAATTGGCATTGCGAGAGCTTTAGCGGTTGATCCTAAATTGATTATTTGTGATGAACCGGTATCGGCTTTGGATGTTTCGGTCCAAGCTCAAGTCATTAATTTATTAGAAGACTTGCAGTCTCAATTCGGGCTGGCATATATTTTCATAGCCCATGATTTAAGTGTCGTAAAGCATATCAGCGATCGGGTAGCAGTTATGTATCTTGGTAAGATCGTCGAAGTTGCCAGCGCGGATGAATTATACAGTAACCCCAAACATCCTTATACTCAAGCATTACTTTCAGCGATTCCGGAACCACAAGTAAGTGGAGCAAAACGGGAACGAATTTTACTCCAGGGGGATGTGCCGAGCCCTATACATCCGCCTCAGGGGTGCCACTTTCACACGCGCTGTCGTTTTCAACAACCACGTTGTAAAGAAGCGTATCCCCCTTTGGTGGATTTAGGAAATGAGCATTTTGCTGCTTGTTTTTTTGCTGATTCATTATAGTTGACAAATAATCTTAAGTTGCGTATGATAATAGTAATTAAATATCTACCAGAAACCGTTGATGTGGAGATAAAAACAAATCGTGCACTTTCAGAGAGTCGGAGTTGCTGTGAACCGACAGGACGCAGATTGTTAAATGGACCACGGAGGGCGCGATCAAAGGCTTTAGCCGAGTATTTCGCGACGTGAAGGCATACGTAAGTTGCCAGGAATATGTTAGTATTCTGATAAGCGTGCGGAGTTTCCGCAAAGCAAGGTGGCACCGCGGGTATTGATTTTGTCAACCCGTCCTTGACTATTAAGTCTTGGACGGGTTTTTTGTGCCGTCCAAAGGAGGATGTTTATGTACAGACCAAGCCTAAATGAAGCCCAGAAAATTGCAGCGGATTATAGGATGATCCCAGTCAGCCGTGAGATTTTTTCTGATGTCAGGACACCGATGGAGGTGTTGAAAATTCTCAAAAACGTCAGTCGTCACTGTTTTATGCTGGAAAGTCTGGAGAATGCTGAAAAATGGGGACGCTACACTTTTTTGGGTTTTGACCCGAAACTGGAGTTGACTTGTACCAACGGAGTCATCAATCTCAATTCCGGCACAGAAATTACTCTCAACACCCAACATCCCCGTGAGTATATCCAAAAGATTCTGGACGAGAACAAAAGTCCTCGGTTCGATTACCTGCCGCCCTTCACCGGCGGTCTGGTCGGTTATTTCTCGTATGATTATATTAAGTACACTGAGCCGTCATTAAAACTGGATGCTGAGGACCAGGAAGGTTTTAAGGACGTAGACCTGATGCTCTTTGACAAAGTGATCGCCTTTGACCATCTGAAACAAAAGATTATCCTGATCGCCAATGTCAAAACGGCAGAACTTGATTCAGGCTATAACAAGGCCGTCCTGGAAATTGAAAGCATGGTCAAGCTCATTAAACACGGTGCTTATCAAGAAACCCAATCGGCTAAAATCACCTCTGAATTTCGCTCTTTGTTTCAGGAAAACGAGTATTGCGAGATGGTTAACAAAGCAAAGCATTATATCCGTGAAGGGGATATCTTCCAGGTTGTACTGTCCAACCGTTTTGAAGCGGATTTTGAAGGCAGTCTGCTCAATGCCTATCGCGTTTTGAGAACCTTAAACCCGTCGCCCTATATGTTTTATATCTCCGGTAATGATATTGAAATAGCCGGTGCCTCTCCTGAGACCCTAGTCAAACTACAGAACGGCAGTCTTTACACGTTCCCACTGGCAGGCACAAAACCACGCGGGAAAACGGATGAGGAGGATCTTCAGAATGAAAAGGATTTGCTTTCCGACCCTAAAGAATTGGCGGAACACAATATGCTGGTGGATTTAGGCCGCAATGATCTGGGTAGAATCAGCCGCTTCGGAACGGTAAAGGTCGAAAAATATTTGTCCATTGAGCGTTTCTCGCATGTTATGCACATCGGTTCTACA
The DNA here is from genome assembly GCA_031292075.1 of Desulfosporosinus sp. GTDB lineage: Bacteria > Bacillota > Desulfitobacteriia > Desulfitobacteriales > Desulfitobacteriaceae > Desulfosporosinus. The sequence continues at coordinate 14,681 of JARLHW010000018.1, forward strand.
GTTCAGGGGGAGATACGGGACGATAAAAATGCCTTAGACGCTGTCGATGCCGTGTTGCCGGCAGGAACACTTTCCGGCGCACCCAAAATCCGAGCCTGCGAGATCATCAACGAACTTGAAAATAACAAACGAGGCATCTACGGTGGAGCGATCGGGTATATTGATTTTACAGGTAACCTTGATACTTGCATAGCGATTCGCATTGCCTTTAAGAAAAACGGTAAGGTCTTTGTTCGCTCCGGCGCCGGAATCGTGGCCGACAGCGTGCCGGAAAACGAGTATCAGGAATGTATCAACAAAGCCCAAGCAGTTATGAACGCCCTGAAACTGTCTGAGGAGGTTATCGACTGATGATTCTCTTAATTGATAATTACGATAGTTTCTCATATAACCTGTATCAACTGATCGGCTCCATCAATCCTGACATTAAGGTCATTCGCAACGATGAGCTGAGTATCCCGGAAATCGAGGCTTTAGCCCCTGAGGCGATTATCCTCTCTCCCGGACCCGGCAGACCGGCCGATGCCGGGGTCTGTGACGAGTGTTCAAAATATTTCGCCGGAAAAATTCCTGTGTTCGGGGTCTGCCTTGGGCATCAGGCCATTTGCGAGGCTTTTGGGGCTACTGTATCCTATGCCCGGGAGCTAATGCATGGCAAGCAGTCAACCATAGAACTAGATACCGATTGTCCGCTGTTTGCCGGATTGCCCGCAACGATCGCAGGTGCAAGGTATCATTCGCTGGCCGCCCTCGAAGACACCTTGCCTACTGAACTCAAGGTCATCGCCCGCACGGACGATGGAGAGATCATGGCAGTTAAACACAGAGACTATGAAGTTTATGGTGTTCAGTTTCATCCGGAGTCGATTCTAACACCACAAGGCAAAACCATTTTGGAAAATTTCTTGGGGGGGAAGCGGCATGATAGTTGAAGCAATTTATAAGGTCATTAAGGGAGAGGACTTGGATTTTGAAACTGCCAAAGCGGTCATGGTGGAAATGATGGACGGATCCGCCACGCATGCCCAAATGGGTGCTTTTCTCACAGGACTGCGCATGAAAGGGGAGAGCATTGATGAAATTACCGGCAGTGCTTTGGCGATGCGTGAAAAAGCGATTCACCTTAATCCTGTTCTCGATGTCATGGATATTGTCGGCACGGGTGGCGATGAGGTAGGAACCTTCAATATCTCGACTACGACTGCTTTTGTCGTCGCAGCTGGCGCTGTTCCAGTAGCCAAGCATGGCAACCGCAGTGTTTCCAGTAAAAGCGGCGCGGCAGATGTCTTGGAAAAGTTGGGTATAAATATTGCTATTACAGCTGAGCATAGCCAACAAATTCTCGATAAAATTAACCTTTGTTTTATGTTTGCCCAAACCTATCACAGTTCGATGAAACACTGTGCCCCCGTGCGACGGGAAATGGGCGTTCGCACCATCTTCAATATCTTGGGACCGCTTGCTAACCCAGCTGGAGCCAATCTGCAGTTGATGGGCGTCTATGACGAAAACCTTGTGGAACCTTTGGCTAGAGTACTCTCGAATCTTGGAGTCAAACGGGGCATGGTAGTCCATGGCTGTGACGGTCTGGATGAGGCAACTCTCACGACCCGGACGAAGGTCTGCGAAATAGAAAATGGTATTTTAAAGAGCTATTACCTCGACCCGGCGGAGTTGGGCCTAAACTATTGTACCTTGGCTGAGCTTGTTGGGGGCGACGCTGAGGAAAATGCCAAAATTACCCGCAGCATCTTAAACAGCTCCGAGCAGGGGGCCAAACGCGATATTGTCGTTCTTAATGCAGCTTTGTGTTTATATCTGGCCGGTAAGGCAGCGACAATCAAGAGCGCAATTCCCCTAGCCAAGGAGCTCATCGACAGCGGAGCAGCTCTCAATAAACTTGAAGAATTCGTGAGACTTTCCAACGAGGTGAGACTATGATCTTGGAGAAAATCGCCAACCGAACCTTTGAACGGGTTGCTGAACTAAAACAACGGAAACCACCAGAACAAGTCAGCTCAGAAGCCAAAGTTTTAGACCCCAATACCGGCTTTCCCTTTGAAAAGGCACTCCGAGTAGAAGGCTTATCCTTCATCTGTGAGTTAAAGAAGGCTTCGCCCTCACAAGGAATTATTGCTCAGGATTTTCCGTTTTTGCAGATTGCTAAGGATTATGAGGCAGCTGGAGCGGCGGCAATTTCAGTTCTCACAGAGCCCTATTGGTTTCATGGTCAAGACCGGTACCTTACAGAGATTAGCCAAGCAGTGAGTCTACCTCTGCTGCGTAAGGATTTTATTGTGGACAGCTATCAAATTTATGAGGCCAAGCTCATTGGTGCTTCGGCAATCCTGCTCATTTGTGCCCTGCTGAATACTGATACCTTGAATGAGTATCTGGAGATTGCCCATGGCTTGGGTTTGTCCGTCCTTGTGGAAGCGCATTCGGAGGAGGAGGCTGTGTCAGCTCTGGCGGCGGGCGCCCGAGTGATCGGAGTCAACAACCGTAACCTGAAGACCTTTGAGGTTGACATCACCACCAGCCTAAGGCTGCGCGCTTTAGTGCCCGAGGACCTCCTCTTCGTCTCGGAGAGCGGCATTAAATCCCCTGGGGATGTGGCAAGGCTGAAAGCGAACAAGACCGATGCGGTGCTGATCGGCGAAAGCTTAATGCGCAGCGATAATAAAAAAGAACAGCTTGCTCACCTGCGGGGGGATCATGTTTCATGAAAATAAAAATTTGCGGACTGTTCAGAGACTGTGACATCGACTCCGTTAACGAGGCTAAGCCTGACTTTATCGGCTTTGTTTTTGCCAAAAGCCGCCGTCAGGTGAGTGAGAGATGGGCAGAAGCCATGCGGCCTAAACTCAGGCCAGAAATCACGCCGGTGGGGGTATTTGTCAATGAGCCGTTAGCAAACGTGGCCAAACTCTTAAACGCTAACACTATCGAATTGGCTCAACTTCATGGAAACGAAGATGAAAATTATATCGAAGCATTAAAATCACAGACCAACAAGCCCATTATCAAGGCGGTCCGCGTTTTATCTCAGGAGGATATAGAGGCAGCTCAACATACCGTTGCCGACTTTCTGCTGTTGGACAACGGAACCGGTGGAACCGGTGAGAGCTTTGATTGGAGTCTGGTCAGGAAGGTGTCAAAACCCTTTTTCCTAGCCGGTGGGCTAAAGGTCAACAATATTAAACAGGCCATCGTCGCGACAAGCCCTTATGCCGTTGATTTAAGCAGTGGCGTAGAAACAGACGGCCTGAAAGACAGAAATAAAATTTTAGAAATAGTTAGGAGAATACAAAATGGTTAAAGGCAGATACGGTATCCACGGGGGGCAATACATTCCGGAGATCCTGATGAATGTAATCATCAACCTTGAAAAAAGCTATGAGCACTTTAAGAACGACCCAGAGTTCAACGCAGAACTAAATAAGTTGTTGAGTGAATACGCGGGCAGACCGTCTTTGCTTTATTATGCGGAGAAAATGACCAAGGATTTAGGGGGCGCTAAAATCTATTTAAAGCGCGAGGACCTTAACCATACTGGCTCTCACAAGATCAATAACGTCTTGGGGCAGGTGCTGATGGCCAAGAAAATGGGCAAAACACGCGTTATTGCCGAAACAGGAGCCGGCCAACACGGGGTTGCGACAGCTACGGCCGCGGCCTTACTCGGTTTGGAATGTGAAATTTTTATGGGCAAGGAAGATACGGACAGACAGGCCTTAAACGTCTACCGTATGCAGCTTTTAGGCTCTAAAGTTAACACAGTTACGAGCGGCACCATGACGTTAAAAGATGCGGTGAACGAAACGTTTCGAGAATGGACAGCTCGTATTCATGACACCCATTATGTTTTAGGTTCTGTAATGGGTCCCCATCCCTTTCCGATGATGGTCCGCGACTTTCAGAGCGTAATTAGCCTAGAAGCAAGAGAGCAAATCCTGAAACTCGAGGGCCAACTCCCGGCTGCTGTAGTAGCCTGTGTAGGGGGGGGCAGTAACTCAATAGGAATGTTTTATCACTTCATAGGTGATGAAACGGTCAGGTTAATCGGCTGCGAGGCGGCCGGACACGGAATCGATACCGAAAAACATGCCGCCACCATTGCCAAAGGAAAACTTGGCGTATTTCATGGCATGAAGTCCTATTTCTGTCAGGACGAATACGGTCAAATTGCTCCAGTGTATTCCATCTCCGCTGGTCTGGACTATCCGGGGATCGGACCGGAACACGCCAACCTACACGATACAGGCAGGGCAGAGTATGTACCCGTCACGGATGACGAGTCCGTGGAAGCCTTCGAATATTTGGCGCGCACAGAGGGCATTATCTGTGCTATTGAGAGTGCTCATGCCATCGCTCATGTGCAGAAAATCGCCGGAACCATGAATCAGGACCAAAGCATTATTGTATGTCTGTCAGGACGCGGCGATAAGGATGTTGCCGCCATCGCGCGCTACAAGGGGGTAAATATCGATGAGTAAAATTGCACAAGCCTTTAAAAACGGGACGGCTTTTATTGGATTTGTCACAGGCGGAGATCCCTCGATGGCCAAGAGTGAAGAGTTTATTATGGAAATGATCAGAGGTGGGGCTGATTTAGTGGAAATCGGCATTCCCTTTTCCGATCCTACAGCCGAGGGTGTGGTTATCCAAGAGGCAAATATCCGGGCACTTTCTGCAGGAGCAACCGTCGACAAGATCTTTGACTTAGTGGCCTCTGTGCGCCAAAAAACTGAAGTGCCTCTGGTTTTTCTGACCTATTTAAATCCTGTCTTTAATTACGGATACACCCGCTTTTTCGCGCGCTGCGCTGATTTAGGTGTGGACGGGATCATCATTCCTGATTTGCCCTATGAGGAAAAGGGTGAATTGGCTGAGGTGGCTGCCAGTTTTGGGGTCGACGTTATTTCGCTGATCGCGCCCACCTCAGAACAACGCATTAAACAGATTGCGCAGGAAGCAACCGGCTTTATCTACGTGGTCTCTTCCATGGGCGTCACGGGGATGAGAAGTGAGATCAAAACGGACCTGCCGGCCATAATCGAGGTTGTCAGGGCAGCGAGTAAGACTCCCGTCGCAGTTGGCTTCGGGATCAACACCCCAAAACAAGCCGGGGAGATCGCCAACATCGCGGATGGCGTAATTGTCGGCAGTGCAATCGTCAAGATTATCGAGAAGCATGGTGAAAACGCCGGTTCGTATATTTATGAATACGTCAAAAGCATGAAAAACGCTGTGAGTTAAGACACTTATGTGATCCGATCCTTGACGGTGATGGGTGTGAATAGATCGAGCCGCTAGTACAGCGTTGGCTGTTTGTCAGGGAACATTGAAGGAGAATAACCAAGAACACGAATGACCTGCCAGACCGTTTTATAAACGGTCTGTTTTTTCGTCCGATATCTTGGATTATTTACACTATTTTGGAAGGAAATAAAGAAATAATGTAGAATTACTATTAGGTAATATGTTTTATTTTAATATTGAAAAGCTTTGGGGGAGCAATCGATGGAGAGAAAAAGAATTTGCTCAGCCTAAAAGTATCTTTGATAAGCTTGGTATGAACTCACGGTCTCTTTTAAAACTTTTTTGCTAAAAAATTCATAATCTATGAAAATTCACCCACCGGGTGATATAAACCAAGAAAAATCCACTGTACAATTATTTGTACAGTTTGTATAAAAGTAGTGACAAAAAAAATCACAAGCTGGGGGTGATATCATAAAGCTAAAATTTCGGTCAGCGAGATTTGCCAACTGACACAAATAACAAAGAGGAGGAATTATAATGACTGAAAGATTAAGAATGATTATGGTAACGTTTCTTATGTTTGGCGCAGCCCTAGCTTTAAACATGGTAGGGCCAATGGTAGGGCCCAAACCAGCCATTGCTGGCGGAGCGGATCCATTTCTGGGAGAAATCGATTTGGTTCCCTATACTTACGCACCGGCTGGCTGGGCATTCTGTGAAGGTCAGATACTTCCAATAAACCAGAACTCGGCACTTTTTGCTCTTATCGGGACAACTTATGGGGGAAACGGGCAAACCACGTTTGCCTTACCCGATCTACGGGGGAGGGTCCCTATGGGCGTTGGGCAGGGACCAAATCTTTCAAATTATATTTTAGGACAAACGGGTGGGACCGAATCAGTAACCCTTACCAATAATAATATCCCGATGCATACTAACGTAATTAATGCAACTACCAGTCCGGGGACTACCGCAACCCCAGGGTCAAATGAGAATCTTGCCCAGCCAACGACTCCGGATAGGCAGGAGATAGACATTTATGCTAGCAATCCCGTTAATACTTCGTTAGCGCCCAACTCAGTCGGCTCATCAAGCGGAGGGAGTCAACCTATAAGCATACAGCAACCCTATTTGGGCTTACATTATATCATAGCTCTGCAAGGTATCTTTCCTTCACGACCTTAGAAGAGATTAACACCAAAAGCGAAATCGTTGGCTTTTAACCGTTGGGAGCCAAATGGTAGACAAAGAATTAGGGACGAATAGCATGGGAGAGGTTTTTGAAAATTGATAAGTTTAGAAGGCGAAGTGATGAAAGATGAAGTTTCGAGCAATCATCTCGTTGCTCGATAGGAGGATCATTCCGTTCCTGGTAGTAATTTTCTTCCTTTCTGCTGGTACTGCTAAGGCTAACAGTACAATTTATTACACACAATCCTATTTTCCGTATCAAGTTATGAGTGCGGATTTATCAACCCCAGATACGCCTAAAGTAATTTATTCGTCTGGGTTGGGAAGCCCCTATGCCGTTGCAGTGGATGCGACAAATAGTCGCATTTATTTTTCAGACCCTAACTCCTCAGTTGCAACAATCTTCAGCGGTCCTTTAGACGGCAAATCAGCGGATTACACTCCTTTCATTTCAAATGTCAGCGCAGAAGGGATAGCGGTCGATCCGGACCATGGCTATATCTATTATGCGCAACCTAGTTCTGGCAATGTAGTCAGAGCGAATCTTTCAAACGGTTCAGGGCAGCAAACAATTTACACTTCGCCAGGTGCACCAAGGGCGATCTCTGTTGATCCGATCGGCGGATATCTTTATATCGCTGATTATAATTTGGCGAAAATCATCAGAGCCCACCTTGATGGGAGTAATCCTGTAGATCTGATCACAAATGTTCATGCCAAAGGCTTGGGAATAGATACAATCCATGGAAAAATCTATTATTCAGATGCTTACAATCCAAATTATAATTTTGTAAGTGCCAACCTTGCAGACGGTTCTGGGCAACAGATTCTTTATTCATCTCCAACGGGTTCGCCCGGAGCTATTGCGGTTGACCCAGTTAATGGGTATATCTACTTTTCTGATTGGCATTCTTCAGTGGCAAAAATTTTCAAGGCTAATCTTGATGGTTCAAATCAAGTGGCGTTTATAAATAATGTCAATTCACACGGAATTGGATTGTATATAACGTCGACATCTGAAGCATTAACGGTGAGTAATCCATCAACCACCGGATTGACAGTGGCTCTGAATCCGGCACTGACGGGCTTAACGTCAAGCAACTTTACCCTATTGGACGGAAGCACTCCCGTGACAATTAGCTCAGCCTCGACAAGCGACAATGGTGCAACCTACACGATTGACGCGATGCTGACAGAAGGGAAGACTTATACAGTCACGGCCGCGATGACCGGCTATACCTTCGGAACAGCGCAAAACGTAGTAGTGCCTGCAGCACCGATAATAACTGGGATAAGCCCTGACAGCGGCCCTGCAGCAGGGGGCGGCACGATAACAATTAATGGAACTAATCTAAGCGTTGTCAGCGCCGTCTATTTTGGTAGCACGTCGGCAACCAGTTTTAATTTAGGGTCGGACACTTCCCTGACGGCAGTTGCCCCAGCGGGGAGCGGTACAGTAGATGTGACCGTACATAGCCTAGGAGGTACTAGTACCACTAGTAGCAGTGACCACTTTACTTACATTAGAGAGAACCCACCCGCTCCCACGCTCAGCTCGCTCACCTTAAACGGAAACATCCCGGACTTGACCGTCGGTGAAGCGGTTTACAATCTTAATAATCTGAATCTAAGTGGTGAAGACCAATACCACAATCCGTTCAGCCTAACCGGGCAAACGATACAATGGAATCTTGCAACAGGGAGCTTGTTTGCCAACCTGACAGGCAGCACCTTGGCTCCCCTCGCAGCGGGCTCCGGTACTGTTACGGCCACCGTCTACGGGATCACGAGTAACACCCTTGGATTTAACATTCTGGCAGCTCCTATTCCGGCCTATGACCTATCCTTAGGAGACTCAATTGCTTATGGAATGAGCGCCACACAGGGCAGTGATTACGTTGATCTCTTATATAACCATCTTCTAACAACCACAACCTATAGTTCACTTAGCTTAAATAATCTAGCGGTATCCGGGGATACGAGCAGCAGCTTATTAACAAGATTACAAACCGCTCCCTATATCGCTGCCGTAAGAAATGCCAAGGTTATCACGGTAAGCATCGGCGGAGATAATTTGCTCTCTCCGGTAATCGGAGCTGTTTGTACAGCTTTTGGGGTCAATTCAGTCAGTAATCCAAATTTAATGTCAGACTTGGCAACGGCTATGGCAACCAATCCGAACAAAGATACTATCCTAGCGAATCTAGTTAATTCGCCGACCTTAGCTCAAGCTTTGCAAGCCGGCGTCGGTCAATTCAGCACAGATTTCCCTCAAATTATCGGCATGCTTAAAACCCTTTCGCCACAGGCACAAATTTACGTCTTAAATCTATACAATCCATTTAACCCGCAGGATCCACTCTATGCCGTATTTGACCCTCTGATTCATGGAATCAATCAAGGTATAAATAATAATGCTATTGCAGGCTATAAAGTGGCTGATGTTTATACTAAATTTAGAACGATTCCCGGCGCAGTTAATTTTAATTTGGCAACGGTACAGCTCGACCCTCACCCCACAACGGTAGGGCATGCAGCAATCTATCAGGCCCTTCTCGACGCTGAGGCCGGGCAGATTCCAGCAACCTATTATGGCGTCAACTTTGGCGCTTTGACGGGAGGGAGTATTACTGCCAATACCACAGTCGCCACGTCAGGTTCAGCAATTACCCTGATCATCGCCCCGAGCTCAGGAATGCAACTAAAAGTCGGAACCTTGAAGTACAATGACGGAACAATCGATCACTACCTCAGTGGCACAGGCTTCACTATGCCAGCAACCAATGTAATCGTGACAGCAGAGTTTGAGCCGATACCTTCCGCTCCTACTCTCAGCTCGCTCACCTTAAACGGAAACATCCCGGACTTGACCGTCGGTGAAGCGGTTTACAGCCTTAATAATCTGACTCTAAGTGGTGAAGACCAATACCACAATCCGTTCAGCCTAATCGGGCAAACGATACAATGGAATCTTGCAACAGGGAGCTTGCTTGCCAACCTGACAGGCAGCACCTTGACTCCCCTCGCAGCGGGTTCCGGTACTGTTACGGCCACCGTCTACGGGATCACGAGTAACACCCTTGGATTTAACATTCTGGCGGTTTCTATTCCAGCTCCACAGCTCCTGAGTGAAGCAACGAACAGAGCCGGTACTAGAATCATCCTCACCTTTAATAAGCCAATGGCTGACCCATCAGGAAATTCCGGGTATATCGCTGTCGACGTCACTCGTTCCAGTGCAGCGGTAAGCGAAAGTGTTAGTCAGGTATCCTTGGAAACCGATAGCACCAAGCTGGACCTTAGCCTGAGTCAGGCACTCTTGGCTGGTGATACAATCAGCATAAGTTATACTCCAGGAACTCTCGCCGGCACTGACGGAGGGATGTTGGCTGCCATCAGTCAGAGGACAGTGACCAACAACGCTCCTTTGGTTGTAACCACAAATACGGTCACTGTGAGTGATAATCAGTCTAACCTGGCCGTCACAGCGGACACGATCGTCAGCGCTGGGGACAATCCTGTCACAATTACCGTACCGGAGAGCGTGACCGGCGCTTCTCTTAATCTGTCCACGCTCTTGCAGGCACCAGTAGGCGGAACCGTGACGAGCAGTTCCCTTCCGGCCCTCAATGTAAATACTACGGTTGACCTGACTAATGGCGGAGGCGGTACTCCGGTAAATGTCCAAGTCGCCATTCCAAGTGGAACCACCGTCAGCGCCCCCGCCGATTCCGACTGGGATGGCACGATACAAGTTCCCACGATTCAGGCAACGAACAGTGTCACAGTTGCTAAATCAAGCGGCACGATTGCTACCGTAGAAAGTGTAATCGAAGTAGGCTATGGAGATGTGCCCTTAACATTCAGCAGGGCAGTAAGAATTCTCATACCAGGCCAGGCGGGAAGTAAAGTGGGCTACGTACGCAGCGGTACGTTCTATCCCATTACCAATGTGCTTAGTGCAGATACCCAAAGTTTAGCTGATAGCGTCTTGGGTGCAGGTCAGGATGGTTATATCAATGTAGGAAATGATCTGATCATCTGGACCAAACACTTTACCAAATTTATTACGTATAGGGAAACAGCGATTAATACCGGTGGGAATTCGGGAAGCAGTCATGGAGGTGGCGGCGGAGGAACCGTCCCAGTCACTCTGAGCAGCATCGCGATTACCAAACCGGCGGCAAAGTTAAGCTACACTGTGGGGGATACGTTGGATCTCGGCAGCCTGGTAGTAACCGGGACAATGAGTGATAACAGCACGCAGGTGGAACTAGTCACAGCGGCAAATGTAACAGGTTTTAACAGTTCCGTCCCTGCAACCGGACAGGTACTGACTATTACAATCGGAGGCAAAACAACAACCTACGCGGTAAATATAATAGCAGCCTCTGGTATACCGGAACGTATTGGCGGAATGAACCGTTATGACACAGCAGTTCAGATCGCTAAGGTCTATTTTACTGCCGGAACAGATACCGTTATCCTGGCTCGAGGGGACATTTCGGCTGATGCTTTAACAGCGGTACCTTTAGCACGGCATGACAATGCACCGCTCCTTCTAACCGAATCGGGACAAATCCCAGCAGAAGTCTTAAAAGAGATTCAGGACCTTGGAGCGAAGAAAGTCATTCTCATGGGTGGAACAGCAGCAATCAGCCAAAATGTGGCGGATAGCCTGATAGCCAATATTTCTGGCATCACCCTGCAACGCATTGCCGGCACGGATCGCTATGACACCGCTTATCAGACCGCCAAGCTTCTCGGAAGTCAGGGCGAAGCAGTCCTGGTCAGCAGTAGTGACAACGCTTACCCAGACGCCTTATCTGTTTCATCCTGGGCTGCTTATCATAAGGTGCCGATCCTGTATGTTGATACTAACGGAGGTAATCAGCTTCCTCAAGCCACGGCCCAGGCTCTCAAGGAGTTTAATGTTCAAAAAACTACCCTCGTTGGCGGAACAGGCGTTTTGCCACAAGTCTTGGAAAGCATTTTGCCCGATCCCGTACGCTATGCTGGAGTTGACCGTTTTGCCACCAATGTCCAAGTATTAAAAACGCTTCAGCCTAACCCGGTACACGTTTTTGTTGCCAGCGGAAATGACTTCGCTGATGCCTTGGCAGGGGCCGTAGTGGCCGGCCAGAGCAATTCCTGGTTGCTCTTGACAGGGGCCAACGGGGGTTCAGTTAACGGACTAACGCTGGACCAACAGAATCTGCTCCAAAATACCAAGGGAAGTATCCTCGATCTGCACGTCTTTGGTGGGACAGCAGCGGTGCCGGATAGTACTTTAACGGAGATGAAGAATTTGTTAGGGCTTTAATATCAAACAGGAATTTGCTGGTTAAAATGATGGAAATATTTTGTCTAAGAGGCGCTTCAGGCGCCTCTTTTTATGTCATTCGTTCAGCAGTTAAGTTGTTAAAGGTACATGTTTAGAAATGCACAAGCACGGTTATATTATAAGTAATAAAGAGGAAAGGATGATTATTATCAAAACGGTTTGGGCTAAAGTAGACCTAAGAAACCCAATCAATCAGGAAAGACTTGAATTTAGAAAACTTGAGAATCGTAGCTTTTGGGCACGATTATTTAGGAGATAATTTTTTGGTCTCCAACTTCGTAACCTCCTCCGCCGCGCCATTGTTCATTGGAATTTTGGTTTTCTAGGCAGAGGAGGTCTCTATCTTTATTATATAAAGATTTATTTTAGACCTTTGTATTCCATCAAGGTCAGCTTGCCTCCGATAACATTATAGCGATTATATGACAGTCCGAAAGGGCTGTTTTTGTTTTTCTTAAACAATGTTACCTGCCAAATTAAACAATGAAAAAATTGGTATTAATACCAACAACTTGTACTATGTTTTTGTGTTGTGCGCAGGTATACTTGCTTCAAGCGAATAGTTTAAGGCTATCAACCGGAAAGGAGGCGAGTTCTTATAAAAAAGAGTCTTATCTTAATGGCCTTAGTAATAGTAGGTATGATCAGCTCAGCCTCAGTAGCCCAAGCCAAACCATTAACGGTTAGATCATCAGGCATGAAAATCCGTATTTTGCAAAAAGAACTTAAAACCTTAAATTATTCGGTAGGCTCAGCTGATGGGATTTATGGAAGAAAAACCAAAACTGCTGTTTATAATTTCCAACGCCGCGCACATTTACGAGCAGATGGAATCGTTGGGCCACAAACACAAAAAGCCTTAAACAAATTATATAAATTAAAATCAAGTAAATATCGCCAATCAAGTAAATCGACTAAATCGAGTAAATCACCTCGGCACAGAAGCACACAAATAATTAAAACAGCCGAAAAATTTATAGGTGTTCCGTATGTTTGGGGAGGCACCACTCCGTCAGGGTTTGATTGTTCTGGCTTTACTCGTTATGTATTTGCTAGACAAGGAATCAGGTTACCCCGTATTAGTAGAAGTCAATACAAAGTCGGAACCCCGGTGGCATTTCACGATTTGAGTCCTAATGACTTGGTTTTCTTTAACGTAGAATCAAGAACAAAACAAGTTAGCCACGTGGGCATTTATATTGGAAATGGAAAGTTTATCAGCGCAACGTGCCATAGAGGAATAGCGATCTGCGGATTTACTCCATATTGGGCCAAAGGCTATATCGGCGCAAGACGTGTCAGCTAATAGCAACGAAAGTTATTTGCATAAACGTCACTTACTGGCTCAGTGTGTGATCTAATTCACACAAGTTTCGGTGTTCTAAGCTTATACGTACACATTTCTTAAAACATAGGGCTCCTCAAACTTGAGGAGCCCTGTCCATTTGAAAAAGGACCTTTTTGTGGAGCAGTAAGCCATGACGTGCTTTCATTTTCTCATCTGCAAAAATTGGATGTCGCAAAAAGGATATTCCCATAATTTATCGAATTACTATTACGTGGCATTTTGTGGAAGGTGGAGAAGCAAGCGATATGATGGATAATAACCCGAGTTCCCTAAAATCAGTTTCCAGTAACCCCTATTTAAAATATATGGGGATTTTTCTTGTAGTTATTATGATTACCCTTTCGCTGGATATTACATATTTTGCAAAAGGCGTGTCTAACGAGCCCAACGAGCCTAATATATCTAACGCATCAAATACATCTGATAATGCGTCTTTGAATAACCAGAGTTCTGAATCGCTGAAACAATTAAGTCCCTCTTTGACTTCGGAAGGACCCATTAAGGTGGTTTACCAACTGCCAGTGAAACAGCCGGTAGTATACATAACGATCGATGATGGCTGGTATCCAAATGAAGAAGTATTAAAATTAATGAAACAATATCATCTGCCCATTACTACTTTTCTCATTGAACAGGCGGCTCAGAAACAACCTACCTTCTGGCATGAATTTGTAAGTGCAGGTGGACGTATAGAAGATCATACGATTAACCATCCATTTTTAACTCATTTATCACTAGCGGAGAAGAAAAGCCAAATCTCTCAGCCTATAGATTATTTTCGTCAATACGGTCCTCAATTGGATGAGTTGCGGCCACCTTATGGAGATTATAATACAGAAGTAGGACAAGCGGCCTGGGATTCCGGAATTAAATATATCGTAATGTGGGATGCCGAAATGGAAAATTCCACGCTTACCTTGAGAAGCAGTCCGGGACTAAAAGCCGGAGACATTATTCTTTTGCATTGGGTACCAGGACTAGATCAGGAAATTATAAAGCTTCTGAACATCATCCAAAAACTAAATTTAGGTATTGCTGATCTAACCCAGGCACTAAATGGGGAGCCTCTCACAATATGCTGGCTAAAAGCACCCATTCCGGTTCCTAAGCCAGCGATACCATTACCTAAAGAGACTACCAAACCCACAGGAACACCAGGAGCCACAACAACACCAGAAATCCCAAGAAAACCAGGAGCCACAACAACACCAGGAGCCATAGCAATACCAGACATTCCAACAACACCAGGAGCATAGCAACATCGGTAGCCACATCAGGAGCCATAGGTACTACTGCGACCACATCAATTCAGGGATTACTCGCACTTTTTGAGCCACGGGCAACCTCAGTATAGATTCACTAATAGTGTATCCTAAATAAGGATGTTAAAGCATTTTAAATGCCAAGCATGCAATATGGGCGATACGGTTTTATCAGTTCACTATAATGACGATAATAACCGTGCTGGGGCGTTTAATGATATTAGATTAATAAAACAAAAAGGGGAAGCCGTTAGGCTCCCTTTTTTGTTAGTTCTAACTAGAATGGATCGCCTTCTAGTTGTTTTGGTCTATTTATTCTGCGCGAATAAGAATTCCGAATAAGGTTCCTCTGGAATAGACATCTACAATTGAAACGTGGTTTAATATGTGTATAAAGATGAAAAAAGCCCGCAAAAGCGGACTGTAAAATTAGAAAATCGGTTCATTAATCCTTAAGTTGTTCAAATTCACTGGCAACTTCTATATTTGCCTCCTGGTAAAATGTATCTTTAAGTTTTCCTAATCCGCTGGCTGGTTCTTGAACTAATCCATGTGTTTGAATTTGAGAAGTTTGGTTTTTTAATTCATTAAAGGCTTGTTTCATTTGGGAATATTCCTCTTTGAGTTGTCCCAATTCACTGGCTAAAACTTCTCTTTTAGCTTCATCTTTATTGCTCAAACGAACGCCTCCTTAACTATTTAATCTCAAACAGTATTTCCTGAATTGCAGGAATTATGTTCTCAATAATGCTTGCTGTTGTCCCAAGTTGAATCTAGTTCTTCAAAGAAAGAAGATTGTTTTGAAGCTTGGAAGTAAGCAGAAAGAGTCATCTCCCTGGCACAAATAGGAATTAAGGATGAAGGCTAAGTGGTTGCATGTACCAGCAAGATAGAAATCTAAGTTAAAAATGTAAAGTCCTTGTTAAAGAGTGTAGGAATTAAAAGAAATAGATGATGGTTATGGCTCATTTAAGAAAATGAGGAAGGAAAACTTAAACACAACGTCGAAAATACTAACTTCATAGAACTTTATATAAATTAAAATTATTTAAATGCCGAGGAGTGTTTTCATGTCAGAGATGCCATGTTCAATTCAAGACTGCGAGCAGGCGATAAAACAGATCAGGTCGGTTATGGCTGCTCGAATTAATGTCAATTATCAAGGGGAAATCGAAGAAGTACATATTTTGGCGAGTTCAGGACGGTTTCCTAAGCAGATCGCTCGGGATGTTGAGTCGGTGCTGATCGCGCAATTCAACTTACAAATCGATCATAAGAAGATCAGTGTAGCTCAAATAGGAGATGAGGAAGAAGAGGGAACCCTTGCGATCATGGAATCAACTCGACCTCGATTAGTCGGAGTGACACTAGGAACTGTTAATGGAATGGCCGAAGTTAAGGTCGAATTGTTGACAGGTGACAAGCATACTAAAGGTAGTGCCCAGGGACCATCCTCGTCGCACAATAAGTTGAGACTGTTCGTGGACGCTACACTGGCAGCGCTTTCCCCTCTAATTTTAGATAAATTCCTCTTCGTTACGGAAGATGTGGGTATCACGCAATTAGCCAAGCAACAAATTGCTTTAGTCTCCATAACCTTGGTGGCGTCTGTGGGTGAACAATCTCTCACAGGGTGTGCTTTGGTCAGAAACGACGATCGGGAAGCCGTGGTTAAGGCAACTCTCGATGCTGTTAATCGAAAACTACGCTTTCCAATAAAACGTTAAACAGCTGACTTTGGCCGACTTACCGAAACAATTAGATTTTGAAGATACGCCTGTTGTATTTCCCTAAATAGCGAAGCGGAAAAAACAGCGGAACGGAATAAGAGCGAAGCGGTTAAACATTCCCTTGTACAAATAACATCAAGGAGGTTTACCGCAAATGAGCAAATTATACAAAGTAGTTGCTATTCTCGTTACTCTTGTTCTCGCCTGTGGAGCATCACATAAGATCTAATTGTTAAGTTGTCGGCCAAACTATATAAGGGGTGGCTATGGAAAGTTTACCAAAAAAATTTAAACAAATTTTTACACTAATAACTATTTTTGCCACGATAGTTCTAGGGTGGAATATCCTTTATACGCATTGGAATATAACCTTGCTAATTTATCTATTAATCTTTGGGATTCTTGGAATTGCCAGTGAATCCTTACCCGTTGCCCTACCAAAAGGGGGCTTTGTAACTGTTAGTTATCCAATTTTTCTTTCTGGGCTTATCTTGTTTCCCTTAGGAGTGACGCTAACGGTTAGTGCCATGGCTGGTCTGATTATTCTTGGTGATGCTAGTGTTGCGCAACCTCTGTATAAACGAGTGTTTAATGCCTCCCAATTTGTCCTGTCCTTAGCAGCAGCACATGGGGTTATGAACCTTTTAAAACCTCCTGCTTTCCTAATTAATGCTAAGTTTTTGATATTGTATGTAATAGCTGCTGCTGTTTATATGGTTTTAAATATCACCTTTGTCTCAATCGCCTTGGGAGCAATGTTGAATAAATCAACTAGGTCAATATGGGTCAATAATTTTCGCTGGTCCGTGCCTAACTCCCTTGCATTTGTTCCCCTTGGATACTTATTGGCTTTGCTCTTCAAAAATTGGGGTGTGCTGGGACTTTTCCTTCTCATCATCCCGCTTCTAGCATCTCGCCATGCTTTTCAACTCTATGTTGATATGCGGGAAAATTATCTCAACACTGTAGAAGCCTTGGTTCAGGCTCTTGAGGCTAAAGATACGTATACCAGTGGACACTCTGAAAGAGTTGGAAAGCTGGCAGTCATTATAGCCGAAGAAATTGAAATGAGTGAGGATAAGATTCAGTCTCTTAAATATGCCGCAGTGTTGCATGACGTGGGAAAGATCGGAGTAAGCGAAATAATCCTAAATAAAGAGGGTAAGCTGCTGGATTCAGAGTGGGAAGCCATTCGCAGTCATCCGGTCATCGGGCAAACGATTATCAAAGGTATAAAATTTTTGTATGATATAGGTCATGTGGTTCGCCATCATCATGAACGTTATGATGGGAACGGATACCCGGATGGAATTAAAGGGAGCGAAATCCCACTGGAATCCCGGATCATTGCTGTGGCAGATACTTATGATGCGATCACATCAGATCGGAGTTACCGCAAGGGCAGCACCCATGACGGGGCCCTTGCTGAGCTCAAAAGAGTCGCAGGATCACAATTGGATCCAGAAATAGTAGAGATTTTCTGCAAAGTGGTTACAAATGAACTGTCACAAACAATCAGTGCTGACCGAGTAAAAATTCCTTAATTATTTAAGGCTGATTAAAGAGGTGCGGTATGCTCATAGAAACTTTGATTCTTGCTTTATTCATAAGCTTTGTAAGTGGAGGAAAATTAAGCCGACTGGGTGAGCTTGTCCTGCGGGAATTTTGGTTGGTCCCTTTGGCTTTAGTGATACAGAGTGTTGTTTATTGGGTGGCTGTCCGAGGAATTAGGTTAGGCCCGAGTTGGCTTAGCCCAGTGCTTGATACAGGGTCCTATTTTTTATTGTTAATTTTTATTTTGCGTAATAATTCATTGCCTGGAATACGTTGGCTCACCTTGGGAGTTTTACTTAATGCCCTCGTTATTGCTTTGAACGGAGGAGTAATGCCGGTCGACCCGTCATTTCTTCCAGAGGCTGGCCGCAAAGCGTTGTTAGCAGGTCAGGGAACTCACGGGTTGATGACCTCGACTACGCATTTGCGTTTTTTAGTGGATCGGTTCTACATGGATATTCTGGGACGAGATAAACAAGTGTTTAGTGTAGGAGATAGTTTAATTGATATCGGCATTTTTCTTCTGGTTTTCAAGACGATGAATAGCAAACAACATAATACCACATTGAACTCCAAATCTATTTAACCCAATCCAATCACTTGCCTGTCCTCGTAAACTCCTTTTCAGAGTTCTTGATCAGATCCCTTACCACTTCCCCGGCTATAAGGAGTCCGACGACAGGAGGAACAAAGGAAATGCTCCCTGGGATTTGACGGCTATTCGCACAGTGTGTATCCCCGCACGGACTGCAGTCAGAGTGATCGTCTTCCGAGGAGATTGGAGTGAAGGGGAGATCTGGGGTAGACACAACCTTAACCCCTTGGGAGATACCTTCTTTGCGTAACAGTTTGCGCATTGCTTTAGCGAGCGGATCCCCGCTGGTCTTGGAGATGTCCGTTACCCTATAGTTCTCTGCGGTCAGGCGATTTCCGGCCCCCATGCTCGAAATTACGGGGATTTTGCGAAGTAAACATTCTTTAATTAAATGGACTTTACTAGAAACAGAATCGATGGCATCGACGACATAGTCCAGTTTATAGCTAAGCAGGCGTTCTGCATTAGCCGCTGAATAGAACTCCTTAATCGTTTCGACGTTTGCTTCCGGGTTGATCTCCAAAATTCGACGTTTCATGACTTCAACTTTAGCTTGGCCTACGGTGGAGTGGAGGGCATGTAATTGGCGATTAATATTTGTTAAACAAATATCATCAGAGTCAACCAAGATTAAATGACCAACGGCAGCGCGGGCCAGAGCCTCCACGGCGAAGGAACCGACCCCTCCGATCCCGAAAATTATGACTGTGCTCTGGTGAAGTTTCTCCAAACCAGTGTTACCGATAAGAAGTTCAGTTCTTGAGAATATGTTTTCCATCGTGGCCTCCCGTTACCAGCGTGGACACAATGCAGCGTGCCCCTATATTATAATACCCCTTGCTCAGTAAAATAGTAATACATAGTTATAGTCATTTTGTTCCACCATAGGGGCGCGAGGCATCGTACCCCTATTAAATTGTGGAAAATAGACAATAAATTACTCAAGGTAATTGGGTTAGAAATGGTATAATGATCTCATCAGTTATTAAAAGGTTGTGATTAAAGTTGTGGATACTGAAATGAAAGAGATGTTTGGGATGATCCTCGTTAAATTAGATTCATTGGATCAAAGGGTAGGTTCATTGGATCAAAAGGTAGATTCATTGGATCAAAAGGTAACAAAAAACTCTATTGCGATTGAATCGATTAAGTCAGATGTTAAAAGAATCGCAGAAGTTCAAAAAGCTCATATGGATCAAAATGAACGAGACCATGAAAAAATAATCACACTTATAAATAATGAGATTGGTTTACATTCGATTATCTTAAAGAATGTATCGTCCGATGTTCGAGGATTAGAAGAAGATCAAAAAACGCTTGACAGAGAAATTCTAGGTATAAAACGAAAGCTTGGATAAAGAAACCAGCTAGCGTCAAGCGTCGGCCCAGGATAGAAGAGTGTCCAAAAAACTGCCCATTTAAAAGCGGGTAGTTTTTTCATTTGAGGGGATAAGGGACGAAGACGCAAGTGGGGTACCAAATGGATGCAAAATGGATGGGAAATGTGGATGAGATGCAAGGGGGACGGTTCTTGCTTGTACAAACAAGAACCGTCCCCCTTTCCTTGCCTTTGCCTGTTCATTTAAGGTCTTTTGCTATATTTTCTTACGTTGTGTATAGCTGGTATGTAACAATTCATGCGCCTTTTCTCCATAAGGTTCGCCAATAAAATCTTGATACAGAACCTTAACCGCTGGGTTTTCGTGAGATTTACGCAAAGGCTTGGAACGGTCTTCCTGATAAATGGCGTTGGCACGAGCTTTAAGAATTTCGATATTCCCATGGTGATAGGGTTGTCCACCGCCGCCGATGCAGCCCCCAGGGCAGGCCATAATCTCAATCACGTCATAATTAGCTTCACCAGTTTGTATTTTTTCAAGAATATAACGGGCATGACCCAGACCGTGCGTGACCGCAACTCGGAACTCGCGATCACCGATCGAGATGACTGCTTCCTTAATTCCATCCATTCCCCGCAAAGCTTCAAACTCCACTTTCTCCAGCGTCTCGCCGGTTAGCACCTCATAGGCTGTACGCAGAGCAGCTTCAAGCACCCCGCCTGTCGTTCCGAAGATCACGGAAGCACCCGTTGATTCCCCTAGAGGGTGATCAAACTCTTCATCCTTAAGCTGAGTAAAGTGAATCCCGGCTTCCCGGATCATGCGCGAGAGTTCCCGGGTGGTGATGACGATGTCCACATCCGGGATTTCCTTGCTTTGTCCCAGTTCAGGGCGGGCCGCTTCATATTTTTTGGCTATACAAGGCATAACAGAGACAACGGTAATTTTCTTCGGATCGATCCCACAGGTCTTAGCGTAATAGCTTTTAATCAAGACTCCTAGCATTTCGTGAGGAGATTTGCAAGTCGAAGGGATGTCCAACAGATCCGGAAATTGATGTTCAAAGAATTTGACCCAAGCTGGACAACAACTAGTCAGCATGGGTAACCGTCCACCATGTTTTAGGCGGTGAACCAGCTCTGAAGCCTCTTCCATGATCGTCACATCCGCTGCAAAATCCGTATCAAAGACGCGGTCGAAGCCGAGTCGTCGTAAGGCTGCGGTCATTTTGCCTGTGACAATCGTCCCCGGCTCTAAACCGAAGCCCTCCCCAAGGGCGACCCGTACGGCCGGAGCGGTTTGCACGACAACAAAGCGTTTGGGATCATTAAGGGCTTTCCAGACCTTGTCAACTTGATCCAGTTCCATCAAAGCACCGGTGGGGCAGACCGCGACGCATTGTCCGCAGAACGTGCAAGAAGTTTCGTGCAGAGGTAGATCAAAGGCCGTTTTCACCACCGTCTCAAAACCGCGCCCTACCGCAGAGTAAACGCCTACGGTTTGGACCTCGTTACACATTGTTTCACAGCGGCGGCAGCGAATACATTTGTTAGGATCTCGGATAATAGCTAAACTGGATTTATCAATTTCATACTCGGATTCTTCCCCTTCATAGGAGATATTGCGTACTCCCAAATCTGCCGCGAGAGCTTGGAGGTCACAGTCAAGATTTTTAGGACAAGTTAAACACGATTTAGGATGGTCAGACAGCAGCAGTTCAACCATCGCCCGTCTTCCCTGGACGGCACGCGGAGTATCTGTTTTAACGATCATCCCAGGAGCTGCGGGGGTTGAACAGGCCGGAGCCAGATTTCGCCGCCCTTCGACTTCGACCACACAGACTCGGCAGGAAGCAATATGATTATTCATGTTCATTTCATGAAGGTTCAGGTAACATAAAGTGGGAATGTCAATGTTTATAGTTCGAGCTGCGTCCAAGATGGACATTCCTTCTGGTACAGTAAGGGGTATATCATTAATCGTAAGCTGTATATCCATAGAGTCCTCCTTTAAAGAAAACTTGGCTGGCTCTGAGCATGCGAAGCGACCGCCTAGTTGCACTTATGCCCACGCATTCTAATAAGCAGGGTACAGGGGTAGCTTAATGGTGGATAATAGCGCCGGTGACGCGGCATTGTTCCATGCAAGCCCCGCATTTTAGGCAACGTTCTTCATCAATGACGTGTCGCTCTTTGGCGGTGCCAGTGATACAATTAGCTGGGCAATGTTTTGTGCAAAGGGTACATCCTTTGCATTTTTCTGTGATCTGATATTTCAGCAAGCTCTTGCAAACCTTAGCTGGGCAGGTTTTGTCTACCACATGAGCAATGTATTCGTCACGGAAATACTCTAGGGTGGACAGGATAGGGTTGGGGGCAGTTTGCCCAAGTCCGCAAAGGGAAGTGTCCTTGATGATTTTGCCCAACTTCTCCAATTTATCCAAATCATCTTCAGTGCCTTTGCCTTCAGTAATTTTTGTCAGGATTTCGTGCAGGCGTTTGGTGCCGACGCGGCAGGCAGTGCAACGACCACAGGATTCGTCGACTGTGAATTCGAGGAAGAACTTGGCAACATTAACCATACAATCATCTTCATCTAAGACGATCAGTCCGCCTGAGCCCATCATCGAGCCGATGGCAGTTAAGGATTCATAATCAATGGGGGTATCTAAATACTGAGTGGGAATACACCCCCCCGAGGGTCCTCCGGTTTGCGCGGCTTTAAACGTTTTATCGTGCTTGATCCCGCCGCCCATATTAAATATAATTTGTCGGAGAGTTGTCCCCATCGGAACTTCCACAAGTCCAACATTCCTGACCTTACCAGCTAAGGCAAAAACTTTGGTTCCTTTGCTTTTTTCCGTGCCGATTCCAGCAAACCAATCCGCTCCCTTTAAAATAATAGGTGGAACATTCGCCAGCGTTTCTACGTTGTTAACGCAAGTGGGTTTACCCCATAGACCCTTTAAGGCCGGAAAGGGAGGTTTGACAGAAGGTTCCCCTCTTGCTCCCTCAACGGAATGGATCAAAGCTGTCTCTTCACCGCAGACGAAGGCTCCGGCCCCATATTTCAGCTCAATATCAAAGCAAAAGTCTGTGCCTAAAATCCCTTTGCCAAGCAAACCGTAGTCTCGAGCTTGTTTAATAGCGATATGTAAACGGTGAATAGCTGCCGGATATTCTGCCCGGACATAGATAAAACCATAACTAGCTCCAATTGCCAAACCAGCGATGAGCATACCTTCTAAAACGCTGTGAGGGTCTCCTTCTAAAATAGAGCGGTCCATAAAGGCCCCCGGATCTCCCTCATCGGCGTTACAAACGATATACCGTTGCTTTGCCTCACTTTTACGGGTTAATTCCCACTTTAAACCGGTGGGAAACCCGCCGCCGCCTCGCCCTCGGAGACCGCTTTTTTTAAGTTCATCAATGATTGCGGTTGGCTTCATGGCCAGGACTTTAGCCAAGGCCTGATAACCGTCGGCTGCGATATATTCAAGAATCTCTTCAGGAGCGATTAAGCCAACGTTGCGCAGAGCAATTTTAAGTTGCCCCTCATAAAAGGGGAGGGCAGAAGGAAAAGTCTTTTCGGTGTTTGGATCTTTAAAGAGCAGGCGTTCTACTTGGTTTCCTTGAACGAAGTGCTCTTCAACAATGGTTGACACATCGTCAGCGGAAACCTCACAATAGGTAATGTTGTCGGGGAAAATCCTGATGAACGGACCTTGTTCGCAGAAACCAAAACAGCCGGGCTGGATGATTTTAATCTGTTGAGCTAAACCCCGTTTAGTCAGCTCCTCTTTAAGAAGTTCGGCAATTTTAGGACTGCCTGAGGAATCACAACCAGGTCCCCCACAGACCAAAACGTGCCTTTCCCTGCCTAAAGCGTTCTTAGGTGTGACAGGGTTAACTAAACGTGTTTCAAGAAGAATGCGGTTTTGCGCTTTTAGGGCATTTAGTGCCTGAGTGTTTTCGAGTTTCATATATGCATTCCCTTCCTTTAAGTCGAGGTTCGAGGCGCGAGGTTCGAGGCTCGCAACTCGGAATCGGAAGTCCGAGCTCCAAAGCTAAGTTCCAAATATCGCACCTCGCGTAGGTTCGAGGTCCGACGTCCGTTTTAAAGTATCAGGTATCGGGCGTCAGGCGTCGCGCCTCGCATAAATTCAATTATCGTGCCGCCCCTGGCGCCTCGCGCATCGCGTCTGAACGGTACTCATCTAGGATTTGCTTAATTTCCGCTGGGTCGTGAAGGCGTCCATAGACCTTTCCATCGATCATCATCACCGGCGCAAGGCCACATGCTCCGATACAGCGCAGAGAATCTAAGGAAAAGAGATTATCTTTCGTGGTTTGGCCTGTTTTAATCTCTAGTTGTTTTTCAACTTCTGCCTGAAGCTTCTCAGCGCCCCGCACAAAACAGGCGGTGCCCATGCAGAGGTTGATAACGTGCTTTCCCCGGGGTTTCATAGTAAAAAAAGAGTAGAAGCTCACAACCCCATAGACCTTGGCAGAAGGGATGTCAAGTTTTTGGGCGATATGCCATTGCAACTTGTCGGGCAGGTATCCGAAGAGTTCTTGGGCTTGATGCAGGATTCCAATCAGGTTTTCCTTTTTGTAGGGCAGGTTATCGATATAGGCATCTAACTGGCGATAGGGAGCATCAAGCGATGCGTTGTCACACATAGGAAGCCTCCTTCACTAAAAACATATAGTTACTATTCCCATAGTTTTAAAATTTAGGTATACCCTGCAGATAATTCGGGAAATTAAGACTAGATTCATAATCTAGACGTTTAAATGAAAAATGATATAGATAGGAGTTTTCTGAAATGCAAAAGAAAATGATGGGTCCAATGGCAATCTTGCTAATTATTCAATTTTTAGTCATGGTGGGCTTTGGTATCGTCATTCCCATCCTGCCCTTTTTTGTTGGTAAGCTGGGAGGCGGGGCACTTTCCTTAGGAATCTTTATGTCTGTCTATTCTTTTATGCAGTTTGTTTTTGCTCCCATCTGGGGCAGGCTCTCTGATCGCATTGGCCGACGGCCGGTTCTTCTCATTGGTCTCGGTGGGTATGGTGTGACGTTTTTAATGTTTGGGATGATTAATAACCTCTATTTATTGATTGGACTGCGTGCGTTGGCGGGTATGGTTTCCTCGGCGACGCTGCCGACTGCTATGGCTTACTTATCCGATATTACGGAAGGAGCAGATCGTTCGAAGAGAATGGGGATGTTGGGCGCCACGATGGGGCTTGGAATGGTATTTGGTCCTGCTCTAGGCGGCATGCTCGGCCATTATAGTTTCTCTTTACCATTTTTCGCTGCGGGAGGGCTAGCCTTACTGCTTTTGCCATTTACTTGGGCATTTTTGCCAGAATCCTTGCAGCGTCCGATCTCAGGTGCTCCCGGACGTCGGAGGCCTAGGCTTACAATAGAGGTTATAAAAGACCCCTTATTTGCACTATTCGCTTTTAACTTCGTCATAAGTTTCTCGATGTCTATGTTTGAAAGTACCTTTGCCTTTTTTTCAGCATCGAAAGTAGGTTTTGGCCCCGAGCAAATGGGGATGACGTTTGCAATCCTCGGGATTTTCGCTGTGATTGTTCAGGGCGGACTGATTGGTCCATTGGTTAAGAAGTTCGGAGAGGTAAAGCTTGTGAATTCAGGAGCAATACTCTCTTCGTGCGGACTTGTTTTGATCATTTTGGCTGGGAATGCTGTATTACTAGTGATGGCGACCGTAGTTTTTATGGTAGGTAATTCCTTGATGACGCCGACCAGTTCGAGTCTCGTTACAAAACAAAAGTCCAGCGGGCAAGGAGCCTCCTTAGGATATTTTCAGTCATTTGCCAGCCTCGGCAGGGTTTTTGGTCCGGTGACCGGCGGGGCCCTTTACAAAATAGGTATGGGTTTACCGTATATTACAGGAGCAACCTTTTTGCTGTTTATCGTTGTACTCGCCGGCAGGAAACTAGACGCAAGGAATAAAGCTTTACTGGTGTAGACGAGAAAAATAGACTAAAATAGGGAAGAAAGTGGGAAGAAAGTGTCTTAGCATCCTACGCCGGTATGTATTCCTTTAGGGATCACGGCTTCGGCGATACTCTCCACTGGAGACTATCGTGATCGACACGTTCCATTGCTATTCTTGCATTCTAAGCTAAGAAACTTCCTCAGGGCTTGGGGTCAACGGGGATTGGTACAGCCCCGCTGTGCAATTCCGGACGGTGCATATGCAAGCAGAGACGGTTCTTGACTTGTATCGTCTTGGAAAAAATATAGAACCTCTGGGCTTCACTGAATACTTCATCTCTTATCGTCTGGGCATAGATATTTAATTAATGATGTTTGGTGTAGGTGAAAAAATAATGACGAAAAGAAAAAATAATACCAAAACTGCTAATCTCACCTTAGGGGGGATCACCCTTGGATTTTTGCTTAGTTATCCGTTTCATTCAGGTTTTGCCGGCGGGCTCATCTCTAGTGGATGCAGCGCGGGCATGATTGGGGGGCTTGCCGATTGGTTTGCTGTGACGGCGCTTTTTCGACGTCCCTTGGGAATTCGGCCGAGCAAAGTAATTCGGACTGAGATAATTCCGCAGAACCGAGAACGAATTTTTGCAGCTTTGACAGAGATGGTCCAGGACGAATTACTTTCACAAGACGTGCTGCGGCGCAAATTATCCGCTTGGGACTTTTCAGGCGTGCTGCTTCGGATTTTAGGTAAGCAGGAGGTCAAGCTTGCTGTTGAACCCTTATTGACGAAGCTTGCAGAAGATATCAATAGACACATAGAGCAAGGAGAGTTTACGCGCATTACTCAGGGCTTACTCCAAGAAAACCTGGGTAGAATGAATCTCTCACAAGCTTTGGCAGATGTCGTCGAATTCTCATTAGACCGAGGAAATGTCGATCAGGTCTTAAAGGTCATTTGTTGGGCACTCAATGAATATATGGAGCAGCCTGAAGTCAAGGTTGCCTTGATGAACATGATGGAAGCAGCATTGTTAAGGTATGGTGAAAATAATCCTACGCGTAAGATGGTCGTAAAGTTCCTGCCCGCACCTTCTGTTTTGGCACACGGTCTCCAAGAAAAGGTAAAAATGGCGCTGCAGGATGGTACCGTTGAGCAGTGGCTTAGAGATTCTCTGCTCCACTTCAGGATGGAACTTATGACAAATTCTTCGCTTCAAGAAAGTATTAATCGATTTCTGGTTAACATTCCGTCTTTCATAGGGACAAGCACGGAAAAAGTGCCAGCTGCGCTTGAACTTTTGAGGAAGGACCTCTGGAACAATTGGGATGAGAACCTTGAAAGATTAGAACGCAATCATTCCCTCAGGTCGCAAGTAGATGAAAGGGTCAAACTTACGCTCGAAAAACAGATTGGCTTCCACCACAAGGCCATTGGACGTATGGTTCGTGAAGGTTTGGACCCTCTGTCAGATGACAAACTTGTGGAACTGATTGAGGATAAAGCAGGTAATGACCTGCAGATGATCCGGATTAACGGATCGCTGGTAGGGAGTCTGGTCGGAATGTTGATCTACGTGCTAGGGGTGGTATTAAAATGAATTATCGCAGAAAGGCAAATATTACCCTGGCCGTAGTGTTTCTCTTTTTCTTGGGTTCTGCGTTGCTAGAACATTTCAACCCAGTTAACTTTGGAGTCAGGTTGATGTCTTTCGTCTCGGAAGCGGCCTTAGTAGGTGGAATTGCTGATTGGTTTGCAGTAACAGCGATTTTCAAAAAGCCACTGGGTTGGAGCTATCACACGGCCCTAATCCCTCGAAACCGCGAAAAGGTGATCGAAGCTGTGGCGTCAATCGTGCAAACAGAGTTACTCAACATGAATTTAATTCGCAAGAAGATTGAAGGCATTCCATTTATTGGAGGAATTCTTCTGAGCGTGGAGAAAGCAGGCGGCTCAATTTACCTAACGGACATGATTTTGGTCTACCTTCGGCGTTATGCAGAAAAACAGGACCCAGTAAAACTAGCAGAGAAACTAGCCGTGTTTATCCGTTCCGCCGTCAAGACCTGGAACTTGACGCCGAGGATACAGGGTTTAAGTGAGTGGGCTTTAAAACAGGGTTATATTGATTTAGGACTGGACCGCTTAGCCGAAGGGCTCTGGGATAAAGCCGCCGATGGAGAGACACGTCAGAGCATACTTCGTTACCTTGAGGAAATTAAAGAAGAAAAAGTAAGCAATGGAGGATCAATTTTTCGCACTTTGATGGGGTTTGTAGAAATGTCCGATGGTTTAAACCTCGACGAAGCGGTCGATGCGTTGCAAGTGGAACTGCTCCTAACCCTACGTAAATTTAGAGACCCACTCGATCCTTTGCGTAGCAGCCTCAAGGATATCCTTCTCAATAGGGTAGAAGAATTAGAGCTTGATACCCAGTTTAGCGCTCAAATTGAGCAATGGAAGGAAGACGTACTGAACGATGCCTTATTGAACAGATTCCTGGAATCTGTCCTTGGGGAAGCCCTACAAGTTGCTTTATCTCCTTCAACTCCTACGGATCCGAATGCCCTGCATCGGGCAATTCACCCTTGTGTAGAGAAATACTGGCTTAGCCTTCAGCATAACTCGGAACTTCAGGAACGAATCAATTCATTCCTTGTGGATACCTTTTGCCGGGTGATTCAAAATGAACATGACTTGATCGGCAGCATGGTCAGAGAGACCCTCGCCGCCTATACGGATCAGGATCTCAATCAATTTATCGAGGAGAAAGCAGGTAATGACCTCCAATGGATCCGGATTAATGGGTCTATGATCGGTGGCGTCGTGGGGCTGATCCTGTTCTTGTTCTTGGATTTTGTCTACCCTTATTTCGGGCTTGTGTTTATGAATAGCCTGACTTACCTTTCCCGTTAAGTTGAATACAATAAACTGTTCTGTTTTCCCCCGGAGTGAATATCTAAGTTTTAAACAGAACTTAGTAAGTAAGCTTCGACAAACTAATAAGGGGGAAAGGGGCATGGTCCAATTTACGGATCACGAACTGGAAATTATTGAGGTAGCGCTGGTGCGCTATATGAAAACGTTAGAAGGTGGAGTTTTTGCGGAGCGTGAACGTGGAAGGATCCAAGTAATTCTAGAGAAAATCGACTTGTTTCCTGAGGAAAAAGAAACATCAGAATCACCATCAATTTCATTTGATCCCACACAGAGACGCCCACTTTAATAAGTGGGCGTCTCTCAACAAGTTTACCCTAGTTGAAATTTCGCCCAGTGTCCAGCCATAAATATTCTGTCAGGTATACAAGATTTATTTAGAAAAAGTGTTGCAAGACGGCTAACAACCGTGCTAGAATATCAAACATAAGGTGTGCACAGCCGATAACCCATGTTTGGAAAAAACGAAAGCAAAGCAATGGCGCTTTGAAAGTACTCGCAAGAGTATCTTCAGGGCGCTATTTTTTTATTTGCAGAGGAGGAATGGTTAATGGATACGGGAGATACAAGTTTTGTTTTGATTTCTACAGCGCTAGTTTTTTTGATGACACCCGGTTTAGCGCTCTTTTATGGTGGTATGGTGCGTAAAAAGAACGTTCTCAGTACCCTCATGCACAGTTGGATCGTCCTTGGTATCATGTCTTTACAGTGGATTTTGGTGGGCTATACTTTGGCCTTTGGACCTGACTATCATGGTATAATCGGCAGCTTAAATTGGTTGGGGCTGAGTGGAGTTGGGGTAGCTCCTAATCCGGATTACGCAGCAACTATTCCGGCCATTGTTTTCATGGCATTTCAAATGATGTTTGCAGTCATTACTCCCGCCTTAATAAGCGGTTCTATCGCAGAACGGATGCGTTTTCCGGCCTTCATTGTATTTGTACTATTATGGGCAACGTTTGTTTATGATCCTTTGGCTCATTGGATCTGGGGTGTCGGCGGTTTCTTAAGAAATCTGGGAGCGCTGGACTTTGCCGGAGGTAACGTGGTGCATATAAGTTCGGGATATTCAGCTTTGATCGTGGCCATAATCCTCGGAAAACGAAAAGGGCTCGGCAAAGAATCAATGGCACCGCATCACATTCCCATGACAATCTTAGGAGCGGGACTCCTTTGGTTTGGCTGGTTTGGCTTTAATGCCGGGAGCGCCTTGGGTGCCAACGGCTTAGCGGCTATGGCTTTTGTGAATACCAATACTGCAGCAGCGGCTGCAGCTATAGCGTGGGCCATAGTGGAACGCCTCCACAGAGGAAAATCCACCGTCCTTGGAACAGCTAGCGGCGCGGTCGCCGGATTAGTAGCCATAACTCCAGGGGCAGGTTTTGTAACACCGCTCTCTTCCATATTCATCGGCTTAGTCGGCGGTACGATTTGTTATTTCACAATCAGCGTAATGAAAGCGAAATTTGGGTATGATGATGCCTTGGACGCCTTTGGCTGCCACGGAATTGGCGGGACATGGGGAGCCTTGGCAACAGGGATATTTGCCACCAAAGCCATTAACCCGGCTGGTGCGGATGGACTATTCTACGGGAATGCTTCACTCTTGGGGATTCAGGCTGAGAGTGTAGTAATTACGATAGTGTTTGCGGTGGTCGCAACGTTCATTATTTTGAAAGTAATAAGCCTGGTGATGAAACTGCGTGTCAGTGAGGAACAGGAAGCAAACGGGCTGGACTTGTCTTTACATGGGGAAGAGGCTTATCCGTATTTTATCTAATCAGAGAGTCCTAAAGTATGGACTAAAGTTAACGCTCGTTTGGAGGTTTTAGCATGAAGAAAATTGAAGCGATCATTCGTCCCGGAAAGTTAGACAGCGTGAAAGATGCGTTAGGTACCTATGGAATTAACGGGTTGACAGTAACGCAGGTAATTGGTTGTGGCAAACAGAAGGGGCATACGCAGGTTTATCGGGGTGTGGAATATACCGTCCATCTTATTCCTAAGGTGAAGATCGAAATTGTAGTAGTGGATAAATACCTGGAAGAGGTCATCCAGGTTATTACGAAAATAGCACGAACCGGAGAGATCGGAGACGGAAAGATTTTTGTCTCTGCTGTGGAAAATGCCTATACGATAAGAACGGGAGCCATTGGAGAAGACGCCTTGTAAAGTCTCAGCACTGCAATAACATAGGACAATAGTGATGAGGCGAAAAACCGTTATTCTTTTTACAGGATAACGGTTTTTTCATGCGCTCTCAGAGCGCCGGAGATCAAAATAATTTGCAAAGCGAGCTCCAGGAGAGTACAATATTACCATATATTGGTGTAATGCTAATCTGAGTCTAAACACTGGACATAATTATGACTATTCAGGTACTCAGTTAATCAACCACAGATTACACAGATTAACACAGAACAAATACATTTTGGCTCTAAACTACAAATCGCTTGTAACTCAATTGATGATCGCCAAAGTTGATTAAAAGGCCTCGTTTTAACCCTGTGGCTTTCAGATCATTTATAATTTGTGCCTCTTCATTGACTCCCATGTAATCTGTGTAATCTGTGGTTCCCCGTTCAGAATTCCCCAAGGCGTATTTACAGTGTTTTTCCTTGTAGGTATAAAAAAATGCGGGATTTTAGGATGCAAATTAATATGAAGTCTCTGTCATAGCTCTGAAGGCAAATCGAAAGACCTTTTTGTATTATATATATGCCTGTATTATAATGGGTTGATCTTGAATTCATACTTCATTTCAACCTTTGGCGGTGCTCTGGAAAATTTGGCGGTTTTTAGAATATACAGCAGGTAGGTTTATTTGAAAAAAATTTGACCTTAACTGACCATTGTACTAAAATAAAGTTAACCGGTGAGAATATACTAAGTAGTACGCAGTGATGGCTAATTAAAGCAAATAGGGGGAATTATAAATGGGTTATCTAGTCCCAATGGTTGTGGAACAAACGAATCGTGGGGAACGCTCCTACGATATTTACTCGCGTCTGCTCAAAGACCGCATTATTTTTCTCGGGGGTGCAATTGATGATGATGTGTCCAATCTTGTCGTAGCACAAATGCTCTTCCTCGAGGCAGAAGATCCTGAAAAGGATATCAATCTGTATATCAACAGTCCGGGTGGCTCAATCACAGCCGGCATGGCTATTTATGACACCATGCAGTACATTCGCTCGGACGTCCGCACGATTTGTATCGGGATGGCAGCCAGTATGGGGGCATTTCTTCTTACAGCAGGTGCCAAAGGGAAGAGGGTCGCTCTCCCCAACTCGGAAGTCTTAATTCACCAACCCTTAATCGGTGGCCACGGACTTTCCGGACAAGCGACTGAGATCGAAATTCATGCTAAACAGTTGCTTCGGACCAAAGCAAAGATGAATAAGATCCTTTCAGAAAGAACCGGGCAACCGTTAGAGAAGATTGAAAAAGACACAGAGCGCGATTACTACATGACGGCTGAAGAAGCAAAAGAATATGGTCTCGTCGATCAAGTTTTAGAGAAAGTAGAACCTACTAACGAAGTCAAAAAGTAGGCAAGTGAGTGACAACAATGACAAAACGCAAGGGCGATTTAATCGCTCCTGTGTTTTGTTTTTTATTAACAAAAAATTTTGACAGGATATTTATCCTCCGCGTCGAAATACTTAGCATAAACTTTTCGCAGCAAAAGTTGCAGTAGAATATGATATCTATATGGAGGAGTGAAAGGATTGTATTTCAAAAATCGGAGCCTTAGCTTTCAGGTTACGGCCTTGATGCTGTTTATTGCTTTGGCAGCGGGAGTCGTCGGAGCAATCGGAATCTATGGGATGGATCAAATGCACGCTGCCTCAAATCAGGTTTATCAACAAGATGTGGTTCCTATGAACTTACTTGAGCAGATGCATTTTGATGCTCAGGCCTATAGGTCCAATGTCGTCTTAGCTGTTAGCGCACGCAATCCGCAAGAACGTCAGAATTTTTCGCTCCAAGTAGATCAGAAAAAAGATGCCATGATAGAGGAGATCGCCAGGATAGAAGCTGTTCCGCGGGTGCCGGCAGAGGATGCTTTGTGGAAGCAATTTAAAACTGCTTGGAATGATTATGTAGTGTCAGCTCAAATTACGATGCAAGACGCAGAAGATGGACGGATGGACGAAGCTAAAGCCAATATGTTTGAAGTAGCCGGACCGAAGAACCAGTTAGCAGGGGATATCCTCCAAAAGCTGATAGACTCCAAAATGAAGAATGTCAACACTGACAGTATGGACAAAATGATGCTGATTTTCAAAAAGGCTTCAACCCTTTCGGTCGTTTTCATCGTGATTGATGTTTTAGTTAGCATCCTAATTGGCTGGGCTTTGAGTCGGGCTCTCAGTAAAATGATGAGTCATTTACTACAAAATGCCACCGAAATTGCTGCTGGGGATATTGCCCGTAAAAAGAAGGCCCCTTGGAAAGTTTGGAATCGTCAAGAGAAGGAACTTCAACAGGCCTTCGGTGATATGGTGACTTCCTTGCGAGGTACTATGACGAAGGTAGTCGATATGGCTAGTCAATTGGCGCAGACTGCTCAAGAAATGCACCAAGGTGCTGAACAATCTGCTCAGGCAGCAGAACAAGTTGCTGCATCAGCGACAGTCATTGCGACAGATGCCGAAATGCAAGTGAAGGAAATGACAGAGAACCATGAACGGATGAGCCTGGTGATTGATGAATTGAGACAGACCGAACAGCATGCCGGAAAAGTAAGCCAAGCTTCCGGACGTTCCGCGGAACTTTCCCGCGCCGGAAATCTTGCCCTCGGACAAGTAGTCAGTCAAATGGATGAAATAGAGAGTCAGGTCCACAGTTTGAGCCAGGTGATTGGAGAGGTGGATGAAAAATCAGAGGAGATCGCCAAGACAGTGCAAATAATTGATAATATTGCGCAACAAACGAATCTCTTAGCGTTAAATGCGGCAATTGAAGCAGCACGTGCTGGAGAAAACGGCAGGGGATTTGCGGTTGTGGCAGAAGAGGTCCGCAAACTTGCCGAGCAAGTTCAAACCAGCTTGGTTGATATTTCTCAGCGAGTACAGGAAATGCAGCAGGCTTCCCGGAGCGCTCATCAAGGTATGAAAACTAGCGTGAATAGTGTAAACCAAGGCAGTGCCTACTTGAAGGAGATCTCCCATCAATTTAATGTGATCCTTAGCTCAGTGGAAGAAAGTGCCGGCTTGGCCCAGGATATTGAAGTCACTGTCCAGAAGGTCCAACAAGACGGAGAACAAATAAAAGTCGGCATGCAGAATGTTGTGAGTCAGGCCGAATCCACCGCAGTGGGCACCCAAACCACAGCCGCCGCCGCAGAAGAGCAAAACGCCTCTGTCGAAGAACTATTTGCTTGTGCAGAAAGCTTAGACGTTTTAGCCAAGGATATGAAGTTGTTAATCAGTCACTTTAAAATTTAGAGTAAGATCAGAGGTCAAAAGGCAATCTGTCTAAGAAATCATGGAGCTCCTCAAAGCCTAAGCCAGCAAGAAACCATTCAGGGGCCATCCGGAGGGTAATATACCCGTTAACGTTTAAAGGATCACTGTAGTGCCAAGGGCAATGACCTAAGAATCCCGCCAAGATAACACCACATGAGTATTCCATCACCCAGATTGTGACCAAATAGATCAGTCCACGGATCCACCAGGGGTAAGGACGTAAGTGGATATGCAAAGGTTCGAGAAACACGAACAGACCATAAATGGGTATCATCACTAAGAAGGTAAACCCTTGCATGCTTAAATCCCCTTTGAGGAGGGAGGCTAAACCCGTATAGATGACCTCAAGGACTAGGCCAATGATTCCGTAAATCAAGAAGCGTTTAAGTATTTTCATAGCTTTAGTATGGTTAGACTAGGCTAGAGCATGTATCAGCAAAGCAGGAATGTTTTGGAAAAGGGGGTAAGGTTCAGGCCTGACCTAAACACCCCCAAAAAATAACTTTCTAGTATGCCCTAATAACAGCGAATTAATTGGTCTGTTTTCATATATTCTTAAGAGGTGAAATGAGTTGTTATATTAAAAGGAGCGTGGGAGAATGCGTAAAATTCGTAAAGCGGTGATACCAGCAGCTGGACTGGGAACTCGTTTTTTGCCAGCAACAAAGGCTCAACCGAAAGAAATGCTGCCCATTGTAGATAAACCAACCATTCAATACATTGTGGAAGAGGCCATTCAATCTGGAATCGAAGACATTATTATTGTTACAGGACGCAATAAGCGGGCCATCGAAGACCACTTTGACCGCTCGATGGAACTAGAGGCATTTTTAGAGAAAAACGCCAAAGATGAATTGCTGGATTTGGTACAAGACGTTGCTCGTATGGCAGATATTTATTACGTTCGGCAAAAGGAAGCCTTAGGTTTGGGACATGCGATTTATAGCGCCCGAAAATTTATCGGCAATGAACCCTTTGCTGTCCTTTTAGGAGACGACGTCATCTATTCCGAAGTGCCAGCTTTGCGTCAAATGATGAATCACTACGAGCGCTATGGAGCAAGTATGGTTGGGGTTCAGGAAGTTCCACTCGAGGATACGTCCAAATACGGGATCGTGGATGGCGAAAAGTTTGCAGATCGGCTTTATCGAGCCAAAAATATGGTGGAGAAACCCCGTTCAGAGGATGCTCCAGAAACCCGCTTAGCCATAATGGGACGGTATATCTTAAATCCAGAGATTTTTCCGATTTTAGGTATCCTTCAGCCAGGCAAGGGCGGAGAGATTCAGCTCACGGATGGGATTAAGGAACTGAGTCGCTATCAGGAAATCCTGGCGTATGAATTTGAAGGTCGGCGGTATGACGTCGGAGACAAGCTCGGTTTTGTGGAAGCGACTATCGAATATGCCTTGCGTCGAGCAGATCTTTCAGAGGAACTTATGAATTATTTAAAAACCTTGGTTCTAAAAACAGAAATTGACTACTAGAGACTGAAATTTAATTTGGACAATGCTGCTTGATTTTCGCGAAATTTATGTACTGAAAGGAATCCCTTGGCATTTCCAGACAATAGAGGACGGAAAATGGGCCAGGTCTTACAGCAAAAGTGACAAGCTTCTCTCCTAAAAATTGGTAAAATATTAACGTACCATAATATGAAAGATTTTTAAGGAGGGAAGAGACTAATGAGACCAATGATACCAATGGACAAAAAGAGAATAGTAACCTTAGCAGGAACGTTGGTGCTAGCTGGTGCTGTTGTTGCGGCGGGGGTTTATGGCCCAAGTGTCTGGAAGGTTTTTAGGCAACAAAGCGCTATCACTGACCAGGTAGTCATTCAATCTCCAGCCGTCGATGGTACTAAGGCTAGCGATGGAGCCCAAGGCACGGTGTTGCCAGACGGAACCGCTCCACCCGGGAAAGCCACACCAACAGCGACGGCACCCAGTACAGTTAACCCGCCACCGCAAGTCGATGCCGGTTCCAAGAGCAAATATAGAGAACCGGACACCCAACAAATAGACTTGGCACCGTCCGTTGCCACGTTCTTCGGTGAAAACGCCTTAAGTAACGATGCTAAAACTTTAATTTTTGGCGCTGCGTGGAACATTCACGAATATGTTGACGGTTATCTCTATGGGCCGGCGGCGGGTCCGCAGTTGAACGAACAAGACATTAAGAAGTATATTGTGTTCCACAAAACACTATTGGACAAACAAATTAAGAATGAAGCGAATGCTTCCAAGGCAGCAGCATTCACGGGTTACTTAGACGTACTTCTAAATAAAGGAATCGATGCGTTTGATTCAAAGGATAAAACAAGAATCGAACAGTTCCACCAAGAAATTCACGATCTTGATGCGCATCTCATGCGTAATGATGTAAGTTCAAAAATCTACGGGGCGACGCCATTTGCAACCAAACGGACATAATTTAGGCCTCAGATAACGCAAAGAATATAGGAATGAAATGAAGCTTAGCTAGAGTAATATATGCGCTAACAAAACCGCTGAATTGTTTCCCAGGTGCACAATGGCTCTTATATTAAGTGTATTAACCGTTAGAAAAACTCACTCATTAGGCTAAGACAGTGCTTAAGCATGAAAAAGCTGAATTTAAAATAAATTAAGAATTAAAGTTAAAGGAATGATTTTATAGAGCTAATAATTAGGTCAATTGACAATTGAATAGGCATCTAAATCATGGACACTACAATCTTGGGCTACAAGGTTGAACATGATTTAAGTGTTGCAGTACCGAATAACACAAAATTGAATAGAAAAGTGCAAGGCCTGCCCCAAAGGGACAGGCCTTGCACTTTTTAGATTAATCTCCTCCGCCACCTTATTATCCGCACTTTAGTGCAAAACAGTATTACCTCTGGCCTTCGATCCCTGATATTCTGGCTCTGTCCTTTGTACCGGGCCTTTGTTTTAACCTCTGACTTAACAAACCCCAACCATCGTTTTAGCTTATGACTAAAACATTCTGCAACTGGTAAAAATAGTAATAAAAATCCAGTTGAAGGAGATTATGGTTTATATGCGTAAAATGAATTATATGTATGGAGCTCTGGCCTTAGGTCTCGGTGTACTAGTTGGAACTCTGGGCGTGTCTTTACTCGTGAATTCGAGTTCCCCGGCGTCTTTCATCTCCAAACTACGTGGTCAAGACAAAATCCAAACGGTTGCAGGAGCAATAAGTAACCCGGCGCAACCCTCTCCGCCCCTAAATACAGTACCGGATGTTCTAAGCGGAAGCAACGTCCCTAGCCCGGATTCAGTCTCAAATCAAGCTGGGCAACAAAACGATCCCCTAAACCTAGGACAAAACGGTGACAACAAAGACGCTGCGACGTTAAGCACCTTAAAACAACAAATTATTACTGATTATAAACAGGATGTCGGGATTTTCTTTGATGCTTGGAAGTCGGTGGATATGGATACCTTTCGTTCTAAGCTGGCCAAAGCCTATACCGGGGAATTATTTGAAAAACATGCCCGGAGAGCAGAGGGATACTTGGTTCAAGGTCTAGGCTTAGATGTAAGTCAGATAACCTTTGATCGGGTCGACGTCGAAAATGCAGATGCCAACACCGCCACACTTCGTGTGGATTATCGGTACACCGCAAGGGATTATAACTTAGCAGATGCCACCCCAGTTGGGGAAGAACATGAACAAAACGTACATGTTCACGTTAATCTTCTAAAACAGAATTCACACTGGATGATTACCGGAGAGAGCGTAATACAATAAAGAAGAGGAAACGTAGAAAACGAGGGAACCGTCCCCTCGTTTTTTCTTTTAACTGAATAGTTAGCATTTTAGGTTGATAGTTGTAATACTAAGTAAGTTGTAGTAAACTTTAGAACGATAAAGAATACTACAACTTACTTGGTTTGATCGAGAAGGGGCTGAGGTAGGTGCTATTTCGAAAACGAACGCTGATTTTAATGCTGATTGATGCTATGTTAATCAACTTAGCGGCTTTCGGCAGTTTTTATTTGCGTTTCGAAGGAGACATTCCGTTAGAAAATTATCAAATATATTATCATACTGCCGTCGTTGCAACTATTTTATATATCGCAGTATTCTATGTTTTTGGCCTATATAACCGGCTTTGGCAGTATGCAAGTACAGGAGAGTTACTCTCCATTGTTTATGCGGTAACCGTCGGAACGGGCGGGACGGCAGCAGTGGTCTATTTTTATGGCTTCGCTCAGGCTTCGACACTTCCGTTCAGAATGCCCCATTCCGCTGCTATATTGCTGTGGCTGGCTATGGTCTTTCTGATAGGCGGTTCGCGTTTTATTTGGCGGATCTTACAGGAAAATGCCTTTGATCGCCATGTTCCGGGGTCCCAAAAGCAGGTACTTATTGTAGGAGCGGGCGATGCGGGTGTATTAGCTGCACGAGAGTTGAAAAATCGCAATTATCGAGATGGACGTCCGATTGGTTTTATTGATGATAACCGTGCCAAACAAAAGTTGAAGTTATTTGGCATTCCGGTTTTAGGTACTCGCAAGGATATTGCACGCGTCGTAAAAGGACATAATATTGATGAAGTCATTATTGCCATGCCGTCAGCCTCCGGTGAAGCGGTTCGAGAGATTGTGCAAATCTGTGAAAAATCCGGGGTCGATCTGAAAATTATGCCCGGTGTCTACGACATTATTAGTGGGGATATCAATGTTAACCCCATTCGCCAGGTACAAGTGGAGGATTTATTGGGTCGTGAACCCGTCTCTGTTGATTTAGAAGAAGTGGCGGGATATGTTACAGGAGAAACGGTGTTCATCACTGGAGCGGGTGGCTCTATTGGCTCAGAAATCTGCCGTCAGATTGCCAAGTTTAATCCAATGAGACTTGTCCTAATCGGACACGGAGAAAACAGCATCTTTGACATCGAGCAGGAGTTGCGTGGCACATACCCTGGGATTGACTATATTACAGAAATATTGGACATTAAAGATCGAACGAAAGTTTTCTTAGTCTTCGAAAGATATAGGCCGGGCGTCGTCTTCCACGCTGCAGCACACAAACATGTTCCTCTAATGGAAAGAAATCCTGAAGAAGCACTTAAAAATAATGTCCTAGGCACGCAGAATTTGGCTGAGGCTGCCGATCAAGTTAGAGTGAAAACGTTTGTCTCAATCTCTACAGATAAGGCGGTCAACCCGACAAGCGTCATGGGCGCAACGAAACGAACTGTAGAAATGCTGATCCAAGGCCTGGATCTCCGTTCTCAAACAAAGTTTGTTGCTGTACGCTTCGGTAATGTTTTAGGTAGTCGAGGAAGTGTTATTCCTACGTTTAAGCGACAAATTGCCAGCGGCGGACCGGTGACGGTCACCCACCCTGAAATGGTGAGGTTTTTTATGACGATTCCAGAGGCGACCCAATTAGTCATCCAAGCAGGGGCTATGGCCCAGGGTGGAGAAATTTTTATCTTGGATATGGGGAAACCTGTGAAGATTGTAGATTTAGCCAAAGACTTAATTCGGCTTTCAGGCTTTGAGCCCGAGGTTGATATTAAGATACAGTTCACAGGAATTCGGCCGGGAGAAAAACTCTATGAGGAATTGTTAACAACTGAAGAAGGAACAACTTCAACTAGACACAGCCGAATTTTTGTAGCGAAACCCAACTCTATTGATGTTAAACTCTTGGATGAACTCACGCAGACTGTGCGCGAACGTGGCAGTTATTTAACTCGAGATGAAGTGATTGAGTTGTTGCAGACAGTTATACCAACCTTTCGCAAGACAGTGCCAAAAGAAGTAGCAAAGTGATAATAAGGAGGACATTAGGATATGATGACCGTGAAGAGCGTAATTACCAGTGAAGATTTTATTGCCAAAACCTTAAAAGAAAAGATTGAGAAACATGAGGCGCGAATTGGGGTTATCGGCTTAGGTTACGTAGGACTTCCATTGGCTGTTGAAAAAGGCAAAGTCGGGTTTCCTGTGGTTGGTTTTGACATTAATCCTGCACGCGTTGAACGTGTGAATGCAGCAGACAACTATATCGGAGATGTTAAAGACGAAGACCTCAAGGATGTCGTGCACAGAGGCCTCTTGGCGGCAACCACAGATTTTTCCCGCTTAGCTGAATGTGACGTAGTCATAATTTGTGTTCCTACGCCCTTAACCATTACCCGCGATCCGGATATTTCTTACATCAAAGCGTCTACTGAGGCTATTGTAAAATATCTCCACCCGGGACAAATAATTACCTTGGAGAGTACGACCTATCCCGGGACAACGGAGGAAGTTATTCTTCCCTTATTGGAAACGACGGGACTTAAGGTAGGTCATGACTTCTTCCTTGCTTTCTCACCGGAACGTGTCGATCCGGGTAACAAGCGCTTTAGTACAAAAAATACCTCTAAGGTTGTTGGCGGGATGACCCCGGTCTGCCTAGAGATTGCTTATGCACTTTACATTCAAACGATAGCCAATGTTGTTCCGGTGTCTTCGCCTGCCGCAGCCGAGCTGACCAAAGTCTTTGAAAACACCTATCGGGCCGTTAACATTGCTATGGTGAATGAATTGATGATGCTTTGTGACCGAATGGGAATCGATATTTGGGAAGTCGTTGAGGCGGCTGGAACCAAACCGTTTGGGATTCAGACCTTTTATCCGGGACCGGGCGTGGGCGGTCACTGTATCCCGATCGATCCCTTCTATCTTACCTGGAAAGCGCGCGAATACGATTTCCATACTCGCTTCATAGAACTGGCAGGGGAAGTCAATGTCGAAGTATCCTATTATGTTATCAATAAAGTAACTCGTGCGTTGAACAATGAGAACAAGAGTTTGAAGGACGCCAAAATTTTCGTCCTCGGAGTAGCCTATAAAAAAGATATTGACGATATGCGCGAATCACCGGCTTTGAAAATCATAGAACTCTTGCGTAAACAAGGGGCTAATATCACGTATCATGACCCATTCATTCCGGTCATCGAGCCACATGGCGGCAGTACAATCCATCTGGAGAGCGTGCCACTGACCGATGAGGTGCTTGCCGATGCTGATGGAGTACTGATCCTAACCGACCACAGCGCGATAGATTATGAGCAAGTCGTAGCCAATGCCAAACTCGTAGTGGACACCCGTAATGCTACGAAAAACGTTCTTGAGAATCGCGAGAAGATTATTAAAATCTAAGGCGATTACACTTTTGCTGATTG
Organism: Desulfosporosinus sp.; assembly: GCA_031292075.1. Classification (GTDB taxonomy): domain Bacteria; phylum Bacillota; class Desulfitobacteriia; order Desulfitobacteriales; family Desulfitobacteriaceae; genus Desulfosporosinus. Next base: position 55,887 of record JARLHW010000018.1, read on the forward strand.
AAGCATATAGAGAAATAGCTATTTAAGGGGAATCAGTTGATTCCCCTTAAACCTATATGTATGGAGCAGATGAATGCAAGAATTTGCTTCTTAAAGTTTGTGTAAAAGAGTTGTCCCTTTTCGTGAAGAAAAGGTATGAAAAAAGAAAAGAAAAGAGTTGTTGAATGAACATGAATGAAGAAAAAAAGATTCGTTTTGCGATCATTGGGTGTGGGCGGATTGCCCCGAAACATGCAGAATCTATTGAAGCGCTTCCCGAGGCTGAATTGGTCGCGGTATGTGATATCGTGCCGGAACTGGCTCAGGCCTTTGCCGACAAATACCAGGCGGAACCCTATACCGATTATCTGGAAATGTTGAAGAGGACAGACATTGATGTAGTTACCATAGCGACTTCGAGTGGTTTGCATGCCGAAATTGGTATCGCTGCAGCCCAGGCAGGCAAACATATTCTAGTAGAAAAGCCAATGGCCATGACCCTAAAAACTGCGGATGCCATGATCGCAGCCTGTCACAAAGCCGGCGTTAAACTAGGGGTTATTCATCAGAATCGTTTTAATGACTCAATTAAACTCCTGCGTAAGGCCTTAGAGGATGGTCGTTTTGGCAAATTAACGCATGGACAGGCCACCGTTCGTTGGAATCGGAATGATAATTACTATACGCAAGCACCTTGGCGTGGAACCAAACTCCAAGACGGCGGTGTTCTTATGAATCAGTCGATTCATAACATCGACCTGTTACAGTGGACCTTTGGACCCGTGGAATCTGTTTTTGGATATACAGCGACCTTTATGCGCAAAATCGAAATGGAAGATATGGGTGCAGCCGTTATCAAATTCAAAAGCGGCGCCATTGGGCTTATTGAGGCGGCCTCAACTATCTATCCCAAAAATATTGAAGAGACCTTGAATATCTTCGGTGAGACTGGATCAGTCATCGTCGGCGGCATTGCGGTAAACCGCATCGAAGTTTGGGAATTACCCGATAGCGCCGAAGAGAAAAAAGAAATTTTCGCCAGTCAGGAAGGGGACCCCCCGACAGTATACGGCTTTGGACATAGAGAACTGATATTAGATCTCATTCATGCGATCCGAGAAGACCGGGAACCAGCTATTCCAGGAGAAGAAGGGCGTAAAGCCCTGGAAATTATCTTAGCAATTTACAAGTGCCAGGAGACAAAAGAGCCTGTGGTGTTTCCGATGGAGGTAGAATAATGACTAATCATCGGATGATCGCCTCTAGTGCAATTGTACCAGAAAGCGTAATGGTCGGGCCATTTTGTGTGCTTGGGGAAAATGTGGTGCTTGGGGAAAATGTCGTTTTGGGAGTGGGATGTGTTCTGGGCGAAGGAGCTGTGGTCGGGGCAGGGAGTCAGCTCGGCAACTATGTCAGTATTGGGGTTGGTGGACAATTAGGCCTTCGCACCCGCATAGGGGATCACACCACGATTTACGCACAAGTTGAGCTAGGCGATGACGGCTTCATCGGAAGCAATTCATCGCTTGGACGTTTACCTAAAGCTGCAGCTACAAGTACGGTAAAAGCTCAAGCGGATTTACCTCCCCTCAGAATGGGGAACGGATTCACGGTCGGATGCTCTGCCGTCCTTTATGCTGGGACGAGTTATGGCGACGCAGCCTTTGTTGGAGACGGAGCAGTAGTACGGGAGAGATGCTCGATTGGGCAGAATGTGGTGATAGGTTCAGGAGTAGGCGTGGAAAATGACACCAAAATCGGTGCCTTCACTAAGATCCAAACGGGCTCCTATATCACGGCTTATATGGAGATCGAAGAACGAGTGTTTATCGCCCCCATGGTCACGACAACCAATGACAACTACATGGGGCGAACAGAAAAACGTTTTCAAGCAATCAAAGGACCGACAATTCAACGAGGAGCCCGTATCGGCGGAGGGGCGATTCTTTTACCAGGTATAAACGTTGCCCCGGAGACCTTTGTCGCCGCAGGAGCAGTAGTCACAAAGGACACCACAGCTCGACGCGTCATAAAAGGGTTTCCAGCTAAAGACCTCAGAGATGTACCGCCTGAAGAACTCCTGTGAGGAGGAAGTGTCTCTGCGTTTGGCTTGGACCTATTTACAGAAAGGAAGATTCACTATGCGTATTCCACTTTTAGACCTCAAAGCCCAATACCTAACAATCAAAGATGAAATCGACCAGTCCATTCAGAATGTGCTGAATGCCTCTGTTTTCATCATGGGTCCGGAAATGAAGACCTTGGAAAAGGAAATTGCCGCTTACTGCGGGACAAAGGATGCTGTCGCGGTAGCTAACGGTACTGATGCTTTAGTTCTCACCCTTAAGGCTTTTGGGATTGGCCCAGGAGATGAAGTGATCACGACTCCGTTTACATTTTTCGCCTCGGCGGAAACAATCGCTCAGGTTGGGGCAACCCCTGTTTTCGTGGATATTGATCCAGTGACACTTAATATGGACCTGTCTCTACTCGAGGAGAAAATAACCCCTCAGACGAAAGCGATTATTGCCGTACATATTTTCGGCCAGATGCTGGATGTTGAGAAAATCATGGAAATTGCAGCGCGCTACGATCTAAAGGTCATTGAGGATGCTGCTCAAGCGATTGGGGCAGAGTATCGGGGGAAAAAGGCTGGCTCGATTGCGCATGCTTCGACCTTCAGCTTCTTTCCGACCAAAAACTTAGGAGCCTATGGAGATGGCGGAATGATCGTCACAAATGATGAAGACCTAGCAGGGCAACTGCGAATGCTTCGTTTTCACGGATGCAAAATCAAGTATTATCACGATCAAATCGGTTATAATAGCCGTTTAGATGAGCTCCAAGCAGCAATTTTAAGAGTTAAGCTGCGGCATCTTGACCGCTGGAATGAAGCTCGTCGGGAAAGGGCTAAAGTCTATGATCAACTCCTCGCCGACGTATCAGTACAGGTGCCGGGCAGAGATCCCTTGGCCTTGCCAATTTATCACCTCTACGTGCTCCGGACGGAAGAACGAAAAGCTCTCATGGAGCGTTTAAAAACAGCTGGTGTCGCCAGTGCAGTTTACTATCCCGTTCCTCTGCACTTGCAAAGAGCCTTTAGTACGCTCGGTTATAAGGTTGGTGATTTTCCCGTGGCCGAGCATGCTTGTGAACAAGCTCTTGCCATTCCTTGTTACCCTGAGTTGAGTTTCGACCAACAAAGACAGATTGTGGCCTTAATGAAGTCGTAGAAGTGTCGGAGTGCAACCAAGAACCGTCCACATTCCCACGCAAGTTTTGTTGTAAAAGCACAAGGGGTGTAGTAAAATATTGAACAGTGATTTATTAGGAAAGAGAGAATGGATTACTTGAAAGATAAGAAACAATGGATAACTATTCTTTATGTACTTTTCATCTTGTTCAATATTGTGTTAAGCCCCAGCTTGATAGTGATTAATGCTTACGCCTTGATCATTGGGTTAATTATTGTTTTCTCCATCAAGTGGGAAAAGCCCTCTGAACTCCTTTATTACTTCGTCCTCTTGTTTTCTGTGCTAGACTTTAGCTTTAACCTCCCGGTGATGGGACGGTTTAACATTTATTACCTGCATATCGCTTTACTAATTCTCACGATAACCATGCTAATAGCGCGCTTTAAGCAACAGCCGCTGCCGAGATTGACGGATGTGACGAAAAATAAATACTCATTATTTCTTTTTATTTTTATTGTTTATATGATTTTATCCGTAGCTTGGGCTGAAAATCGTGGGATGGCCTTGAAATATATGATTAATTACGCCATCATGATTTGCTTCATGTTTGCTGTATACACCTATAATCCCAATCGTGCCAAGGTCAAAGAAACTCTGAAAGTCTTGCTCTATACTGCAATCCCGGTCTTAGCGATTGGCTCCTTTGAAATGATGGGGATCCGAATGCCACTGAGAAACATCTATACGGATCACAACTTGTATCATTTAGCAGCCTATCTCCGGACGATCCCTACTGTTTTTTTCTATAACCCTAACAACTATGGGGTTTACCTTGTGATGGCCATGTCTTTTATCCTTCCCTTTATTGCTTACAATCGTACCAAGGGAAGAAACGGGTTATTCTGGGTCATGCAACTTGCGGCAGTGGTTAACCTGATTTTCTGCACGTCCAGAACGGCTTATATCGTGATGCTGCTGACTTTAATTGGGTTCGTCGTGTTCTTTGCGGCTACAAAGGAATGGCATAAATTCCGCAGAGTTGCGGCAATTGGAATTGTGACCCTAATTGTATTTTACGGTTTATCCAACGTGCCCAGGATGAGTGTCTACTTTGGGAAATTTAACGATACTCCATTTCTTAATGTGCTAAGCTTTAATAAAGTAGATGTTGGTCAACCAATTGCTGATTTTGAGGCAGAGGGATCAACGGGCGAACGAAAATCAGTCATTCTAGATATTGTTGATGGTGTCTTTAAAAAAGGGCATCTCCAAGGATTCGGTGTGAATAATACTGCCATGTATTTAAAAACGGCTGGGAATACGAACGGGATTGTCAATCCCCATAGCCTTTGGTTTGAAGTGTTGGGGGATTTTGGCGTAGGGATCTTCTTATACTTTATCTTCATCTACTTAAGCCTCCTTTGGGATCTGCGCAAAGTATATCTTGAAAGTATTAAGGATGGGGAATATGGGTTAACCTCCTATTTAACCGTCAGTTTGATTGCTGCCCTCGGAGGGTTCATTTTAACGGCCTTCGCCCCAAGCTCGGTCATCAGTTTCACACAGATGTGGTTGTTATATGGGTTGGCAGCGTCCCTGATTCTTCGCCGCAGCGAATTTCTCAAGAATCCGTCCAAGGTCCCTCTAGATTAAGTTTATCCAGGCCCTAAGGAGACTACATAATGCGCGTCCTGATTTTGGCTGGCTGGTATCCCAATCAAGAAAATCCCATGAAGGGGATATTTGTCCGGGAGCAGGCTTTTGCTTTAGCGAAAGCCGGTCTCCCTGTCGCTGTTTTTTACCCTTTCGATGAAACAATAAACCCTGGAAAGCTGAACTATCAACTTGAAGAGAGTATTCCGGTCTATCGGGCCAATACGTTAGGTTTTCGCAATCGCTATCTGGCTCGTTTGGTTAGTTATTTTACGGCGCACCAGCGACTGGCAGAGGTGGTTAAGCTTTTCCGACCGGATTTAATCCACGTTCAGGTCGGTTATCCGGCCGGAATAGTGGCCTATCTTTTCACACGACACCATAAAATTCCCTATATCATTACAGAACACATGTCCTATCTACAGGACTACGTGGCTAAATGGCAACATCGGATCTTGCTCAGGCCGACATTTGAACAAGCAGCGTTTGTTTTGCCGGTCAGTCAGGCCTTAGCCAAGCAAATCGAGAGTTTCGGTTGGAAGGTGAAGTTAAAGCCTGTACCCAATGTCGTCGATACCGAGCGATTTGCTCCGACATCTTCCGAGGAGCAAACTAAGAACCCTGCCTTAAAGGATCAAGGGGGAGCACCGGGAATGATTCGCATATTATTTGCGGGCAACATGGAAGAAACTCAGATCAAGGGGGTTCAATATTTGCTGCCGGCTTTTGCCCAAGTTTGTCAGGAAACGCCGAAGCAGATGTTGCATTTAGATTTGGTAGGTGATGGAGTAAAACGGGCCGCCTATGAAGAACAGGCCAAAAACTTGGGGATTTCTGATTGCTGTACTTTTCACGGACGAGTAGATCCTCACGATATGCCAGAGCTTTATAGGAGATCAGACTTCATGATTCTTCCTTCCTTAAAGGAAACCTTCGGCTGTGTACTGATCGAAGCGCTGGCAACAGGGAAGCCCGTACTCGCTACGAACTGTGGGGGTCCCCAAAGTATTGTGAACGAAAAGGTGGGTCTCTTAGTACAATCAGGGAGCACCCAAGACCTTGTTCAGGGAATCCGAAAAATGCTGACCAAGCTGGATCAATACGAATCCGCTGAAATTAGAGAATATGCACTCACCCATTACAGTGGCCAAGCGTTAACGATGACGTTAAAAAAGATTTATGCTCAGATCGTCGAAAACTCCTAACGTTCAGTCACCAAGTTCTAATGAGACACGAAGAAAGGAACCATGAGAACAATGGGTTTTACCAAATCCGTTATGATTACCTTTTTAAGCAACTTGTTGTTGTTCTTTCTTTCAATAGTCAATACTTTAATACTATCAAGAGTCTTGGGCCCCGCAGGAAAAGGGGTCGTGGATGTTGCGAACAACTTTTTGAGTTTTGCCATAATCATTCTTGGCATGGGATTTGCCTCATCTAATATCTTTTTTTTAGGCAAGAAAAAGGAAAATGCCCATGGGATTTTCGGAAATAATATACTGATAGCCATCTTGGGTATAGTAGTTTTAGTTCCCTTCTACTTTATTCAGAATCATTGGCATTTTAAGTTCCTGCAAGGGATAACAAACTTGCAGATGCTAGCCATCCTCGTGACCGTCCCCTTAATTACCTTTAAATCGGCCATGATCAATGTCCTGTTAGGATTGCAGGACATTGTGGAATATAATCGAATTAATATTGTGGACAAGGTCTTGAGCCTTGTACTGTTAGCGGGGTTTTTACTGATTGCAGTTAGTCCCACGGCGGCGATACTGTCCATCTTGGTTGGAACAGTCCTGATCTGTGTTTGGCAAGTGTATATCTTTGTGATCGGGCGCAGAATAACCCCTAAGTTGGATTCGGCACTGCTGAAAGCGATGCTAGGGTATGGGCTCAAAGCCCAAACAGGTAATATCATTCAACGCCTCAACTATCGTCTTGATGTTTTTATCGTGAATTATTTTCTGCCGATTGGTCAAGTAGGAATCTATGGGATAGCCGTCGTCTTAGGAGAAACCCTTTGGGGGGTAACCGGCAGCATGGCTACGATCATTTTTCCGATCGCCTCTTCAGCAACCGATAAAAAAGAGATGTCGACTTTTACAAATCAGATTACTCGGGTCAGCTTTGCCATAATCATTATTTTTTCAATACTAATTGGTCTATTTGGTAAAATCTTTATTATTCTATTTTTTGGGCCAGCTTTCGTAGCTGCCTCCGGAGCCTTACTCTGGCTATTGCCTGGAATCAGCATCTTCTCCGTTTCCAACATCCTTGCGAGCTATTTGGCGGGGGCCGGTCTCCTCGAGAAAAACATTTATGCTTCGATCGTTTCGGGGATCGTGACCGTTATCTTAGATATTTATCTGATACCGCGGATAGGAATTAACGGGGCATCCATTGCGACGAGTCTCTCCTATACGGTTTGCACCTTGATGACTATTTGGTTTTACATCCAAGATACCCAGGCGCGTTGGCAAGATATTCTAATTCTTAAAGGGTCAGACATCGCGCAAATCAGAGCGTTCATTGTCAATAAAATAAACAAGCAGTAGTAAACATAAACAAAGAATAATGGCAAACATATAAGTAAAAGGTAAAACGAGTAGAAGTAAAGCAAGAAGCAGTAGAACAAAACAAATAGATGTAGAAACGCCTAGATACATAGCGATATAAAATTAGAAACGCATAGATACATGCGACAAAAAATTATAAGTAAAGGGGAGGGATGAGCTTGTTGTGGGTTATATTATGCATTACCATTCTGGCTGTCGGCTGGGGGTGGAAAAACTCACGCTATTTGCTTCCCCTTTTAATTCTGAGCCTACCTTTAGAAATTTCGAAAACTTGGTTTCCTCACTTATTGATCTTAGACAAGTTAGGCGAATTCGTCGGGGTCATTGATTTGGGTCGAATCTTTACTCTAGCGGTTATCGTTTACTTTGTTTATAAGCTTCTTTGGTCGAGGCGGGCGGATCTGTACTTTGGCAATGCCCGAGATCATTTAGCAGAAAGTTTCCACTCCCCATTGTTTGTCGTCTTAGGGAGTTATCTTATTTGGGGGGCCTGCTCGGTAATCTGGTCGGCGGATCGACTTCAGACCTTAGTTGGTGCAGCGCGCTTGATACTTCTCTGGCTTTTGGGAGCGGCTATTTATTCTCTCGTTAAAAGTAAAAATGGTCGAATCACGGTACCAGCAGCTTTTGCAGTAGTGTCTTCATCCTTAGCCGTAATCGGTGTCTATGAGCTATTCAGTAAACACTTTATCTGGTTAAGTGAGATTTACCAGCCCATTAACCGAATTAATGCCACGTTTGTCGATGCCAACATTTATGCGCGTTTTCTGCTGATCGGTTGTCTGGCGACTGCCATTTTAATGCTCAACGCGACTAGAGAGGGCAAGCTAATGGGCACCCTAGCTTTAGCCTTCCAAATAGTAGCCTTGATTGGGACCGGATCAAGAACGGGTTTGGTTGACTTAATCATTGTAGCATTAGGCCTTGCAGTTTTGGTTCGTCGTCGGGAAGTAATTTTACCGGTCTTAGGAACCTTAGCTTTAGCAGGGATAAGTATCTCACTCAGTTACGGATTACGTATGCGGGTCTTGGAATTAACAAATTTTTGGGCAGCCTCTACAGAGAGAAAGTATTTGGTTACTTCCGGTTTCCAGATGTTCAAACAACATCCTCTGGCAGGAATAGGATTAGGCGGATTTCCCCATACCATGCAGACTACCTATGCTTCTCTGGTACAAAACGGAGTGATTAATTCCCATACCGCTTTGCTTACCACGGCTGCAGAGTTAGGGATCATCGGGGTAGTTATCCTGGCAGCCTTTTTCGTAGTTCTCTACGGACGACTGCGCAGAGTGCGTTTTGCCCTTCGTTTCTCTAATCAACAGTTCCTTGACACCAAACGATACTATTGGGAAATTTTTGCGGTTCTCGCCATTACAGCGATTTTTATAAGTGCTCAAGGTGAAGGCCGATTCTTGGAGGACCCGTACTTATGGATATTAACGGGCTACTTAACAGCAGTTCGAAATGTTGAGGAGGTGAGCTAAAATGCGCTTATGCTTTCTTGGAGACGCCGGCAGCATTCACATGCAACGCTGGATTCACTATTTTTTACAGGCAGGTTATCAGGTGGACGTGATATCGTTTCGTCCGTGCGAGATCCAGGGAGCTAACGTGCACCTTTTAGCTCAAGGACACGGCGGCAGGCTGGCTTACGTGAAGGCTATCTGCAAAATTCGCGGACTTATTCGTGAGATTCAACCGGATTTGCTTCATGCCCATTATGCGACGAGTTTCGGTTTACTCGCCTTAGTAAGTGGGTACAAACCACTCGTTGTCACGGCCTGGGGATCAGATGTTTTGGTTGCGCCCAAGGAATCGCTGGTTCTAAAATTAATTGTGGAACAAGTGTTGAAACATGCCGATGCCCTGACCTCAGATTCATCCAACATGTCGGAACGAATTAGGGAACTATTAAATGGACGAGCCTGCATTTTGCGGACAATCACGATGGGGGTTTCACGGGACTGGTTTGAGCAGATTCCGGATAGTGAGAAGAAGCCTTTACAAATCGTCAGCTTAAGAGGACATCAGACTAACTACAATATTGACGTACTCATCCAGGCGATGGTCGAAGTGACGCGAGCAGTTCCCCAAGCTCAACTGATCGTGGCCGGAGAAGGTCCGGAAACGGAAGCGCTCAGAGCGTTGAGCTCTTCCTTAGGGATGGATGAAAATGTCCATTTCGTCGGTCAGCTTCCTCACGAGGCAGTTCAAAGTTATCTTAACGAATCGTCCATCTCCGCAAGTGTTCCTACCTCGGATGCTACCGCCGTTTCCCTCTTGGAGACAATGGCCTGTGGTTCGTTTCCCATCGTTACGGACTTGCCAGCCAACAGGGAATGGGTCGAGAATAATGTGAATGGACTCCTGGTTCCGGTCAAGGATTCTAAGGCCTTGGCGGCGGCCATTATTCGAGCGCTGGGAGATGCAGCGTTTCGAAACAAAGCCGGAGAGATCAATCGTCAGCGCGTTGGGAGTAAGGCAATCTGGGAAGATAACATGGGCGAAGTAGAAGAACTCTATCAACAGCTGATTAAGCCCAAGGAAGGAATTTCATGAACATTATTCAGATGATCAAAGCCTACTCAGGAATGATTATAGGAAAAACCGACTATTGGCATCCTGATATGAATACCAACACTTCCTTGAATAATAAGTGCGTTGCCAAATACCCTGTCGATATGTCGGCTAAAGCGGAATATGCCGGGGAGTTTGATGAGGAACAGATCCCGCTGGTCGAAATCGATGGGCACTTAAGTCACTTATCCGTCACGATTGCCCAGTATGCCTTGGGTAATTATGATGAGTATCTCAGGACCCGGAACTCTCTCCATCTTAAACGGTTTCTAGGCGCGGCCGATTGGCTCGTTAAGAACCTGGTAGAGTATCGCAGCGGGCAGTGGGGCTGGATCAACGATCATGATAAAATGGTCTATAACCTGAAAAAGCCTTGGCTTTCTGCTTTATCACAAGGGCAAGCGCTCTCCGTTCTGGTAAGAGCTTATCAGGAAACAAACGATAAGTCATACTGGGATACCGGTCAAAAAGCCCTCAAGGCGTTTAATGTTCCGGTGGCTGAGGGTGGTTTGCTGGCAAAATGGCAGGGCTGCGATTATTTTGAAGAATATCCATCTCAGACACCCTCCTTTGTTTTGAATGGCTTTATCTTTGCACTTTGGGGCTTATGGGAATTTTATCTCATCACCAAGAGCTCAGAAGCCAAGACTTATTACGACTCCGGACTGAAAACCTTGGAACTTTCTCTGCAGGAGTACCAGGTGCCTTATCTGAACTGGTCCAAATATGACCTATACCCATTTAAAGTAACCGATATTGCGAGCATCTTTTACCATAAGCTCCATATCCAGCAACTGAGGGCCATGGCCTTACTGACAGGAAAGCAGATCTTCAGCCAACAAGCAGAAAGTTGGGAAAAGGGAAGCAAGAATCCGGTTCGCTATGTTCTGGCCACCGCCTATAAAATACTTCATAAGCTTTCGATCAGCAAGCAGAGCAGTTACGTTCCCAGTGTCAAAAAAGGGTAGACCAAGTCTGAGGCAAGTCAATTGTCTTGAGAAATCGCGGAGGAATACGATGAAAAAGGTCCTTATGATTGCGTATTTTTTTCCCCCTCTGGGAGGAAGTGGAGTACAGCGAACATTAAAATTTGTCAAATATCTGCCCAACTACGAGATACAGCCGCTTGTCAGTACAGTGAAGAGTGGACATAACTTCGCGTATGATCAGAGCCTCCTGAAAGAAATTCCAGACACGGTTCAAGTTCACCGCTCAAGTAGTCTGGAAACCCTCTGGCTGCGCAGTCTAATCGAAAAATTTGCTCACTTGCGCCGGTCCCAAGACGTCTCGGAGAGTGTCTCGGAGAGCAACTCGGAAGCGAGCTTAACTATAGATCAAGGCAAGTCGCTTAAACAAAGACTGTTTGAGTTCGTTGACAACTATCTCTTTATTCCTGACTCTAAGGTACGTTGGCTGCCGTTTGGTTTTTTGAAATCCTTACAGCTTGCCCGCAGAGAACACGTTGACTATCTTTTTTCAACCTCTTACCCTTATACCACTCATCTCATCGCCTTATTAGTCCACAAGTTCTACAGAAAACCATGGATTGCTGATTTCCGGGATCCTTGGGTAGGTAATAAAGCGATGCAAAAACAGATTCCCTTTCGGATTAAACTTGATGCTTGGCTAGAAAGTAAGGTTGTTCAGAATGTAGACCATCTTGTGAATGTCACACCATCCCTGACCGAGATGTACAAAAAACGTTATCCTGAGCACGCGCAAAAAATGATTACCATTACTAATGGATTTGATCCTGACGATTTCACTGAGATCAGCCCGGTGGCACAGAAAAAATTTACCTTGATTCATACCGGAATCATTGCAGAGGCCTATGACATGGCAACCTTTGTTGAAGGGGTAGCCTCTTTCCTTCAGAACCAGCCGGAGGCCCGTGATAACTTCCAAGTGCTTTTTATTGGCTATGTCCCCCCGAAATATGAAGAGCTTCTGAAGAATAAATTGTCAGAGCATGTTACAATTCTGCCTTATATGAGCCACAAAGAAGTTCTCAACTACCAGGCTGGAGCCCACTTGCTTTTCCTCACGTTTGATCTGAGTGTGGATATTGCCTACTCCGGAAAAATCTTCGATTATATAGGGGTTGGGAAGCCGATCCTAGGGCTCCTGCCCAAAGGAGTTGCGGCTCAGCTAATCCAGGAACGAGAGCTCGGTACGGTGGCTTCCTTAGGAAACCCTCTCGAACTTGCCGACGCCGTCAGTAAATATTTTAATAATTGGCGAGAGCGAGCAGGTAAGGTTAGCGAGGTTCAGTCGACCGCGACCGAGAAGTGCGCGGATTTTAACCGAGTGAATTTAGCTGGGCAACTGGCCGGCTTAATGAATCAGTAGTTGCTAAAAAAAGGAGACCAAGGCGTGCGTATTTTGATGCTGACTCAGTATTTTTACCCCGAAAACGGAGCGGCGCAAGTTCGCCTGTTAGAAGTAGCCAAGGCCATACGAGATCATGGACATGAAATCGAAGTCGTGACGGCTTTCCCGAATTACCCGACCGGGGTGATCCCACCGGAATATCGAGGTAAGTTTTTCATGAACGATTCCCACGCAGAAATACCCATTTACCGAACTTGGATTTACCCGGTCCAAAGAGGTAAATTTTGGAAAAGATTGCTAAACTATTTCTCCTTTGTCTTTTCAGCCTGTTATGGAGTTGTCAAGGCAGGAAAAGCTGATTATATTTTTGTCGAGTCGCCGCCGCTTTTTATTGGGTTTACAGTGTTTTTTGCCAAGTGGGTAAAGGGCGCTAAAGTGATTTTAAATATCTCTGACCTCTGGCCGGAATCGGCAGTTTCCTTAGGCCTGGTAACTAACCGATCGGTGATTGCTCTTACCGAAAGGTTAGAAAGGTCCATGTATAAAACTGCCTGGCGAATCTCCGCTCAGACGGAAGGGATTATCAACTCCTTAAAGGACCGTGGAATTCCCCAAGCTAAGCTCGTTTTCCTGCCGAACGGAGTAAATCCCGATCTTTTTGCCCCGCAAGCGCCGGATAAGGCACTCCTGCTTAAACTGAAGCTTAAGGATAAATTCGTCATTCTTTATGCAGGGACTATGGGCTACGCTCACGGTTTAGAAGTAGCCTTACAAGCTGCTAAGAGTCTAGAAAAAGTCGCTCCGGAGGTTGTTTTTCTCTTCGTTGGGGACGGTTCAGAAAAACCGCGTCTTCAAGCAATGGCTCAGGATCTGCAGCTCAATAATGTACGCTGGGTAGATTTCCAACCCATTACTGAAATGAAGCGTTACTATAGTTTGGCAAGCCTTACGCTCTCGACCCTGCGGCGCTATAAGCTTTCCGAAGGAGTTCGTCCCTCTAAGGTGTTTCCGGGCCTGGCTAGCGCCAAACCCCTGATCTACGTTGGAGAAGGAGAAGGAGCAAAAATCGCAGCAGACAGCGGCGGGGGGATCGTCCTTCCACCCGAGGAGCCGGAACTCCTTGCCCAGGCTATTTTAGAACTTAAGAAAGATCCAGAACGTTGTAAGAAAATGGGCAGGCTCGGACGAGAGTTTGTGTCGCTTCATTATTCTTGGAGTTCAATTGTCGCTGGCTGGCTGGGGGAATTAGACTTATAATCAGAGTGGTCTAGTTGTTGCATTTTGACCTGGAGATTAGGGAAAATTTCTGTTTCAGTTGTCACGGTAGATTGGATTTTAGAGATAATGTATGTTGAAACTTATTGAAATTTTTCATGTGAGTGACTTGAATTTCGGAAAGATGGACCGAAGAAAGGGGGGAAACTGAAATGCCCAAACTGTGCTTATTAGCGAATGCAGCAAGCCCACATACTCAGAAATGGGCGATCGAGCTATCCCGGCGAGGCTGGACAGTCGAGCTGATCAGTTTCCTACCTGCAAAAATCCCCAATATCTCAGTCCATGTTGTCCCGAAGGGCTTAGGCGGCAAAGTCGACTTCATCCTGCGCCTGCATTGGGTTGAGAAAAAAGTTCAGGAGTTACACCCTGATTTGCTTCATGCTCATTACGCCACAAGTTTTGGTTTTATCGGAGCTCTTTCCCGAGAACGCCCTTTTATTATCTCGGCGTGGGGGAGTGATATCTTTTCCTTCCCGAGAAAATCCATTTTCCATCGCCTCTTGCTGTCTTGGATCTTGGGAAAAGCGAACTTCCTTTGTTCAACGAGTGAAATCATGGCTAAGGAGATGCACCGTTATATCGCTAAGGACAGTAAGATTGAAGTTATTCCGTTCGGAGTTGATCTCGAGCAATTCTCTCCACCAGGTTTGCGAGAAGCTCCGTTGCCGAAGCAAGTGGTCTTTGGAGTAGCTAAATACCTCCAGCCCATTTACGGCTTAGATTATTTACTGAAAGCGTTCGCTCGCGTAGAGCATTCTCACCCGGGTCGCGCCTTATTAAAAATTGCCGGAAACGGGCCTGAGCTTGGACGACTCCAAACCATGGCCGAGAAACTTAGGATCTCAGATAAAGTTGAGTGGTTAGGAGAAGTTACCAATTCCCAAGTCGCAAGATTTTATCAAGAGCTAGATGTCGTTGTCGTTCCTTCGCTGGAAGAAAGTTTTGGGGTGACTGCGGTTGAAGGATCCGCTTGTGCTCGTCCGATTATTGCCAGCCGCGTAGGGGGACTGCCCGAAGTAGTGCTTGACGGGAAGACAGGAATTATGGTGGAGTCACAGAATGTCGATAGTCTGGTCTCCGCCATGGAATATATGTTGGAAAACCCTGAAGAACGGGTGCGAATGGGCCTGGCCGGTCGTGAGTTCGTCCTGAAACATTATGATTTTCATGCTAATGTGACCCAGATGGAAAAGGTTTATAAGACCTTGATAAAGTCAAGGCTCTAAGGCATATGAAAGGAAATAACAAGTCAAAGATGCCATCGGAAAGGAAATACAACGATCTGACGCTCCGGCTTCTGACTCACTGACTTCCGAGTTTAGGCAGACTGACTGGTTATTTACTTGAATGTGCCAGAAGATAAAGGAGATGCATGCAACATGGCACGTGAAGAGTTTTTAGCTTATGGATTACCTCTTATCGAGGAAGACGACATCGCCGCAGTGGTGGATAGCCTTAAATCAAATTGGATTACAAAGGGACCCAAAACCAATGAATTTGAGAAACAATTTGCCGAGTATATCGGAGTCAAACACGCCATCGCCGTGAACTCCTGCACGGCGGGCTTACACCTCGCCCTGGTTGCGGCCGGTCTCGGTGAAGGGGATGAAGTGATTACCACTCCCATGACCTTTGCATCCTCAGCAAACGTCATCATTCATGTGGGTGCAACCCCGATCTTTGCCGACATTGATCCGGTGACCATGAATATCGATGTCAACGAAATTCGTAAAAAGATAACACCCCGTACCAAGGCGATTATTCCGGTGCATATAGCCGGGCATCCGTGTGAAATGGATGAGATTATGGAGCTTGCTCGGGAACACAATCTTTTTGTCCTAGAGGATGCGGCCCATGCTGTTTATACCCAGTACAAAGGGAAACTGATTGGCTCGCTCGGCAATGCAACTGCGTTTTCTTTCTATGCTACCAAAAACCTGGCGACAGGAGAAGGTGGCATGGTTACTACAAATGACGACGCCTTGGCTGAGAAAATCAGAGTCATAAGCTCACATGGTATGAGCCGGAACGCCTGGAATCGTTACACAGCAGCAGGTTCCTGGTATTACGAAGTTCTTTATCCTGGTTTTAAATATAACATGACCGATATTCAAGCGGCTCTCGGGATGACTCAGCTTGCTAAGTTAGAGCGGATGCAGGGAATCCGCTTAGAAATAGCCGAACGGTTTAACGAAGAGTTCAGTAAAATGCCCGAATTGGAAATCCCAGTTACCAAAGATTACGCCCTTCATGCTTGGCATTTGTATATCCTTAAGCTTAATTTGGAAAAACTATCCATAGACCGTGCCCAATTTATCGAAGAATTAAAGGCTGAACAAATAGGCACAAGTGTGCACTTTATTCCTCTGCCAATGCATCCCTACTATAGGGATACCTTCGGTTTCCAAAAGGGAGATTTTCCTCAGGCAGAAACGACCTTTGAACGCATCATTTCTTTGCCGCTTTATCCGAAGATGAATAAGCAGGATACGGAAGATGTTATAGAGGCTGTGCAGCGGATCGTTGAGCGTTTTCGACGGTAAGACGACGGGGGGGCGAGGCTTTGTTTGCAAACGTTCATTCCGTGCGTTGCGCAGGCCAAACTAACGCCTCAAACTCTGGCTCCGGCGGGATGCCCGGCAACTCGACATCCGACGGCCATGGATGGCCTAGTGTCACCGGAGCCAAGGATGGCGTGAGGGGACCTTGTCTCGGCTGCCGGCGGAGCACATCGTGTGCTCCGTCCCGCCTACGCCAGAGTTTGAGACGAAGTTTGGCAAGCTGCTTACGGCAAGTCAATCACTTTTTGCAAACAAAGCCTCTTGGGCTTGGTTTGACGAGGTAGGACAACGCCCCCGTGCTCTTATGGGGTAAACGCTGGGCTGGGCTTGGTTATGTTTTACAGTTGAGAAACGCTTTATCTAGTATTGTTATGGAAGGGAGAGAAACGGATGGGTCAGAGATTGGCGGCATCTGCGGAAAATGAAGAACTTAGATATTCTCGGTGGCAACTTGTTCTGAAGCGGTTGCTGGACATTGTAGTTGCCGCGATTCTGCTTGTGATCCTCTCCCCGCTCTGGTATGCGATTGTCCTCTGGATTCGCATGGATTCACCGGGACCGGCAATATTTATGCAAACACGGGTAGGACTCCGAGGTAAGCCCTACACAATCTATAAGTTTCGGACGATGATTCAGAATGCCGATGCTATGATGAAGGCAAAGTTAGAAAAGGTGACGGATCTGGAAAACTTCGTTTTTCAGGAGAAGGATGATCCCCGGATTACGCGTAGTGGGAGATTTTTGCGTAAGACCAGCTTGGACGAACTGCCCCAGCTCCTGAATATTTTTAAGGGAAATATGAGTCTTGTCGGGCCACGCCCAGAAGTAATGGATATCGTAAAACACTATACAGCAGAACAACACAGACGCCTCGATGTCTTGCCGGGTGTCACCGGTTGGGCGCAGGTAAACGGGCGAGGAGAATTAACCTTAGGAGAAACCCTGGCCTATGACCTTGAGTATGTCAAGCGCTGGAGTTTGCGGTTGGATCTCTTGATTCTTTGGAAAACCCTATCAGTCGTCTTCTCCGGAAAAGGGGCATACTGACGGTAGGGACGAGAGGGACGGGGGACGGTTCTCTGTTGCATGCACATTTCGTTGCACACATACCCTTGAATAATGTGAGTGCGACATCTCATTCTATCTCTGACGCTTCGGACTCAGTTCATCATCAACAAGTTCTTTTGAAAAGAAATCAAGCCGCGACCAGATAATAGTTCGGTAGATATGCAAGCAAGAACCGTCCCCGTTTGCACGCCAGGCATTGTGCCCCTACTGAAGAAGGAGGAAAAGATGTGGTTAGAGAGAAAATTCTTGATATCCTAACTGATATATGTGGTACGGATGAAATAAGACGAAATCCGGATCTAGAACTGTTCAAGAACGGGCTGTTAGATTCTTTTGGCATCATAGAATTATTTGTAGCTATTCACGAGCAGCTCGACATTGAAGTGGCACCAACTGAAATGGAACGTGAAGAATGGGAAACAGCCAATAAAATTATAGTCTATCTTGAGGAGCGCAAGGCCTAATGATGATTCGCCGTCGTTTCTGGCCAATGCTCGTTGCCGCTCTTCTTTTCGTGCTAACGGTTTTGGAGATGGGCCCTGTCACAAAGTGGGTAGTAACTCAGTTCTATTTAAAGCCGGGAGTCATCGAGCAGGTAGCAGGGTCGCAAAGCAACGAGGTGTTTAAAGGAACAATCCTACAGCAGAAAGGACTGGAAAACCAGGATATTCTGCCGGTTTATGGGTCTTCGGAATTCTCGTCGGTTTCAGCGTTTCACCCCTCCTTCCTCTTTGAAGGTAGACCCACCGGTTTTACGCCTTTTTTAATTGGACATGGAGGGTGTCAGGATTTGGTCCATGTACTGAATGTGGCAGCACAGGGTCAAGCCCTACGAGGCAAAAAAGTGGTTGTGATTTTATCCGCTCAATGGTTTGAACCGGAAGGACTTACCCCGGATTATTTAGCTGAAAATTTTTCCCCATTGCAAGCTTATTACCTGCTTTTAAATAACCAATTGACAGTGAAGACCAAGCAACAAGTGGCTTCACGTTTACTGCAATATCCCTATGTCACAGACAACTACCCGTTTTTAGCAAGATTATTGGCACACTATGGACAGAACGATACGAAATCACGTATCGTTAACCTAATATATAGCCCACTCGGGCACATAGAAATGGCCGCTCTTGAGGTGAAAGATGCTTTTGACAGTATTAAACTCCTCCAAATAATTAACGTTAACAACCAAAGAAAGTTACTTCAAGGTATACAACCCGTTCCTAAACCGTTACCGTTAAAGTCCTGGACTGAGTTATCCGCACAGGCAACTCAAGCCGGGCAGATGGCGGTGACCAATAACTCATTCGGGATTGAGGATTCGTATTACCTAGAATACATAAATAAAGATCTTACTAAAGAAAAAGGGTCTGCCCAAAAAGATAAACTAACAGCTTCTCCTGAATACCAGGATCTTCAGCTACTGTTGGATGTTCTGAAACAAACAGGCGTCAAGCCAATGTTTGTCATTGTCCCGGTTAACGGACGTTGGGCAGATTACACGGGGTTTCCTCTCGTGGAACGGCAAACCTATTATCAACGCGCTCGCCAGATGGTCGAGCAACAGGGATTCCAAGTAGCAGACTTTTCCGGACATGAATATGACCTTTACTTCCTGAAGGATATTATGCATCTAGGCTGGAAAGGATGGGTGGATGTTGATGAAGCAATGGACCACTTTGTTCATTAAAAGATCCCTTGTGGACAACCCCAACGCCCGTTTTATTGGTAAAGTCGCCTATTATTACCTCATTATGATGGGGTTGTTTTACCTTTATATGGTGCAAAAGCAACATACGCCTGCTCCATTTATTTACAATAATTTTTAAAATCAGAACCCCGGCGACCCATAACCTAGAGGAAGTTTCTTAGCTTAGAGAGCACGGAGAGAGGAATTGCATCAAGCGAATAGCAATGGAACGGGTGCGACCGTGCTAAGAAACTTCCTCCCTAAGAGCTCTGGATGCAACCAAGAACCGTCCCCACTTGCATTGGAGGGATTGACAATGTTGATCGAAAAAATCAATGCCTGGGCTAAACTCTGTCCCGAGCGCATAGCCCATCGGCAGCGAGAAAAAACGTTGACCTACGCTCAGCTTAAAACTTCATCCGATGCCCTCGCCATGTGGCTTGATGATCAAAGGGAGCGCGGAGAGATCCGGAGAGGTACCCCAATAGTCGTGTATGGGCACAAAGAGCCTGAAATGCTTACCTGTTTTATCGGCTGCGTTAAAGCCGGATTTCCTTACATCCCCGTCGATTCTGCCACCCCACCTGAACGGAGCCGGCAAATTACTGAGGTTTCCGGAGCCTGGATAGTACTCTCGCCGCAGCATCTGCCCGAAGGGATTGTTCAAACAGGGATTATGGTCGTGGACGACCTGGTTGTAGATCAAGAAGGAAATCTCGGTTTAGCAGGAAGAGATAATCTTGGAAAATCTTCGTTCCCTTTAACAGAGTGGCAAGTCCCGGAGTACAAGATGAGAACCGTTCCCACTTGCATCCAAGAAGATGAAGTCTACTACATAATCTATACCTCCGGTAGTACCGGCGTGCCCAAAGGGGTTCAGATTACCCTGCGGGCCTTAGAGAGCTTTCTTAACTGGGTTAACCCAGCGTTCCAACCCGAAGAAAAAAATGAAGTCTTTCTGAATCAGGCCCCGTTTTCCTTTGATCTTTCAGTTATGGATTTATATATGTCCTTAAGCATGGGAGGAACCCTTTGGAGTGTGGATAAGGACCAGATTGCTAACCCCAAGGAACTCTTTGCCTCCTTTTACGCCTCCGGAATCAGCTATTGGGTATCAACTCCTTCCTTTGCTGAAGTTTGTTTGATGGATCCAAGTTTTAAGGATACCCTTCTGCCTTTGGTCAAGCGGTTTCTCTTCTGCGGAGAAATTCTGACCCATGATTGTGCCTCCAAACTCCTCCAGCGCTTTCCACAGGCCCAAGTAGAAAATCTCTACGGGCCGACTGAAGCCACCGTGGCCGTGACCACTTTAACGATCACCCCGGAGATTCTGAGGACCTTTAATCCTCTTCCCGTAGGAGAGGTAAAACCCGATGCTTTGGTCCTGATCTGCGACACGGATCAACTCTCCGCAGAGATTGCCGCAGGAGGAGGGAGTTTGCCCCACAGACCGGAGGCCTTTCCCGAGGGGAAACAGGGGGAGATGCTTATCGCAGGCCCTAATGTCAGTGTAGGTTACCTTAACAATCCGGAGCAGACCGGCAAGGCGTTTTTCACCTGGCAGGAGAATGACGTAACCTGGCAGGCCTATCGGACAGGAGATGCCGGGATAGTGAAGGAAGGACTCCTCTTCTACCAGGGCAGGTTGGACTTTCAGGTCAAGCTCCATGGTTATCGGATTGAACTCGGAGAAATCGAGGAAAATCTTAGACAGCTCCAGAGGGTCGAGAATGCTGTGGTTTTGCCCATTGAACGACGGGGAAAAATAGACTACTTACAGGCTTTTATCACTAGCGGTAAATCAGTCGAAGATGAGTTCGCAGCAGTTCTTGCCCTAAAGGAAGAATTGCGCCAACACTTGCCAGAGTACATGATTCCGCGTCGTTTTAAGTTCCTGGACAAAATGCCGATGACCCCGAACGGTAAGGTAGATCGCCGTACTTTACTAGGAGGGCAGCAATGACGCCTTACGAGAATTTTTCCTTCTTTCTATATTTACTGATACCTTTAGTGCCGGCTGTTTTGCTCGGGCTTGTTGGAGTAACGGGCAGATTTCGGGCTGCTTGGGTTTTACTTTCCACCTTAGGGATGCTCCTTGTGATCGCAAGACCACAGAGCATACTCTATCAGATTATAGTTTACCTTCTATATGAATGGATTCTGGTTCGACTCTATTTGGCCTATCGAAGAAGGAAAGAGGGAAAAAATCGCGCGGCTGTCTTTTCCCTGATGGACATCTTGTCCATTCTGCCACTGGTGGGCGTGAAGTTAAGTCCGAGTTTTATCGCTCTAGGATTTTGGCACACAGTGCTCGGTTTTCTCGGGATCTCCTATTTAACCTTCCGTACAGTCGGAGTAATCATCGAAATTCGCGACGGACTAATTAAAGACGTTCGTCTGCTGGATTTCGTCAGTTTTGTCCTTTTTTTTCCCACCCTGGCCTCGGGTCCGATTGACCGCTATCGTCGTTTTGTCACGGACCTCTATCAACCACTCACCCGGCAGGAATATGGGGAGCTGGCGACTCAGGGGATAGACCACATTTTCCGAGGTTTCCTCTATAAATTCATCCTCGCCTATCTGATCAATAAATACTGGCTCGACCCACTGAACCACGCTTTTGGATTTCTGCCAACGCTTAAATACATGTACGTCTATAGCTTATATCTCTTTTTTGATTTTGCAGGGTACAGCGCCTTCGCTATCGGAGTAAGTTATTTATTGGGCATTAAAACCCCCGAAAACTTTGACAAGCCCTTTCTCGCCAAAAACATTAAAGATTTCTGGAACCGCTGGCATATCTCACTCTCGTTTTGGTTTCGGGACTACATCTATATGCGTTTTGTTCTTGATTCTGCTAAGAAAAAGCGCTTTAGAAACCGCTATACCGCTTCCTACGTAGGCTACATACTACTTTTTGGCCTTATGGGAGTTTGGCACGGAACCCAGCTCCATTACATTGTTTACGGACTTTATCATGCTGCCCTGATGATTAGCTTTGACGTTCTGGCTCGGAAGAACAAGCAACTGAAGTTTTGGGGTCAAGGAGCAGGGTGGGACTTCCTGGCTATCCTCCTTACAGCTCAGTTTGTGATGTTTGGCTTTCTCATTTTTTCAGGTCGCTTAGGGTAATTTGAATAATGTTGATAGGCCGTCTCTTTAATCTCCTATATACTTATGGTAATATATAGAAAAGTGGGGAGGTGGTGATTTGCTATGTCTTTCCCAGAAGAAAATAAAATTTATACCTATGCCGATTACTTAACCTGGCCGGAAAACGAAAGATGGGAAATAATTGACGGAGTAGCTTATATGCAGTCTGCTCCTAAATGGCAACATCAAAGCATATCTAGTGAGCTTCACAGGCAAATATCAAACTACTTACTTAATAAACTATGCAGAGTGTTCGCAGCACCCTTTGACGTATGTCTAATAGAACATAATGAAAATGACGATGACATTTCAAATATTGTACAACCGGATATTGTTATCGTGTGTGATGAAACAAAACTTAGAAAAACCGGATATTTTGGAGTGCCTGATCTAATCATCGAGATCTCTTCACCGTCGACAGCCAAGTTGGACAGAGTATTAAAATTCAACAGATACGAAAAGGCTGGCGTTCAAGAATATTGGATTGTAGATCCGGATGGCAAATATGTAAACGTATTTACATTACAGGAAAACAAACGATACGGCCGCCCGGAATCATACACGGAGGAAGATATAGTGCAACTATCCATTTTCCCCGATTTCACAGTAGATTTGATACCGGTTTTTGGTGGATATGAATGATCATCTTTCTCATTATTCAGGTCACTTAGGGTAATCTAGAGTTGCAGAATCCTCGCTCTGACGGGCGTTTTCTCGTCAGAGCGAGGATTCTGCATTTTCTGGTGGGTTTAAGAAGTTGTTGGAGGAACTGGCTTCTTCTTGTCGAATAGGATATGGAATGTACTCCATGACTTAGCGAATAGTAAGGAAGAGGTAGAAATATGTTTTCACGTCAACGTCGATTATGGAAGAGTGTGGCCGTACTGATCACGGGGCTCTTTGCTGTACAGTTAATTCCAGTCAAACCAGTTTCCGCTGCGGTTGCCCCAACTGCTTATTACAATAATATTGGCCATGAAATTGAAGTTGTGGCCGATAAATATAACATTCCGCCAGTATTGCTTAAATCCATCGCCTGGATGGAGAGTGGTTGGAAACAATATCAATTAGATGCCTCTGGACAACCCATTTTAGATCAACCGTTAATCGGGACAGACGGGATAGGAATCGGGATAATGCAAATCTCCTCCTATGATCCCACTGACAAAGTAACCATAGACAAACTTAAAAATGATATAGACTATAATCTTGAGGTGGGTTGCCAAACTCTTAACCAGAAATGGCGAGCTTATCCCAAGATAGGAAATGGAGATCGCAACGTTTTAGAAAACTGGTATTTTGCAGTCTGGGGTTACAACTGCTGGGGTGCCAGAAATAATCCCAACAACATAACCGGTCAAACCGCTTATCAGGATTCGGTATTTAGCCTAATGGGGCAGAAATATAATAGCGCTATTACCTTCGCCCCGGGAGCTACAAAAATCTCACCATCTCTCTTACCGCTGATGGATCCTCCAAACTTATCCAGTTGCTGGAGTGAACCGACTCCTACGCATGCCGGAGATCTCTTGATTGATCCGAATGTATTGATTTCTACAGGCGGAGGTACCGGTACAGATGCCGCTAACGGTGATTACTGGTACAATTTTTACATTGATCCCAAAGTCAGAGGAACCTATTACATACAGGCGTTAGGGTTTTATAATACGGCCTATAATAGCCCGCTGGTCACCGATAAATCGGTTGTCTCGCAGAAGATTATTAGCACTTATGGTCAACTCTTAGCGGAAGCCGATACTTTAATCCTTAATCAGACAGACTCCTCCGATGCGAGTGCTGTTAAAGAGTACTGGACAGTCCTGCAGGGTCCAAGTTTAGATGTCGGTCTCACAGCTCGGGCTAAAACTGGCCTTCTTAGTGCCCAAGGTAATCTAGTAGCTGATGCGGATAAGCTGGCTAGTGCCGGAACAGGCTCCTCCGACGTAAGTGCCGCTGTAGACTATACGACTGTTTTGGAGGGACCGACTCTTGATACTGGCATCTCCGGTCAAGCGAAAACCGGCCTCCTTAGTACCTATAGTAACCTCTTAGCTGAAGCAGATAAATTGCTCTTGGAAGGAACGACCTCTTCGATTGCCAGTGCTGCCAAATATTATTCAACAGTCCTGCAAGGGCTTAGTCTAGATGCGAACTTGACTGAACGCGCTAAAGTGGGCCTACAACAAGCTAATCAAACTTCTCCTACTCCAACGACCACTCCAACGACCACTCCAACGACCACTCCAACGACTACCCCAACAACTACCCCAACGACTACCCCAACGACTACCCCAACAACTACTCCAACGACCACACCCTCTAAATTTTCAGCTCTGATCAGGATTGAAGGTTCAGACCGTGTGGACACCGCAATTCTACAGTCCTTAGCCGGCTGGCCGCAAGGAGCTCCTGCGGTAGTGTTAGCCCGCTCCGATGACTTTCCAGATGCGCTGGCCGGAGTTCCCTTGGCCGCCCAGCTGGACGCCCCTGTGCTCTTAACCTCACCCCAGGGACTGGATAGCAGGCTCATACCAGCCCTTAAGGCACTTCATCCTGAAAAGATTTATCTATTAGGAGGAGAGGGAGCCCTAAGCGCTAAGGTCAGCACTGACTTACAGACGCTTGGTTGGGACTCTGGGAAACAGATTAGGATAAGCGGAGCGAATCGTTACGCGACAGCGGCCAACATTGCCCAGGCTATCACAGGGACGCATTCTGCTGTTGCTATTGCTACCGGCGATAATTTTCCGGACGCATTAAGCATCGCCTCCATTGCCGGGCAGGATAAAATGCCCGTTCTACTCACTTCCAAAACTCTAATTACGCAGGAAACCCTAGCTGCTCTGAAGCAAATGAAACCGTCTCAGGTTTATCTCATTGGCGGGACCGGGGTCATCTCAACAGCGATTGCTAAAGGAATCAGCACAAATCTGAATTTGCCCTCGTCCAGTGTTATTCGCCTGGCAGGAGCTTCCCGGTATGAAACCATGGCGGCTGTAGGCAAAGCCTTTGATGGGGAAATCAAGGGTCTAAGTTTTGCCACCGGAGAGGACTTTCCCAATGCTCTAACGGGCGCGGCGTTAGCGGTTCACAAAAATCAAACGTTGGTCCTTCTTCCCAATACATCCCTAGAGAGCTATCCGACACTGAAAGAATTTATATCTTGCCATTTGTCACAATCAGTGACCCAGCCCTATCTTTCCGGGGATCTTACGGCAATCCCCCAAGTCATAGAGGATGACTTGAATAGTATGTTGGTGCATTAAGAAATCGCACGATTTTAATTTTGAAAATCGTGCGAATATGGAATGATCGTAAAATTTGAGCATAGCGAATCGCACAATATTAGCAAATTCACATAGCTAATCAAGCCTAAAGATTGACTGGTAAAACTTGACTTTCCCAAAAGTATTACTTATAATTTAAGTAATACTTTTGGATGGAGGTACATTTATTATGGCAAAACAACTTCTCTCTGGAAAGTTAACTAGCAAAGGGCAGCTAACCATTCCAGTTGAACTGAGAAATCTTTTAAACATTAACGAAGGAGATAGATTAGCTTTTGTCTTAGATGAAAATGAAAAAATTATTGAAGTCCAGCCTAAAACCAAGAAGTCAATTCGAGGAGTAATGGGAGCGTTGAAGTCTACAGCAAACGTTTATGTGGATGAAGCAATTGATTTAGCTAGGACAGAACGGGCAAAAGAGCTTAAAGATAGGTCGATGGAGTTAAAAGATGAATAAGACAATGATAGTCGATACTAATATTCTTATTCGTTTATTTACGAAAGATGATGATACTCAGATTGAGCAATTAGTTCAGCTTATGGAACAGGGCGATATAGCATTTCACGTTCTGTCAATTGTTCTAATTGAAGCTTACTGGGTCTTACACAAGGTATACAACTTTGATAAAGAAACGATATTGCGCGTCTTCGAGGACTTTATTGAAGCTGATGGAGTTGAGCTTGATGAAGATGGGTTAGTACAACGTGTCCTAGCTCGTTTCCGAAGGGTAAATGTTGATTTCGTAGATGTTTACTTAGCTGAGAAATCAAGAAGCTTGGAGCTATCAGTTTTAACTTGGAATGCCAAGGATTTTAAAAAGCTAGAATGTGAATTTTACAGGCCACAAGATTTATTATAAGATTATCCCGGTATCACCAAGTAAAACAATAATGTCCCAATTGATGAGAAGGATGCTATACGGCATCCTTCTCTTTAGCATATTTTAATACATCTCAGTGATGCAAGTAAGAACCGTCCCCACTTGCATGCCTATTGTGATAGAAATTATCCAAGACTTGGTCCAGTTCAGCCCAGCCTTTCCAACCCAGATGAGAAGCATCTTGCATATAATAGAGTTCCTTCTCGTGGGCGGAAAGATTAACGAATTGAAATCCTCTCCCTTGGATAATTTGAGAAACCTTGGCGTAATATGCCTGCCGTATAACCGAAGATAGCCCGGTGTAATCACGGAAAAGGCCGTTATAGGGAATCATTACAAAAAGAGCATTCACATGTTTTTCGCGAAGAAGGTCCAACATCAGTCGAAGATCGTCGTATTCCACAGAAGGAGTTAACTTATTAACCCCCTTTTGGGAATTCATGATATTCGGCCGGACATACTGAGCATAGAGATTATCTGAGAGATTGAGGTTATTTTGCATTTTTGTTTGGGCTTCCAGCACCGCTTGCTTGTCGAGCTGCTGCCAATTAAGAGGTTGATCCGGCGTAGGAGAGGCGAGTTCTGTAACCGTTCTCCGATCCAATTCGGAGGTGGATCTTATAACATTCCTAGCATCTTGAACCTGCAGTGCGGCATATTCCAGACGTGCCAAGGGCCACAGCAGAAGGCGCTGCAAGGGTGATATCCAGTCAGAGCTTCTATAGGCTGTCAAGTATACTTTAAGAAAGTAGTCCTCATTAACCACTTGAGGCAAGTCCAATATTCGTAGGAGAATTCGGTTTTTGAGCTGACGAGGCAAGTCCGGACTAAACAGGACGTCATAGACCTTTAGCGGCGAGGAGTTCATAGCAAGCCTATCATTAGAAAGTCCGTTTAAGTCTTCATACCAATCGGGCGAGAAGGTAATGACAATTTTTTTATCGTTCAGATTATGGTCAGCGGCGATATTAAGGATATGTACCAACGTTTGACAGCTGCCTCGCCCAATAATAAACGGGGTAAAGCGAGTCGGACGATTGCCAAATACGTGGGTGGGGTTAAAAGCATGACCGGTTTCCAGTTCCGAAGAGCCGTAGATTGGCAAGACGTCCCCAGTTTCCATAGCCTTACGCTGAAAAATACTGCCCAGCAAGACTTCTTGATCCTTAGGAGGAACTAAACCAACTGCTTCAATCACGCCAGGTTTCAGCCAAAACTGGTTGGCAACAATTTGGGTAATTTCTCCTGTGTATAGGATGGTTAGCCAAAATAAGAGAAAGGCAATCAGCAGAGGTCCCAACCGTTTAGTTTTCACTATTACTACCCCCATAGGTATTTACGACACTTAGTAATAAATTTACTAATTTATGGATTATATGTCAACTACAAGCTGAATTTCCCTTTTTGCGTGTACTAAAAGTGTTATTTATTACTAGGTACTCAGTTAATCAACCACAGATTCCACAGATTAACACAGAATAAAATAACATTCATTGACTCCCATTTTCGCCATTTTTCTATACTTAATCCTTCTTATCTGTGAAATCTGTGTTAATCTGTGGTTTCTCTTATCGTTCTTTTCATGTGTAATCTGTGGTTACCCGTTCAGAATTCCCCAAGGCTCTAAATAGTCACTTATTTTTTCATATAGAAGCATAACAATCCCCCTAAACCTATTAAAGATTATGGGGGATTGTTCTATATGAGTACGTTTGTATTCATTTAGAACTGGAGTGTTGATCTTCAGCATAGAAAATTCAATCTACAAGTCTATTTTAAATCTGATAAAGAAGTCTAGCAAGGATATCTGACGGGATGCGTTTCTCACGGTAAGCGTAAATGCTCTTTCAGCAGAGAAAAGAGAGAAGGAGCAGTATCGTTGCTCACCCAGTAGAGAGACCAGGAGCCGATTCCCCCAAGACCATAGGTGTCGAGAAGGCCTAGTTTGGCGTCCCAGCTGGTTAGGTCATCGTAATAGACCGTGTGTTGAGCTAAGGTATTATCAGTATAGGTGTAATAGGGTATACCCGCAGTATCCCCAGAGGCAGCGCGCTGTATGACCGCATGATTGCTGGCAGCAGTACTTGTAGCGTTGGCCAACCCTACAGATTGAGAGCTATAGGTAGTATCTCCGGTCTTCGTCCAGTCCCGCCCGTAGTAAGGGATACCGAGCAAGACTTTACTCATGTCCAAGCCTTGACCCTGGGTATAATTAAGAACTTTTTCTACCCAGGATAGAGGGGCAATAGCTCCGGGAGCAGAAGTACTATAATCATAGGTCATAATATTAAGATAGTCTACATACTGAGCCAAGTCATGATAATTATACTGAGTATACCAGTCAGCGGACGCCGTGCGGGACGGAACCGCTTCGATCACAAGTTTATTCTGAGCATGGAGTTCGGCATAAAGTGCTTGTGTGAATTTCGTGAGGTAGGGGCCGGTAGCAGCGCTCATGCACTCAAAATCAATGACAACTCCATCTACACCCGTTGTTTGAACCATGTCCACCAGTTGCTTGACCAACGCAGAGCGTGAGGCATCCTGGGTTAAGGTTAAATCCAGAGTAGCTTTAGCCTCAGTACTCCAGTCGGAACCAATGAGGGGCAGAAGTTTGAGACCTTTGGCATGAGCAGCATTAACAAGTTGGGAATAGCTATTGTCGCCCAGGCTCCAGGTCCCGGTGATTGAACCGCTCGCCACCGTCTGCCCAGTGGTCAGGTTGTCAAGTGAAAACAAATTAGGAGAAAGATAATCCACAGAGTCAGTTGCCTTAGCAGGAAGCAGGGCCAGCTGACTAAGATAGGCACTTAAAGCGGAAGCACCGTAAGCCTGCATATATTGCAGGGAAATTCGAGGATGAACCGAGCCGGTGCGAATGATGTCCTCTATCCCATAGTTAATCACTCCCCATCCTCCGAAGAGGGTAAATACGGATCCCTCTGCACGTCGGGCGTTTAGATAAGCCAGCGTACCGGAATTGATATCGGCAGGAGGAACAAGCATAATGGGATTGTTCCCTTTAGCAGCCAGGATGGCCCCAGAGAGGGCGTCCGGAAAATCCTCGCCCGTAGCCGCATATACCGTGTTGGTAGAATAGTTCAGTTTATTCAGGACCGCAATATTTGTTAAATAACGATCAGCCCCGGCTAAACGGTCGACAGCAAAGCCAAGGCTTGCTAACTGACTTTGGACAGAGGGAGAAATTACCCCCTCTCCCCCAATTATAGTAATTGAGTGAACCCCTAATTTTTGCAGCGTTTGGAGTGTACCTGAGGGGATAGCGTCTAAATCCGTTAGAAGAAGGGGAATACCGTGCGCAGCCGCATAAGACGAGACACTTAAGGCATCGGCAAAGGAATTTCCGGAGGCTAAAAAAGCTTGAGAAGAGTTAGCAACCGCCTCTAAAGCAATGTTGGCAGCTGTTTCGTAACGATCTTGTCCGGAGATCCGATGGACTGTGAGGTTATTTTGAGTGAGGGAACTTTCCACCGCCGCGGAAATAGCTCCGGTACCACCCAGAATGTAGACCTGTTGCGCATGAAGGCGTTGGATTTCGGCTAACACCTCAGGCAGGAGTTGCTGGGAGTCCGTTATAAGAAGAGGACCGTTCACTTTGGAGCTCTTTGCCAAGACAGCTCCGGCTAAGGCATCCGGAAAATCGTCTCCCCGTGTTAGGACTACGGAATTGGCACTGGACCAAGTGGCCTGAGAAATCTGAATCGCCGTAGCGTAGCGGGTTGGTCCAGCAAGGCGCAAGGGTGTACTTGCCGTATCTGCCAAAGCCGAGGTGGGGAAGAACGGAAAACAAACAAAGTTAAGGAAAAAAAGAACAAGCATTAAATAAGAAACTCTGTGGCTGAAAGGTTGCTCACGGTATCTTTTTGCAAAGTTTATTGGTCTTAACATTTCTGAACTTTCCCCCCTTGAATTAAGCTGTTTAATGAAGACATGCTCATT
This sequence comes from Desulfosporosinus sp., assembly GCA_031292075.1. GTDB lineage: Bacteria > Bacillota > Desulfitobacteriia > Desulfitobacteriales > Desulfitobacteriaceae > Desulfosporosinus. Next base: position 86,075 of record JARLHW010000018.1, read on the forward strand.
TTTACTAAGTTCTTATGTAAACAAAGCTAATTAAACAGAACCCTATACTATTCGTCAAGATATGGGAAAATCCTACGTTAGTGAAAAATAATTATCCAGGACGAGTCACTTAATCTGTCGATAGGTTAATACTTATAAGTTCTGCCCACAATAGCAAACTAGATAATAGTTTCTAACATATAGCAAGAGCGAAGCCGAAGCGTCAAATTTACGCTTGAATTGAATAGTTTTAAGTAGGAGTGATCAAGAAAATAGCAGGATTCATGCAATGAGTGTCGAAAATGATAAAGAGAAAGGGGGGGTAAAGCTGCGAACTAAATTAAGGAAATTGGGGGTGCTGCTTGGACTATTGCTGACATTTTGGCTACTCGAAGTTGCTATCGCTAGTGCCGCTCCTTTAAGTTGCCAAACCACGAGAGTCTTTGGAGATACATGTATTGAAACGGGCATTTATATTTCTCAAATAGGATGGCAACAGGCTGGAACTGTTCTGTTCGCTCGCACAGACGACGTTCCGGATTCACTGGTATCAGTGCCCTTGTCACACCGTTTGAATGCACCGATTCTCCTAACGTATCCAGCGCAGCTGGAACCGCCTGTACTGACTGAAATTGAGCGTCTCGGTGCCAAGCATGGCTTTATTTCTAATCCTATTGAGGAAAAAAACTCGGTTCGTCAGTTTTTCAAAAGCAGGTTGCCTTTGGGATTTACCAAGAATCTTAGATTATAAATTGTGAAGATTATATGAAGAGCATATTAAGAGCCTATACAGATTAAATTATTTTCCTAAAAAGACTAGCAAACTAAGCTTCATTAGGTTAAACTATCAATAGTGCTGGGGGGAGATTCCTATTTTCTTATTGGCAAGAATCTAGGTCTTAATTTTCCTCGAAAAAGAGCATAATTCCTAGAAGACTGGATGTTTGCTAAAACTTTCCCAAATATTTTTTAGGGTGGCAGCAGGAATTTCCAGATTTTTGCGGAATACTTACACTATAATGTAGAATCCGTAGTGGGTTTCTTCATTATTTAAGCCATCTAAAAGGCAAACCCATCCTAGGTACACTCCTTGAGGAGGGACGCCCCCTCTTAGGTAAAGGATGGATGCTTTTAGATATTGCGCAATGTCTAAAGATCTTGCAGCATATAGGGGGGTGGCG
>JARLHW010000190.1 GCA_031292075.1 Desulfosporosinus sp.
TACAGTGAAAAGTGGATCAGCAGCTACATTAACACCTACCATTTTCATGGTAACAATGGCGCGAGCACCGGCAATAGCTGCGCCAATGCCTACTTCCATTGCTACCTTTTCATTAGGCGACCACTGACAATAAACTTCTGGATATTTTACAATATTTTCGAGGATTTCCGTGCTTGGTGTTCCAGGATAGGCTGCAGCAACGCTGACACCATATTCGTAGACGCCCCGAGCAATTGCCTCATTGCCTGTCATTAATGTTTTCATGCTTTTTTAGTCTCCCCCCTTAGTGGAAATGAGCAAAATCTTTCTAGACTTAATACATGTAAGCATTTTAACTCAGAAAATAGAATAATGTAAAGCGGCCAGTAGGTTCAATAGTTTCAATTTATGATATTTTTCGACTCAGAGCAGCCATGGTCAACGCCATGAATTTGCTCCTCGGGGTATCGTTTCTCGACGTCATGACAATTGGAACCTGCGCCCCCAGTACGATCCCAGCCATTGTCGCCCCAGCAAAATAAACCAGAGATTTTCCCAAAACATTGCCGACTTCAATCGTGGGAACTAAGAACAGATCGACCTCCCCATTGATCCGACTAGCAATCCCCTTATGCCTCAGCGCGGCCGCACTCACCGCTCCATCAAGAGCCAGCGGACCTTCCACGATCGCACCTGGAAATTCACCTGCTTGACTCATCTCTGCCAACGCCTGGGCATCCATCGTCACCGGCATTTTCGCATTCGCCACTTCATTCGCGGCTAAAACAATTACATTCACCGAATCCATCCCTATGCCCTTCAAATATAATAAGCCGTTTTCCAGAATTTCCTTCTTTTGCGCCAAGTTCGGAGCAATATTCATCCCTCCGTCAGTCACATAGAGCAAACGGGAAAACCCGGGAACTTGAAATGCAGCAAAGTGACTAAGCAAGTGACCTGTCCGCAGTCCCCGCACAGGTCGTAATACCTCTCTTAGAAAATCAGAACTGTTAATTTGACCTTTCATTAGAAAATGGGCTTGTCCGTCCACCACTGCATCAACAGCCTTTTGAACAGCTCCTTCAAAATGAGGTTCGTGAATCAATTCAGCTCCTGCTAAACTCAACCCAATCTCTTGGGCTAAGCGCTTAATCTGCTCACCATCGCCGACAAGAACAGGGGTAACGAGCCCTTCCTTTTCCGCTATTTTAATGGCTTCCAGCACTTCTCTATCTGCGGCTACAGCCACGGCAACCTTTGCCCGGCCCAAGCTCTTTGCTCTGTCGAGTAACGACTCAAATCCGCTAAAACGCATTCTTGTACACCCCATTTTTGACAACCCGGTTTAATAGCTCAACGCTTGCTCTTCGCCATTGAGAACTCTTAATGCACCCAGAGCCAAAGCTGCCATCTCTTCCTCTCCAGGTACAACCACAACTGGAGAAATAAAAGCAACGCGCTGACTGATTTCATGGGTTATAAACTCAGAGTGAGCTAATCCTCCAGTTAAAATAATCTGATCTACAGCTCCCTCTAACACCGTGGCCATCGCACCAATTTCCTTAGCCACTTGATAGCACAGACCCTCTAAGACTAGCTTAGCATCTAAGTCCCCATCATTCATCCGTTGCTCAGCCACACGCCCATCTTTTGTTCCGAGATAAGCGAACAATCCACCTTCTTTATTGATTTTAGTAATCATTTCTTGCTCCGAATACTTACCGGAATAGCAAAGTTTAACGAGTTGATACGCTGGCAATGTACCACTTCGTTCTAGGGAATAAGGGCCCTCACTATTAGCGTTATTCACATCAATCATTTTCCCTTTGCGATGGGGGGCGACCGAAATTCCCCCTCCTAAATGGGCAACAATCAAATTCATATCCTGATAGGATTTTCCCATCTCACGAGCCACTTTACGGGCAACCGCCTTCATGTTCAAGGCATGAGAAAAGCTCAGACGTGGTAGTTCTGGAAGTCCAGAAAGCCAGGCTACCGACTCCATTTCATCAACCGATACCGGATCCACGATATAAACAGGGACATTGCTCCTCTGTCCCAAGTTATACGCGAGGATTCCACCTAGGTTGGCAGCATGGTCCCCCCCAGGCGCATCATGCATGATCTTAACAAGAGCTTCATCAACCAAGTAGGTACCTCCGACTAAGGGCTTAAGCATACCGCCCCGTCCAACTAAGGCATCAAAATAGTCTAAAGGAATCCCTTTTTCTTGGAGCACTTTCAAAATCAGAGCGCTTCGATAGTCAGATTGATCCACCACACGAGCAAAGGCATTGGTTTCAATGGCTGGGTGATCAATCTCTTGTTTCCAAAGACACGTTTCATTCTCATAGGCTGCAACTTTCGTTGAAGTTGAACCCGGATTAATGGCAAGTATTTTCAAAACCCATCCTCCTTATTGGCAAGCTTATATGCTCAGAATCAGTATCGTAATATATCAAAATTAATTATTTGATTATATCATAAAATGCAACGAAATTAATTCAACTTTAGAGCAGTTTAAAGATTCCGAAGAAAACATTTATGGAATAATCAGAATATATTTAGTATATTATATTTGCATCCTATCTTTTTAACTTCAATGTTTAAAATCGTGTCTAGAAGGAGCCTAAGCTACTAGGGGCACGATCTATCTTCCCCTGCTTTCAGGGGCTTTACGCATCCGGCATAAAGTTTAAAAAGAAGGCATCCCTTACCTTGAAAGGACGCCTTCTTTTGGTTTCATGAATTTGCTAAATTAAGACGCTACAACACGACGAGCACCCAAATACCTCGATGCCCAATAGGAGTTTGTCATATCATCATATGATACACCACCATTAGATGAATCAATCATTGTGTTATTTCCAGCATAAATTCCCACATGCGAAGCGCCTGAAGAGTAGGTATGAAAAAACACTATATCCCCTGGGCGTAAATCCGACCGTGAAACCGGAACACCATTGTTGAACTGCTGCTCTGATGTTCGATTCAAAGAGATACCGGCATGCTCGTATACATACTGGACATACCCTGAACAATCAAATCCAGGTGAAGGAGTCGTACCACCCCAAACATAGGGTATGCCTTGAAATTGGGCAGCAAAACTAAGAATTTGTTGGGCTCCACCTGAAACTTTGACGGTACCTGAAACTCCCCCGCCTGAACTAGCTCCAGAGCTCCCGGTGGAACTACCACCTTTGGCAGCATAAGCGGCCTCAATTGCTTCCTGCTCTATCAACATCTGTATTCTGCTAACCTTCGATTGAGCAGACACTGATGAATTCAGCATTGCTCTTTCAGTTGTGCTTAATTGAGCAAGAATGGTTTGTTGCTTGTCCAATGTTTGTTGCGCCACTTGTTGCGTTTGTGCTTTAGCCTGTATCGAAGCTTGGATTGTATTCTGCTTTTGTTTTATAAGTTCTTTTTGAGTGTTCAATGTTCCGTTTAGTGTTATAATATCCTTTTGAAGCTTACTATAGCCACCCACGATCATTTGAATCTTGTCCGCTCGGTCTATAAAGTCCGATATACTAGTAGCATCAAACAACACGGCGACATATGTAGTCATGCCATCTTCGTAATTACCCTTTAAGACATTACCTAACGCTTTAATATGTTCCTGGCGCTGCTCCTCCAGTTTTTGTTGCTGATCTTCCAACCCCTTAAGGTTATGTTGTTCCTCTGTCAAGGATTGTTGTTCCCGCGCCATACTGTTATTCAACACCAAAACCGACTGCTTCAAGGCTAATACTTGTGCCGTGACACCCGCCACTTTATCTTTCTGTGTCTTTAATGCTCCATTGATCTGACTAGCCTGTTGCTTAGATTGATTCAGCTGTTGCTGTAAACTATCGGCACGTACCGGAATCACTGGAGCTAAGCCAAGCATAACTCCTATGATGGCGGCAAAAGTTGACATATGTAGAAAACGTATCTTTTTCACTCAATATAACTCCCTACTCATAATATATCTCCCGAACGCTATATCTTTTTATATTTATACTATGATTCGCCACTCAATGCCGAAATTCCTGTTTGATAATGCGAAAAATGATTAATTGACCAAGCCTAAACAAAAGTTTCACAATATTATCACAAAGAAAGTGACAGGCACTCACAGAGCAAGGAGGCCTTGTCACTTACATTTTTCACGAAAACTTGGGCATTCTAAACCAATAAGTTATTTAGTGCACCGTCCCGAACTTCAGGGGTTATCTACTGTTTCTTTAGGAGCTTTTCGTGAATTTTAAGGCACACATTAACCTTGCAATACTACATTCCTTTACAGTCAAATTCACAAGGCTCTTTGATTCTATTCATTCCTCGGCTGGCTAAGTTTGTCGGATTTGCCAATTATCCTTATAACTCTGTTTTGTCTCTTTGGACTATAGAAACATAACGCACTTGGTGTATTTGGAGGCATTTATGAACGAGTCGAAAATGATGGATCAAATTATTCAAACTAAGATAATGTACAAACATTTGTCAATAGAACACTGGCTTAGATATGAAGTGTTTACGTGGCAATGGTGGATTGGCATAGTTTTTATAGTCATACCTTTATTAGCATGGTGGAAACTAGTAGATAAACAGAGGATACTCGTAATAACGGCATTCGGGTTCTTAGTAAATATTTTAGCAACCCTTCTTGACGTAATAGGCTCAGAGTTAGTTCTATGGAATTACACAATAAGAATACTTCCACAAATTCCGTTGCTTTTACCCGTAGACTTTATCTTGGTGCCGATTGCTTACATGCTGATATTTCAACGTTACAGAACTTGGAAGCAATTCCTGTTGGCAAGTACGATTGTTGCCCTAACATTAGCATTTGTTGCTGAGCCACTAGCAGTGTACATAAAACAATACCAACTGATTTCTTGGCATTACATTTATTCGTTTCCAATTTATATAATCATATCTGCTCTTAGCAAATTTATAGCGGATAATGTGCTATCACGGCAGAAATAAAATATTTACAATCTCTAGTAGGACAAACAAGGGAAGAAGCACTCCCGGTGCCTTGGCCCACAATGAAGAACACAGAAAAGACTATCTCTTGCGAGATAGTCTTTCGCTTGTTTACCTGGCGATACGATAGGCGGACGAGCCTATCGCCACACTGCGTCCCATGACGAATACTCCAGCAGTGTGGATTCTGCTTTGCCAGGGGCTTGCGCCCCAAGTATCATCGGCCCTGGAACGAAAGGCGGACGAGCCTTTCGCCACACTGCGTCCCGAAACGAATTCTCCTGCAGTGTGGGACCCGATACTGACCCACAATCAGAACAAGCAAAAGACTATCTCTTGCGAGATAGTCTTTTCGCTTGTTTACCTGGCGATGACCTGCTGTGCCAGGGGCTTGCGCCCCAAGTATCATCGGCCCTGGAGGTCTTAACTTCCGTGTTCGGTATGGGAACGGGTGGAACCCCTCCGGCATGATCACCAGATGTCTGAGATGGTTTCGTCCTTGCGAACGCTGTTCTCTCAAAA
>JARLHW010000191.1 GCA_031292075.1 Desulfosporosinus sp.
CCCATTCTCGTCTATGTTCTGAACAGAAACTTTACCCTTCAAAATAATATCCATGGTATGACAGATCTCATTTTGAAAATGGATAATTTGTTCATTTCCATATTCTTTTATCTCAAATTTAGAAGAACTAAATAGTTTGTTGATTTCTTCTTTTGTAAAACCACTGAAAAGATTGATGCTAGATAGGGCATCGATGTATCTGTCAATATTAATTTAAAATCCCCCCATTAGTTACCGTGGTAACTTCATTAAGCTATGATCCAAAGTATACTATGACTCAAGTGCAGAACCTATTTACCATCGTAGACTATACCCTGTGTTTATTCGAAACATCCCTTAAATAGGGCTGAAAGTGTGTAATCTTTATTCAATTTCAAGTTAAAACGTATCAATTGAATTTATCTCTATATGATGCGTTACGTATCAACCGATGATGCCCAGATCAGTGTGGCTGAAGGAAATAGTGTGCCGATTACCGTATCCTTTCCCGGGCGCTTAAACAGTTGGATGATCAATCTCAACGATGCTGTTAATCAAGGTCAGGTGATCGGCGCGGAATCGAATCAGTCGGTTTTGTCGCTCAACCCTTTGTTGGTGCCAGCTGTTCAGAAGGACCCACTCTTAGCGCAGAGGTTGCTAGAACGGGAAAACATTCGGTCGCCCATTAGCGGAAAGATAGTTCAGACAAATGTTGCGCTGGGTCAAGGGGTCCAGCCAGGGCAAGTCTTGGCGGTGATTGCAGATTCGAATCAACTTCAAGTTACTGCCAATATTCAGGAGACCGGCATCAGTAAAATCCGCGTGGGGCAGATCGTCGATCTTGATTTGGACGGCCTTCCCAGTCAGCCCTTGCATGGTGTCGTCAGTAGAATTAATGATGTTACACAGTCCGTCTTCTCGATTGTTCCTAATATCACAGCAGCGTCAGGTTCCTACACCAATGTCGTGCAGAAGATTCCGGTCATCATTCAAATAACGGATAAAAATCTAGCTAAGAAAACACTAGTCCCTGGTATGAGTGCCCATGTCCAGATTCACGTTCAGTAAAAAGGGGCTTAAGAAAGACGTTACAGACAACACAGGAAAGGAGGAAAGAAATTGAAATTCGAAGAACAATTTGGAATAAGTGGTTTGGCCTTGACTGGTATTCTCTTAGGTGTCTTTATGGCAGTTTTGGACACCAGTGTCGTAAATGTAGCCATTGCTAAGATGATGGCAGTGTATGCCACGGACCAAAGTACCATTGAATGGGTTATCACGGCCTATAGTCTGACAGTTGGTATGTTTACGCCGATCAGTGGTTATTTAGCCGATCGTTTCGGTGCCAAGCGTATGTACGTTTTCGCCTTGGTAACCTTTGTTGTCGGCTCGGGTTTGTGCGGTGTTGCTTGGAGCGTTTCCTCGCTCATTTTCTTTAGAGTCCTTCAGGCCTTGGGCGGAGCCTTGTTGATGCCAATCAGTATGACCATTCTTTTCAGCTTGTCTAAACCGGAAAAACGTGGACTGATTATGGGAATTTGGGGTATTGCGATTATGTCCGCTCCAGCCTTTGGCCCGACCTTAAGCGGTTACATAGTGCAAAATTTTAATTTTCGCTGGATTTTCTACATCAATGTTCCGATTGGGATTATTAATATCTTCATAGCGCGAGCTTATATTCCGGAGTTGAAGCCTAAGGATGCGGGCAGGTTTGACCTACTGGGTTTTGTAACCTGTGTTATCGGTTTCTTCTGCCTCCTATATGCGCTTTCTGACGCTCCAACGAGCGGATGGTCCTCGGCCAAGATTATTTCCCTGTTCATCGGTGCGGCTATTTTTCTCGCCCTCTTTGTGGTGTTGGAGTTGACCTCGGCGAACCCGATGCTCGAGTTACGTCTCTTTAAGATTCGCCCGTTTCTGGCCTCTAATATTGCCGTTAGTTTTATGAGCATGGCCATGATGGGCGAACTTTTTCTCCTGCCTGTCTTTTTACAAAACGGTCTGGGGTTCAGTCCCCTGCAAACGGGGATTTTGACGATGCCGGGAGCGCTCATGACAGCCGCGTTGATGCCGATCAGTGGGGCATTGTTTGATAAGGTTGGGGCTAGGCCACTAGCCATAGCGGGTTTTATTGTCATGTTGATAGGCTCGCTTATGCTCGTTAATCTGAATTTCAACTGGACTTACTTGGCTATTATGGTCGTTTATGGGGTAAGGTCATCGGGCCGGGGCCTGGCGATGGCTCCCCTAACTACGGCCGGGATGAACTCTGTGCCGCCATCACTCGTCAATCGGGCGTCTGCACTGCAGAACACCTTACGCAATGTGGCAGCTTCGGTGGGAGTTGCTATTTTGGGAACTGTCATGACGACCCATTCCAATCTTAGCTTTGTTACTTATATGCAGACTATTAGTGTGCAATCGTTGCAAAAAATCTCAGCCTAC
>JARLHW010000192.1 GCA_031292075.1 Desulfosporosinus sp.
GATCTCCGTACTTCTCGACAAATCTATCCCAGTGTCTCTTATCATCAAAGAAAATCTGTCTCAAAATGTTATTTTCCATAACTTAATCTTACCAAATTCGCAAGTAAAGGGGGACCCCCAAACTTATACTTTCTGATACGTAAAAATAGGCCCCCGGAGGGCCTAAACTAGGGCGAGGCTGGGCTTCACATACTATCTACTCTTTTAATGTCTGTTCTATTTTTTGAGCTAACTTAACGGATTCCAGAGCATTTTCAATACTAATTAAGGGAATAATCTCTGTCTCAAGAAATGGAAATATTGGAGATTGAGATATTAATGTATGAAGTTCCTCTATGGATTCAACGTCCCAAATAACACAACCACCTTTTCTACCAGCAAACATTCCTTGTGCCAAAATCTTCCCCTGTTTCTGATAGTTTATAACTTTTTCCCATCCTTCTACCATAATCTCTTTGACCTGTTGAGGTGGAAACGGAGACAATTGTGTCAATTCGCTTTTAACAAGAAATAACATACTTAACCCTTCTTTCCATTTGATTTTGGCTGTTCATTATAAGACACGACAGACTTTTACCTGCCTCACCCTATAAAAAATTCGAGTTGACGGACTGGAATTTCCCAGTTTCAACCCGAAATAAAGAAAAAGAGCAACCGACCTCTTTAATAAGGTCCATTGCTCTTTTCATATATTTCGGATGGAATTATTTTTATTATAGTAATAATAAAAGAATCGGTCAGAAACCGATTCTAAATTATACTGATTCCTTTTAAACTTTTTCCCACCCTGCACTAACATGATAATATCTTTAAGTGTAAATTTTGTCAATAGAATTTTAGAATAACGTACTATGCAGGTGATATAGGTGGACAAACTGTCCCCAGAGAAATATAACCGGATAATACGTTACATATTTAATAATTTGTAATTTATAATGTGATATGATACAATCTGTGTTGTGAATTACAAATATAAAAACTTGTTTCTCGTAACAAAATTGCAAAGAAAGGGAGGATATATGAATGGAAAAAGATAATACGGATTTGATACAGGTTGATCCGACAAAATGTACTAAGTGCGGCAGTTGTGCCGAAGTCTGTCCGACGGGTGTTATAGGGATGGATGAACAGGGACCGAAGGTCATAGGACAATTTTGCATTGCCTGCGGTCACTGCGTGGCTATTTGTCCCTCGGAAGCACTCGACAATGTGAAAACACCTTTAGCCAATCAAGTACCACTTGAAAAGGCAGCAGTCCTGGACGAAAATACTACGGCTCTGCTTCTCCGTCGCAGACGTTCCATTAGGGAATTTCAAAAGACGCCCGTTCCCAGGGAAAAGATTAGGCAGCTTCTAGACATTGCCAGATTTGCGCCGACAAGCGGCAACTCACAAGGCGTTTCCTATCATGTCATTGATGATCGAGACACACTGAAAAGTATTACCTCCGTTGCCATTGACTGGTTGGAAGAGGCCTTGCAATCTCCACCTTATGCCGGATCACCGTATGCGGCACCCTTTGCTGCGCACATAGCCAACTACCGTCAGAACAGTCAAGATGTTGTATTGCGTGATGCTCCTTGTCTAGTGATACCTATAGTTGACAAAAACTCTTTGCCCATTGGTCGGGACAATACTCTCTTTTCACTGGCTTATGCGGAACTTTACGCACCTTCCATCGGTCTCGGCACCTGCATTACTGGATTTTTTAACTCCTGCGCCGCTTCCGGCTATCAGCCGCTGCTTGACATTTTAAACCTACCGGAAAATATGCGTGTTACAGGTGGACTGATGGTTGGTTATCCGAAGTATATCTATCGACGTTTGGTAGATAGAAATCCGTTACAAGTTACTTGGCAATAGTTAGCAAACAACCGTATATTTCATCTTACCACTAGAAGGAGGATATCATCATGCGCGTTTTTGTAACAGGCGCGACGGGATTCATAGGTTCCGCCGTTGTCCGCGAACTCATTGAGGCAGGGCATCAGGTCGTCGGCCTTGCCCGTTCGGACAAATCTGCCAATGCACTAAAGGTTGCAGGGGCCGAGGTGCATCGCGGCACCCTCGACGACCTTGACAGCCTTCGCAGCGGTGTCGCTGCGGCGGACGGCGTCATTCATCTAGCGTTTAAGCACGACATCATGTTCTCAGACTACAACGGGGCGGTCACAGCCGACCTGCGCGCTGTCGAGGCGATGGGGACAGTGCTTGAGGGAAGCGGCAAACCGTTCGTGATCACCTCGGGGACAATGATGCTCACATTCGTGCTCCCGCCAGGGCAACTCGGGACGGAGAAAGATATGGTCAACGCCTCAGTGCCCCGGGGCGCAGCGGAGAACGTGGCTATCGCGCTGGCCGAACGTGGGGTGCGGTCATCAGTCGTCCGTCTAGCACCTTGCGTGCACGGCGAGACAAAAGCTGGCTTCGTCTCAGTGTTGATCAACATTGCTCGTGACAAAGGCGTCTCGGCCTACATCGGTGACGGGTCCAACCGCTGGCCGGCCGTACATTACCTCGATGCGGCACGTCTGTTTCGGGTGGCGTTGGAAGCCGCTCCAGCGGGATCTCTACTGCACGGGGTCGGTGATGAGGGTGTGTCAGTCCGTGACATCGCCCACGTTATTGGTCGCCGCCTGAACCTACCGGTGGTCAGCATTTCTGGTGAAGAGGCAAAGCCTCACTTCGGCTTTCTTGGTGCCTTTGCATCGACCGACAACCCAACGTCGAGTGCACTGACTCAGGAACGCTTGGAATGGCGGCCAGCGCATCCTTCATTGATCTCGGATCTCGAAGAAGGTCATTATTTCAGCGACTGAACATCGCATCATGATCTCTGCCGTATGAAAACCATCTGCGACTTCGCCGCAGTCGCCGAACTCGGTGTCCGCACCAGCTTCGGAGAGGACCAGACCCAGCGTTGTGACGTTTTACTCTTCCGCGTGCGGATCCAAGTGGGGCAATGCCGGCACGATGTCCGGTCTGATGTTACTCACGCCCGGATCGCGTATACGCACCTTTTTAATCCGAAAAATATGGCCGCCTTATTGGCGGCCATGTCTTGCCTTCAGGATTCATTTGTTGGGATTTTTAAGGCCTCTTAACAGAAGATTTACAACGGAATCTATGTTTTGCTTTCTGTCTGGATCTTCGAATGAGTCTGGATGGATAAAAACACGGGTTGCAAGATATACTGATTTTGCCGCTTGATGGGAAGATTCCGCAAAAAATATACCTTCTGTAATCCCTTGTAATATAATCTTCTCAATTTTATTAATCCCATCTTCTATGACCTTTTCTATTACTTCCATTGAGTTACGGGCTAGTTTGATGTAATTTGCAAACATTTCTGGGTCATTAATCGCGCTGAGACGCTTAGCTTCCGCAAAATTCTCGAGTAAATGATAAAGCTTAATATCGGCTGGACTATCTTCTTTTAATATGTCATTTGATGAAGCATGCAAACGTGCGAGCCAGCGTTCTGTAACGGCATTCCATAGGGCTGTTTTTCCATTGTAATATCTATAAAAGGCAGCGTGGCTTACTTTTAATGATTTTGCCACGTCAGAGATATTCGCTTTGTCTGGTCCGAAACGGCGAATGACGTCTTCTGTTGCATTGAGAATTATTTCTTTATCTAACGAGATCTTATCCAAATTCATCACCGTTTCCTCTTTTAATATTTCAATCATATCATGTTTGATTTTATGTTTCAAGTTACAATGATTGTAACGGCATCAAGGGTGAACCTCTGTCAAAACCGACTGATGTAATTGACCACTATAACGGGCGAATAGCAAGTAAACTTATTTTTATCTTTTTCCCGTAGATTAGATATAATTTTAGTGTAATTATTTTGAAAGGTAGGATCCATCATGAGTAAAGTTATTGTTTTTATCGGTAACACAAGAAAAAACGGATATACCTCTAAGCTTATTGAATAAATAATTAAAGGCGCCAAATCAAAAGGCGCTGAAGTGAAAATTTATAACCTTAATGATGATAGAATTAAGGGATGCCAAGGCTGTTTCTATTGTAGAAGTCATGAGGGTTGCGCTACGAAAGATTACTTACAACCGATGTATGAAGATATAAAGAATGCCGGCGAAATTTACCCATAAACGTTCAAACCCACACCACCAAAGGTTTTCAGCTATCTATTTTCTGCATACTTACCACCGTCTCCACATGCCCTGTCACCATAATAGAGCTATATTTATTATTGTCATATTGCCGTGATCTAGTGCCCGATGTGCTCGATTAGTCTGGTTAGCAAACACTTGAAGTGCTTAGCTAATTTAGCTCTGTTACCACTGTCCTACAATTCTTTAGAATAGTTCTGCATTACTTCGTACCATTTATTACCCTCACCATGAATGTGAAAAATTGGCACAAAGCAATTACTCCCTCTTCTTTTAATTTAATACCCCAATTATTTCAATCAAGCCACATTTATCTAATCAAACTACTAAATGTATTGCCTAATACTGCTTCCTTTTGTGAATTAGTTAAATTCAAATGTTCTATCATATTTACCACACTTGAGTAATCATATGTACCACCTTGTGACATCCCGTAAGGACCATCAGTACCGTATAAGCATTTATGATACCCCATTGCTTTTACAGCTAGTTCAGCAACTTCTTTAGTTAAGACACTAGATAAATCAATGTATACATTCTTGTAACTGTACATGTCTTGCCAAAGTTTTCGCCAGTGAGGTAAACCTGCATGAGCGTAAATTATCTTCAAGGTGGGGAATTTTTCAGGTAAGTAATGATAACAGTTTGATTGTGCCGAGAGATGAATTAGCATAGGTAAGTTATGTTCTTGACAGTAAGTTGCTAGTTTCTCTACAGTTTCAATCTTGTAGTTGTAAAAATAAGGATGCAGTTTCACGCCAATTATGTTTGGATGACTTTGTAATTTGTCTACTTCTTCAATTTCAGTGCCTTGTAGAGTGGGGTTTGTGAATATCCAACCTAGAAAACGATTTGGGTATTTATTTATTGCTTGTAGTACTGAATCATTGTCAGGAGTATCAAGTATCTTTATTTTTTCACCTAAAAGAAGAAAAGTTCCTTTCTTTACAGAACTTTTATAAGCCATCCTTCCAAGAATACTGTAATCTAACATTATTTTACCAACTAATTTCTTCAGCTTATCTTTTTTAGGATCAGATAAAACATAGAATGGAGGACTTAATCTAGTGATTAATGCAGTTTTGTGAATGCCACTTTTGTCCATACTCTCAATCATCTTGTCTAAAGGTAACATTTCTTCTTCTAGATGACAATGACAATCAATAATCATAGGTGAATCCCCTCTTTTCCATATTATTCACTTACCTTTAAAGATCCTTTATCTTTGTTATAAATTATCTGTTAATATGTTTCCCTGCCACAGCACTTGGCGACCCACTCCAATAATAAAGATAATCGAATTACCCATCTCGTCTACCACCCCAGATCTTTAAATGGTTGATCATGAATCTTATCTAAAACTCCACCCTTTTTTGCTAATAATTTAATTCCTAACTGCAAAATATTAAAATACAGCCACATTATTGGATAATCTTTCATTAATCGTATTGCTTTCTCAGGGATTAGTTCTCCTTTATTTATGGCATCAGCCGATAAGTTGAGTGATTTAATTAGTTTTCTAAAAAGTATCCCTAATTTATCCAAAGGTTTACCATCTACACCTGAACCACCACCTAGCGGTAGACCTCCTAGCCATTCAAAACCAGACTCTATGGCAAAACGTCTACATATTTGAAGCGCAGTATAGTTTTGTTCCGCCTCCGGAAAACCACTATTAATTATTGCAACTAATCTTTGAGGCTTATTATTACAGGATCGTCTATGTTGCTTAATTACCTGAAGAGCTCTAATAGTGTTGCTTGGTAAGCTGTCAATATATAACGGACTTGATAAAATGATTAAATCTGTTTTATCTAGTGCATCTAACAAAATACTTCTACTTTCTTCCGATTTTATTAATTGGCCTACATAACCTTTCTTCGTTTGCCATCCTCGCTCATCCAACTTTTTGAGAAGATAGCTACCCACTACATCTGATGTGCTCTTTGATTCTCTGGGGCTCCCCACCAAAAGTAAGGCGTTTTGCTTAGACATTAATGTCCTCACCTCCAAAACTCTTTTCGAGAATACTTTTTATGTGATTAGCTATCTCCGTAGCCGTTTCTTTATTATTAATTATTAAACTAGATTGACTTTTACAATGGAAATTTATTGAATTTCTTTTGATTAGGTTTGTAAAAATCTGAGCATTTTCGTTATTATCATCTTCAGATATACCGACTCCAATTAGGCTAAATCTATTAGAGTAGCGCGGTTTATGATGAACCTCACCTTGTATCTTCATCAAATCTGGATTCAGATAAGAAATAATTCGATCAAGAGCCTTTTTCAGCTCAGCAGAGTAACCACCGAAAACAATGGGAGAGATAAAGATAACAAGATCACTGTGAACTAGCATTCTCGTAATGTCACGACCAACATCATTAATTACACAAATACCAGGAGTTTTAAACCAGCAACTGAAACAGCCAAGACAACTGGCTACCACTTCTTTTCTTAGCTCCAATATTTTTATATTAACTTCATAACTTTTTAGTTCTGAAATTATTAATTGACTTACATGGTTGGCTGCATCATCATCTCTTTCGGCCCCATTCAATATTAAGATATTAATAACTCATCACTCCTAATCTACTCATCTGATGTCGCGGCATCTATTTTGTCACAGTAAAATAGAAAAATGCCAATTACAACAAACAGTAATGCTAGAGGTGCTACGACTAAACCTATTGACCATGAATTCTTAAACTTTACTGTATATTCTGGCGTTTCTTTCGTTTCGAAGTGGTTAAGTCAATTAAGGGATTAGCGCCACTAGTTTGTCTAAAACTCCACATTAGTGATATTCATCCTCACTATATATTAGACAAAGAGGTATAAAATCCCTTTATTACAAATACTTGAGTTTATAAACCGACTTGTGCGTCCCTCTCTTGATCTATAATCCTATAAGGTGGTGGTACGCCCAGGCTGGCACTATCTATGCCCCAAGGATTTAACGTGACCCGAATTGGAATAACCCGAAACAAACATCATAGTAAATCGACGTGAGCAAGAGAAAAACGGACTTTAGCACTTCGGATTAAAACACTCTAAATGAACCATAAAAGTCGAATATGTAAACAGGTAAATTGACTGTCAAAGAGGAATTTGGACGATAACGGAGAATGTTATTTTTTGGGGCTTTACTAAATGTCAGCTATGCAAATCAAAAGTAAAATAAAGGTGAATTATTCCTAGCTGACGAATAAATTCCATGTGCTAGTAAGGTGAAATATACGAACAGGTTCGCATTAAGTCAATCAGACAGAGTTTTCGTGCATTAGAAACATTACCATACACAAAAATTGAGGACGGGAATTTAGCATTAGACGAAATGTTTTACTCTTTAGATATGTCAGACAAAAGTCCTATAACTTATAGGTTGGAATGGAATGACAAAGTTAATTGCTGAAAAAAAGTTGAACATACTTGGCTGATTCATGTAGATTAATTTAGTTGATAAGAGTATTGCCAAAATAACATCTGGAACTAAAGAACGTGGAGACCTAGCAGGTCTGGATTTTTCGTCAGAATGGCATGTACTGGAATCAAAGGGAAGATCTAATTCGCCAAGCGGTAAAGATCTGATTAAAGGCAAGAATCAGGCAGCACGTATAAATAAAGATATGTAGTTTAGCTTTTTTTACATTCTCAGCAACTCTAAATTTTACTATCTCGCCTATTAATTGATGAGGCAATGGCTTATCTGTAGGAAATTGTATTGACCCTTTTGCTCCTTTATATTCCGCTAATTCATGTTTAAATGCATCAATCCCACTAGGAGTTGGATAAAACCCTATATGATTTTTATGCGCAGCAAAATGTACCAGATTTCCATGTAACTCAAAAGTAGGCATCTGATAACTTATCTTTTCTTTTGCGGCTGGTGCCGACTCTTTAATAACTCTTCGTAACATATTAAGTATTTCTTGGATCTCAGGAGGAAATTTTAAAATATATTCGTCAATTGACTGAAAAGTGCTTTTGTTTCCTTCCATAATTTCTCCTTTCATTAGCCCTTTCAGGTGTCTTCATATCTCATTTTTAGAAAGTAATCGTTCGCCACAGGACGTGGTCCACTCTAATATCAAGACAGCCACCCCGGCGGGCTGCGCCTAGATATATATCGAGCACGGTTCGGTGGCGAGGGCTGCAAAGCCCTTAGTCAACGCCTCTCAGATATGTACACCAACCACGTTTCGTAGGCAAGGGCCGCAAGGCCCTTAGCCTACGGTTGCCCCAACGACCCAACGGTCTTGACTGAGAAAACCCCTCTAATTCTACAAACCAAAAACCGAAAACGCCCAAAACGTCAGGTGGGTGCATATGTTTGCGAATGTACTCTTGGTCCTGCTTTTATATTAAGCCGATCTATATCGTCCATGGTAGGATACAAGTCACCAACAAATATCCTCGCGTACCTGTTGGCCCTGACAACAACCCCGGTGAGTTATCCAGAAATAATCCAAGAAAGCACAAAAATAGCCAGACCGTCACAAACGATCTGGCAAATAAGTTCAGTTGTTGATTTTCCTATATTTGGTTTCATTGATCATGTTGGGTTCCAGTGACCGGGTACATAAAATACGTGGTTGTTTAGAAAGACAGGCCAACCTTGGCGGGGTTCGGCCCAGATATGTGAATCGATCACAGTTTGGAGGTGGGGGACGCTATTAAGGAGGCGGAGATATTGATGCAAATGTTACATCTACAAGGGTTCCCCTAGCCACTACCTTACCTCCTACAAGACTTTGCTGACTTACGAGACCACTTCCAATAAAGTTAAAATGCAATTCGGATCTACTTAAAATTTCCCCAGCCTGTCGCATATTCATTCCTATAAGATTTGGAACGACCGTTTCGCTAGGCAGTGGCTGACGTTCAGGGGTTACAACAGGCTGTAAAACAGGTCTAACGGGGGCATTACTAGGACTTATTGTGACTGAATTTTGAATGTTACTTGGAGAAGGGACATTTAATGCATCCAGAGCACCTTGAATAATTATTTTTGCTGTTGGACTGCATAATGGCCCACCTTCATGTTCGCCACCTTTTGGACCGTTAGCTATGACTAAAACTGCAATTTTAGGATTTTCCGCTGGGGCGAAAGCCTCAAAAGAGGCTACAAAGTCAGATGCCGAATATGTATGAGTTATAGGATCAATTTCTTGTGCAGTTCCTGATTTACCAGCAACATTAATTCCTGGGATCTCTGCTAGTCTTCCAGTTCCGTCTGTAACTACACTCTCCATAACATTTACCATTTCAGCAGCGGTTTGAGCTGATATGACACTTCTTACTTTAGTAGGTTGATTTTGCTGAACAACGGTTCCATCAGGAGCAGTTATTCTATCGACTACATACGGCTTGAAAAGAGTTCCTCCATTAGCAACAGTGCATAATGCCATCATGAGCTGAATTGGAGTAACCAGATTTGATTGTCCAAAAGACATTGTGGCTAAATCTCCATCTTTTACTTTATCTTGGGGTATAATTAAGCCACTTTCTTCGCCAGCAATATCAATTCCAGTTTTTGTACCAAAACCGAAGTTCTTAAGGTAGCGATAAAATTTCACCAATCCAAGCCTTAATCCTACCTGTGATAATACAACATTTGATGATTGCTCCATACCTTTTCTAAATGAAGTGAGACCAGCCGGTCTCATACCATAATCCCAATTCATAATAGTATGACCGCCAATTTTTATGAATCCTGGATCTGGGAATAGTTCATCGGGAGAAATTAATTTTTCTTCTAGAGCTCCTGAACCTGTTACTATCTTAAAAGTTGAACCTGGCTCGTAATTCATCCCTATTGATCTATTTATCCAATTATTTGGCGATGTGTTTCCAAAATTATTTGGATCAAACGATGGATTCGTTCCCATTCCCAAAACCCTACCTGTCTGTGGGTCCATTGCAACAATAGTAACACTTTTCGCTTGTGTTGAAGTTTCTAAAGCGATTAATTGTTGTTCTATTAAGGATTGGATCGCAGAATTTAACGTTAACGTTAAGTTATCCCCTGGATGAGGTGCTTTAACTTCAGAAGGAGCGTCAGGGATTAGCTGACGACTGGATGTTTCTTCGTTAGAGGATTGTCCAAGTGTTCCGTAAAGAAATTTATCATAATAAGCTTCTACTCCACCTATTCCATGTCCAGTCTGATTGACGAATCCTAGTACAGATGCTGCCCATGAATTTAGTGGATATATTCGTTTTGATTCGTCTACAAAACCAAAGCCTGGAATATTTAAATTATGAACTTCATTCGCCTTTTCAATATCTACTTGATAGGCGATATTGATCCACAATTCATCCTTATTGAGTTTATCTAGAATAGATTTTGGATCTTGACCAGTAATATTTCCCACTGTTTTAGCAATATCATCTTTAGACATTTTAGTATATTTGTGGTTATCAATGAGTTGGGTAAGTGTTCTTGGATCCGCATAGATTTCTTGAGCCGGTACACTTCGACTTAATACATTGCCCTCACTATCGCAAATAACTCCTCGCTCAGGTAACAATGTTTGATTTACCATTCGGTTGATTATTCCCTTGGCACTTAAAGCATTAGCCTGATATACTTGCAACGAAAATAATTGGGCAATTATCACCATGGCAAAAAATATAAGAGTTATATAGATAATGTACCCCCTGGAAAAATAGATTGGTTTTTTTCTCTTAAATAATTTAAATATTTTCATGTTTCGGAAAGATGCCCTTCCTTGCTGCTGAGTTAACTTGTAATTGTAAGTTCCTATCGACCATTTAAGAACTCTCTAAATAAAGGTTAGCTACATATAACCAACTGCTACATCGATCTGTGAGGAGGGAGTTATTCAAACCCTCAGATAATTCTACACTAATTCTTTCTACATTTTCCCTTCAATTCCTCCCTCAATAGCAGAAATGTTCCAAGAAAACACAAAAGTAGCCAGACCGTCCAAAAAACGACCTGACCGTTCATGTCCATCATATCCCTTTCGATGGCCCTTTTGTCGAAAGACAAGATTACCAAAACTATTGTCAATTATTACATATCAAATATGTTCTTTCGTGCCTACCCTATCCCGAAACTATCTACCCCAAACCCTCAAAACATGATCCTGCGTACGTAGGGAGTCCTATCAAATTGTTCTGCAATTCACTCCCCAAACTCTTAAACCCGCACCACAAGCCACTCTCAGCTGTGTTTAATAGTTTAAGTAAAGCTTTACATAATGATTATTGGGAGTAGTCTGGTTTGTTGATAAAATAACACCTCCGAACTTTTTTCACACATTTTCACTATTTTGCCGGTAATTACATTGTAATTAATGACATTTTCCTTCGCCAAGTAATTTTGTTTATTAACCATATGCACATGAGCTTGTCTCTGCTTCGTTTACAGGTTATGTCATCTTTTTTATATCCTCAAGGATCTCTCCGGTTTCGGTTACGGCATATCTGCCAAAACTTCTTATTTTTCTGCGTTTTTGCTGTGTTCAAGCAAGCACAAACATTCTGTGTGCTGCGTCCAAGGAAACATGTCCACTGGCTGTACACTGTCAACCTTATATCCCCCCTGAGTAAGAACACCGAGATCCCTAGCTAAGGTTGCCTGGTCACAGGACACATAGATGATACGTTTAGGCTTTAGCTCGAGTAAGCGGTTCACAACAACTGGATGCATTCCAGCGCGCGGGGGGTCTAAGATGACTATATCTGGTTGTTCCTCTATCTTCATCATCCGCGCCTCGACTTTTCCTTTCAGGAATTCGACATGACCGATCACGTTGTTGTTTACAGCATTTTGAATAGCATCCTCCACTGCAAACGGATTTTCCTCGATGCCCGTTACTTTCTTGGCTTTTTGGGCCAAGGCCAAGGCCAAAGTCCCAATCCCTGAATAAAGATCCCAGACGGTTTCCTCCCCAGTCAGAGCAGCTTCAGCCAAGACACGAGCGTAAAGAACATCCGTTTGAAGCGGATTGACTTGCAGAAACGATAAAGGAGAAACCTCAAAGGTCATGTCGAGAATCGTTTGGCTAAACACTTCATCTCCCCATACCAGCTCTAAACTGCCTTCCGCGTCGGTCCCCCATACGGAACAAAGCCCTTCCTTGGCAAGGGTATGAAAAAATTCCGGATTTTCCTCGGCAGAAAGCATTTTAGTAAGCGCCCCTTCTAAAAGTAAGAGTCCTTCACCATTGGTATTTTCGCGAAAGGTTACGGTGTGTATTTCCGCAAACCCTTCCGTCAGAAATTTCTCAGTCAGTCGAATCCAGCGATTCATGCGCTCACTTAACAGAAGGCAATCTTGAAAGTGAATCAGAGCCTTTGATTTTTCCTTATAATATCCTAATTCTCCGGTCGGTTCACGATGAAGACGCGCCTTATTGCGATAGCGCCAAGGGGAAGTCATCCCGAGGGTGGGTTTAACTTCCACGCTTAGTTTTCCAATTCTCGAGAGTGCCTCCTGGACCCAGCGTTGCTTCCACTGTAGGGTTTCTTCGTAGGTTGTGTGCTGTAACTGGCATCCTCCACACTCTTCATATACGGAACAAGGAGCAACGATGCGTTCTGGGGAATGCTTGAGAATCCTCTGTAGCCGAGCCCGTTGCCATTTTTTCTTACCTTCATACACCTCAACTTCCCCTGTTTCTCCAGGAAGAAGTCCCGGCACGAAGGTCGCAATACCGTTCACATACCCTACCCCTGAACCTTCCGAGATGAGACGAAGACATTCTAGGTTCAACTTCTCGCTCATGAGACGGTGATCCAACTTATTATTCATATATAATCTCCTTTTTAATACTTAAGAGCGTTGAATCCATAGCGCAATAGCCATTAAAATATTCCAAGTCCCATGGGCTATAATGGCAGGCCAAATACTTGAAGAGCGCTCATACAACCAAGTGAGCACTACACCGCCGATAAATAATGGTAAAAATCGAACGATATCCAAATGCAGCGTTGCAAAGAACAATCCAGTTAGTAGCATTCCCTTACCTTTGCCAAGGGCTTGGCGCAACGGTGGATAAATTAAGCCTCGAAAAAGCATCTCTTCCTTGATTGGAGCTACTACTCCCCCTAAAAGAGCAAGTAGGAAAAATTCCCAGTTATAACTTACCCCTTTTACCGCTACGGCAAAACTTTGCGGTGCTGGAATCCCCAATATCTGGGTCAACAAATTACCTAAAAGGCCAATACCCACAAATAATAATACACCAACTACAAATCCTAATATAACATATCGCTTGAGTGGCTTAACAAACCCCAAGTCAGATAACGGTCGGCGAATCAGGCGTATAAATACCCAGATAATTATGCAATAGATCAACGTATCACCTACGCCAACCCCTATAAAGTTGAGAATTCCACGAAGAGAGTCTAAATCTTTTGGAGTTTCCAGCCATCCTAGGGGAAATTCAATGATTGTCACAAGTGCAACGAGAAACAATGCTTGCCAAATATTCCAGATCGGTTGTTTTGGCGGTATCGAAATCCGCAGGTCAACTTTTTTACTCTTTTTTTTACCCATCTCATACATCCTCTATCCTAAACTGTCCGAAAACACTTAACTCTTTCCCTGCCCTTACCAATTTTAACGGTTAAAACAACAAAAGTCCAATCTTAAACACCATTTTGAGCACCTAGTATTTGCATTTTTTAGGATGGGAAAATTAGATAAAAGCAGGATTTTGGCATCCCAAAATCCTGCTTTTATCTTAAACACGCTTTCTGCGAACTATTCTTTCTATTTATGCTGCTTGAGCATATCTTCATAGATGTAAACCAATTCTTTGTCAAAGAGCGAACGCTTCATGTCGACGGCCAAGGCCCTGACCCGTGACAACATTTCCACTGCGTCTTCGTCCTTCATTTCTTTTCCATATTCGAGCAGAAATTTTGCCTTGATGGACGCCGTGCCCGAGTGCTTGCCAATGACGATCTGCCGTTCAAGTCCTACATCTTCCGGGCTGAATGCTTCATAGGTTAAAGGATTCTTTAAGGCTCCATCGGCGTGAATCCCCGATTCATGGGCAAACATGTTACTTCCCACAATCGACTTCCAAGGGGGAAGCATCCGACCCGAGGCCCGAGCGACATATTCCGACACTTCGACAAAACGTGACGTCGCAAAGGATAAATCTGTATCAAGTAAGTGTTTTAAGGCCATAACCACTTCCTCTAAGGCTGCGTTGCCGGCCCGTTCACCCAAACCATTGACTGTTACCCCGACATGCGACGCTCCGGCTTTGACTCCGGCCAGCGCATTGGCAGTGGCCAAGCCAAAATCATCATGGGTATGCATTTCGACGTCTAGGCCTGTTTTTTCGATCAGCGTTTTAATATTGTCATAGGTTTTGAACGGATCCAAGATTCCCACGGTATCACAATAGCGCAAGCGATTGGCGCCTGCTTTTTTAGCTTCATTGGCAAATTGCACGAGAAAATCCATATCAGATCGGGAGGCATCTTCCGCATTAACGGAAATATACATCCCTGCGCGTTTAGCAAAGGTTGTTGCTTTAACCATCCGTTCCAGGACATCCTCACGGGTGGTCATAAGTTTATGCTCAATATGAATATCCGAGGTGGAAATTGAAATCGCCACCGCATCCACACCACAGGCCAAAGAAGCTTCGATATCCGAGATAACCGCTCGATTCCAACCCATGATACTCGCTTTTAAACCAAGTTTGACAATATCACTAATGGCTTGCTTCTCATCACCACCCATGACCGCTACCCCTGCTTCGATCTGATGAACGCCAAGCTCATCAAGCAACCGGGCGATGCGCAATTTTTCTTGATTTGAGAAAACAACTCCTGCCGTTTGTTCTCCGTCGCGTAAAGTAGTATCCACAATCGTTAAATGTCTCAACCAGACTCACCCCTCTTAATTAACTCGGAAGTATAGTATAAAGCTTAGATACACTAGTTCTTATAGTAGCATAATACGCTTTGAGTTTGTAGGTGATCTAAATCCTTATACTGTATACTTAGTCATCGAAAAGGGCCTCCCTTTTCAGGGAAGCCCTTCACTGTTAAGCTAATTTTTCCTTAAGCAACTGATTGACCAGACCCGGATTAGCCTGCCCCTTCGTCGCCTTCATGATTTGCCCCACGAGGAAACCGATCGCCCGATCTTTTCCTGCTCGGTAATCCTCTACCGATTGAGGGTTGGCGGCGATCACACTATCGATAATCCCTAGCAGCGCACCTTCGTCGCTAATTTGGGCGAGCCCTTTTTCCTTAACAATTGTGTCGGGATCCTTACCTGTACTATACATTTCTTCTAGCACGCTCTTGGCGATCTTGCCACTGAGGGTTCCTTTGTCGATGAGTGCCAGGAGTTGCGCCAATTGTTGAGCTGAAAGCGGTGAATCGGCCACATTACACTGATTGGTGTTCAGTAAACGCGTAAAGTCGCCCATAACCCAGTTTGCCAACGTCTTGGCATCTCCATAGCTAGCCAAGGCCGCATCAAAGAAGTCCGCCATAGCTTTAGCTTGCGTAATAACGTTGGCATCATAGGCTGACAACCCCAACGTCTGCAGGCGGGTACGGCGAGCCGCCGGGAGCTCAGGCAGAGTTCTACGGATTTTCTCCACCCATTCCCGGTCTATAACCAGAGGCACAAGGTCAGGTTCAGGGAAATACCGATAGTCATGAGCTTCTTCCTTGGAACGAAGTGTTAGCGTGATCCCCTGACCCTCATCCCAAGTACGGGTTTCTTGAACCACGTTTTCACCCGCATTTAACACTCGGGCTTGACGAGCCACTTCATACTCCATGCACCTCCGGACGGAACTGAAAGAATTTAGGTTTTTTGTTTCCGTACGAGTTCCTAGGGTTGTCGCGCCAATTGGCCGAAGCGAAACATTGACATCAAAGCGCACGGAGCCTTGCTCCAAGCGACAGTCCGATACTTCCGTATACTCAAGAATCTGCACCAATTTCTCAAGATAGGCTAGGACTTCCGGAATCGAGCGCATATCGGGTTCAGAAACGATTTCCAGAAGCGGGACTCCAGCTCGATTATAGTCGACAGACGATTCGTTAGATGTGGAGATGGTTTCTCCGCTGTGTACGAGCTTACCGGCATCTTCCTCCATATGGGCCCGAGTGATCCCGATCCACTTTTTCTCACCCTCGACCTCTATCTCCAAGCCGCCCTTGCCGCAAATGGGCAAATCAAATTGGGACGTCTGATAATTCTTAGACAAATCCGGGTAAAAGTAGTTTTTACGATCGAACTTGGAAAACTCCGCGATCTGACAATCCAGCGCCAAACCAGCTTTAATCGCATAATTTACAACTTCACGATTAAGCACTGGGAGCGCACCGGGCATACCGAGACACACCGGACAAACATGCGTGTTTTGCTCTCCCCCAAACTCGGTTGTGCATCCGCAGAAAATCTTTGTCTTAGTTTGGAGTTCGACATGAACCTCCAGACCACAGACCATTTCGTATTGATCAGCGACTACCACAGGCCAGCACCTCCCCAGAAAGATTCGGTTTTAACGTGTGATAATTAGTGTTTTGCTCGAAGGTATAAGCAACTCGATACAACGTCCCTTCATCTAAAGCTTTGCCCATGAGCTGCATGCCAATCGGCAAACCATTGACGAAACCCGCCGGAATGGAAATCGCCGGGATTCCAGCCAGGTTAATCGGGACGGTCGTGATGTCCGATAAGTACATAGCCAAAGGATTTGCCGATTTTTCACCAAATTTAAACGCCGCAGTCGGAGCCGTTGGGGAGAGTAAAACGTCGAACCTCTCGAATGCCTTATCAAAATCCTGTTTAATCAGAGTTCTGACTTTTTGGGCTTTCAGATAATAGGCGTCATAATACCCCGAACTTAAGGCATAGGTGCCAAGCATAATCCGGCGTTTCACTTCTTGTCCAAATCCTTCGGCCCGGGTCTTTTTAAACATGCCCAGGACGTCCTCCGCCTCCGCACGGAATCCATAGCGTACACCATCATAACGAGCAAGATTTGAGCTCGCTTCGGCAGTAGCAATTAGGTAATAGGCAGGTATCGCATATTCCGTATGGGGAAGAGAACATTCAGTAACTTCTGCACCCAGATCGATTAAGGTTTTAATCCCGGCTTGAATCCCTCTCGCGACCTCCGGATCAATCCCTTCACCAAAATACTCCTGAGGAATCCCGATCTTCAAGCCTTTAATGTCATTCACCAAAAATTTCGTATAATCTGGTTTCTCATACTGAACAGATGTCGAGTCCAAAGCATCATAACCTGCGATGGCATTCATCACTAAGGCATTGTCCCGTACAGTTTTAGTTAACGGACCAATCTGATCGAGGGAGGATGCGAAAGCAATCAGGCCAAGTCGAGATACCGTTCCGTAAGTTGGCTTCATTCCGACCACCCCACAAAAAGCGGCCGGTTGGCGGATGGATCCCCCTGTGTCTGACCCTAAGGCAAAAGCAACCTCATCCGCCGCTACAGCTACAGCAGACCCCCCCGAAGACCCTCCCGGAACACACTCGAAGTCCCAGGGATTCCGAGTCTTCGCAAAATAGGAATTCTCTGTAGAAGAGCCCATGGCAAACTCATCCATATTTACTTTGCCGAGCAAAATCGTTCCCGCAGTCTGCAGACGATCCGTCACTGTTGCATTATACGGTGGCATAAAGTTTTCCAACATCTTTGAAGCGCAGCTTGTGCGAACCCCCTCCGTGCACATGTTATCCTTCAAGGCCATTGGAATTCCCTCTAAAGCGCCTAAGACCTCTCCTTGGGCAATTTTCCGGTCAACCTCCGCAGCTTGGGTTAACGCCTGATCTTCAAGGACTGTTAGAAATGCTTTTAACTCTGGGTCCACTGTTTGAATCTGCCTTATGTATGCTTTTGTCAACTCAACGGAGCTGATATCTTTATGAACGAGAAGCTCATGCAGTTCACTGACCGATTTTTCTATACCCATTGTCCTGTTAGTCTCCTTTCTAAGTCAGACTTATTTTCGGTACCCTAAAGAAACCTTCATCAGCATCCGGGGCATTCTGGAGTGCCTTCTCCTGACGAATCGATGGTCCTACTTGATCCTCGCGCAATACATTGTGCAGAGGAACAGCATGAGCGGTAGGCAGCACACCGTCCGTGTCTAAGCGTTCCAACATAGCCGCATAGCCTAATATAGAGTTGAGTTGTTCGGTATACTCTTGAGTTTCCTGTTCGGTCAACTCTAGGCGCGCCAATGTCGCCACGTATTCAACGTCTTCACGTGAAATTGTCACCTTATTCACCTTCCCTTTGGATAGTTTGTTGCTTTAACCTCTATCATAGCAAAAATGGAAGAAAGGGGCAATATAAACGAATAAAGCATGCAAGTTGAGGCCGATTCGTCATTGCACAAAAAAATCCCCTCGCAAGGAGGGGGAGTGAGGAGGATAGAAAGAATGAAAAAACCTATGTAAACCGCTAATCCAGCGGGTAATTGTCTACTGTATTTATCATAAACCTTATTTGTTACCGTTCTGTGACTAATTTATGAAGATAATGCTAAGGCTCAGAAACGCAGGACGGGTCAGGCTTAAAACGCGGGACGGGTCAGGCTTAAAACGCGGGACGGGTCAGGCTTGAATTATTCTCTTACTACTAGGAGTCTACTACTAGGAGTCTACTACTAGGAGTCTACCAGAATTATTACTTTGTTCAAGCGAGAATGTTTTATGAAAGCCATTACCTAATATCGAAGCCTACATGAGGTAGCAATTGTTTTATGTTATATCAACAGTCTATTTCCTAATATTTCTTCATTCCTTGTTTATTAGTGATAACTGCTAAACAATTCATCAGACACAAAATCTCAGCTGAGCATCCTTTAAAAATAGTGGGTTTCTTCTCAAGGGAATAATTCAGGCCTGACCCCACCTTCCACGCTCTCTCAAAGGAATAATTCAAGGCCTGACCCCAAATCTGAGCCGAACGTTTCAATTAATGCTTAATTAAATGTTCGAATTCTTCTTCAGTCAAAACCGAGACGCCTAGTCCCTGTGCCTTCGTAAGTTTTGAGCCAGCTCTTTCTCCGGCAATGACAAAGGCCGTTTTTTTGCTGACCGTGCTGGCCGCTTTTCCGCCATAGTCTTCGATGACTTTCTCAATCTCCCGTCGCTCCCAACGCTCTAAGGAACCGGTGACGACAATGCTTTTGCCAGCAAAAATTTGCGGTAGAGAGGATTTTTCCGCCGTCATCGATACACCAGCATCACGTAATTTAGCCAGGAAATGGCGTGTACTTTCTAGACTAAAAAACTGGACTAGACTTTCCGCCATAGTCGGTCCGACGTCCGGAATCGCTTGCAATTCTTCCACCGTCGCACTCAAGAGTTTATCCATAGACCCTAATGTCTGGGCCAAGATTTTCCCTGTCTTTTCTCCGGTATGGCGGATTCCCAAAGCGAAAATCAACGGAGCCAGCCCTCTCTCTTTGCTGTCCTGAATCCCTTTCAGCAAATTCTCCGCCGATTTTTTCCCCATCCGTTCCACAGGCGTTAAATTCTCGAACGTCAACGAATAGAGATCGGCTGCATCCTTGATCAAACCAGCGTCGAGGAGTTGTTGAATGACGGCGGGACCTAACCCATCTATAGCCATCGCATCGCGAGAGACAAAATGAATAATCCCCTCCCGTTGCCTTGCCGGGCAGGTGATACTTTGACAACGATAGGCGACTTCCCCTTCGTCTTGCCTGACCAAACTCTGGCATTCCGGGCAGACATCCGGCATTTCAAAAAGCCTCTCCTCACCGGTGCGGTGTTCAGGTAATACCCGAACAACCTCTGGAATCACGTCTCCGGCTTTTTGTAAGAGCACATGATCGCCGATGCGAATATCCTTTTCCCGGATATTATCCAGATTATGGAGTGTTGCTCGGCTGACGGTGGACCCTGCTACTGCAACTGCTGTGAGGACAGCGGTGGGCGTCAAAACCCCAGTACGCCCTACTCGGATGATAATGTCCTCGATCACCGTTTCCACCTGCTCTGCCGGAAATTTATAAGCAATCGCCCAGCGGGGGCTTTTCGCGGTGAAGCCGAGTTCCTCTTGCAGAGCAAACTCATTGACCTTAATCACTAGCCCGTCAATATCATACGGGAAACGGTGTCGCTCTGAAACCATTCCTTCACAGTAAACAATGAGTTCTTCGATGTCCTTAAAAATCTTATACTCGGGATTTACGACAAACCCCTGTTGTTGTAAATATGTGAGGACCTCTGTTTGTTTATGTAGTCCTAATTCTTTCGTCGCTAACACTTGGTACGCAAAGTAGTCCAACTTGCGCTGGGCCGTGATTCGAGAGTTAAGCTGACGTAAGGATCCGGCTGCTGCATTACGGGGGTTGGCGAACGGGGTCTGCCCTTCGTCTTCACGTTCTTGATTCAAGCGAGCAAACGAAGCTTTAGGCATATACCCTTCTCCTCGGACACTTAACTTCGAAACTGTATCCTGCAAACGCAGAGGAATGGATCTTACTGTTTTAACATTGGCGGTTATATCCTCACCAACGGCACCATCTCCACGAGTTGCCCCACGCACCATAAACCCATCTTCATAGGTTAAGGCGACGGTTAAGCCATCTATCTTGAGTTCGACGACATAGTCAACCACAGAAGCTACCTGGCGGACGCGTCGGTCAAACTCTCGCAAATCACTTGCCGCGAAGGCATTGTCCAAGCTGAGGAGAGGCTCCAAATGCCGTACTTTAGCATACTCTTTGGTTACCTCTCCGGCTACCCGTTGAGTCGGAGAATCCGGAGTAACCCAGTTCGGATGGTTTGCTTCCAGTTCCAGCAACTCCCGCAGGAGAGCATCGTATTCCGCATCCGTTATGCGGGGCTGGTCAAGCTCGTAATATTGCTTGTTGGCGTCTTCAATTTCCTTACGCAGCGTTACTACGCGCTCAAATTCATCCTGCACTGAAATCCCTCCGATCTCCGTCACGTCGGTCTAGTTCAACCTTAAGCTGAGAAGTAGGTTGTCATTTGTGGAACGACTTGTTTTTTGCGGGATAGTACACCTGGGAGATCGACACTTCCAGCAACGAGTTCTTTTCCGAAAGCTTTAGCCACTTCTTCAGGGTTGTCACCGGTCACGATCAGTTCTGTAGCGTCTGTCAAGATGTCAGTAATCATCAGACAGAGATAACGCATTTCATTGGCGACACGATGTGCCTCAATGGCTGCGGTTAAGGCTGCCCGAACATCTTCAAAACCAGCAAGACCCATCAGACTAACTTGACCAACTCCGACTTTGTGGGGACCCATGGTGAAGGCCTTAAGATCTTCTTCGATCATGCTTTGAGTAGTACGATCTGCTAAGCTGGAAGATGCTTGAAACATTCCAATGCCCCATGCCATAGGCTCAACTCCGGCAATCGCAGCCAGTTCAGCAGCGATCGTCTTATCCAACTCAGTGCAGGTTGGGGATTTGAAGATAACGGTATCAGAAAGAATGGCTGCCAGTAAAATGCCTGCGGTGGCTTTGTCAGGAACTATGCCAGCTTCTTTGAAAGCTTCGGCAACAATGGTACAGGTGGAACCAACGGGCTCAATGCGAACATAGAGAGGTTCTGCGGTTTGAAATCCACCCACTTTGTGATGGTCAACAATTTGTACGAGCGTAGCTTGATCTGCACCGGCAACCGCTTGGCCATATTCATTGTGGTCAACGAGGATCAATTTTTGTTTAGGTTCTACGGACTCTAGTACCTCAGGAATGGCAACTCCATAAAAATTAAGCACATATTCAGTCTCTTTGTTCAGTTTTCCAGCTGAGCAAGGAACAACATCTGTAGCTCCTGTGAGTTCTTTCAATTTAGCTAACGCGATCGCTGAGCATACTGAATCTGTATCCGGGCTTTTGTGACCAACAATATAAATTTTATCTGACATAGTTACACCTAAACCTTTCTTTTTACGAAATTTTCGAAATGACCCATAGTAAAAAAATGACAAAGATAAAAATGTTACAGCTTTGTTAATTTGGCATATTCAGCTATAAGTTTTTTAATGCCACCGTCGAAAACAATGGTCAGCTCCGCTTGGTCGCCTTCTCCTTTGATAGAGACGATAATTCCTCGTCCAAACGTCGCATGTTCCACTTTTTCTCCTATATTATGTGCCTCACCTCCTTTAATAATAAGTGTACTCCCAAATTTTTTTTCCCACGAACCTGCACCCAAGGGGATCGTTCGATCTGGAGTGGCACCCCTTGGGGGGGTTGGTTTAGGCGGAACATTGGGACGACGTTTCGGCGGATCAAGAGGGTCAATATCCGTCATTAAAACCGACGGAATTTCCTCGATGAAGCGGGAGGCTCGATTGTATTGCGTTTTGCCATACAGCATTCGCATTTCTGCATTACACAGGTAAAGTTTCTCCCTCGCCCGAGTGATAGCGACATAACAGAGCCGCCTTTCTTCCTCTAAAACGACCGGATCTATGAGTGAGCGGCTGCTGGGGAAAATACCTTCCTCCATTCCCACCACAAACACGACTGGAAATTCCAACCCTTTCGCACTGTGCATGGTCATCAAAGCCACGGCTTCTTCCGCTTCGTCCAGTTCATCAATATCAGCGACCAAAGAAACTTGTTCTAAGAATCCGTTCAGGCCTACAACGACTTCCTCTGCATCTACGCCCTCATTCAGCGCATTCTGGATATATTGAGCCGCTTTGGCATCATACTCAGCAGTTACTGACAGAAATTCCCCCAAATTTTCCAGACGCGTCTCCGCTTCCGGTGTATTTTCTGCCTGTAGAATTGCCTTGTACCCCGTCTTACTTAAAATTGCTTCCACTAAATCTGTCACCGAAGCTTCCTGAGAATACGCCACTAATTCCTGCATCAAGTGTGCAAACGCGATTAAGGGTTTCTTAGCTCGTGCCGGCAAATCCGGAATATACTCTGCCTCTAAAATCGCATCCAGCACAGGCATTCCCTGTTCATCCGCATATTCCAAGATCTTCTCTAGTGCGCTATCTCCCAGACCACGTTTAGGCACGCCAAGCACCCTGGTAAAACTCACTTGGTCAGAGGGGTTAGACAGGACTCTTAAATAAGCTAAGATATCTTTTATTTCCATACGCTGGTAGAATTTCAACCCTGAGAAAACGCGATAAGGCGTAGCCGCCTTCATTAAACGCTCCTCAAGAGCCCGCGACTGAGCATTTGTCCGGTAGAGAACAACAAACTCATTAAAAGGTCGTCCTTCCAGCTCATGTAAACGTTGAATGCGCTCTACGACATAGCCAGCCTCATCACGCTCATCATTGCCGACATAACACACCACGGGCTGTCCCACCGAATTTTCGGTCCACAGCGACTTTTCTTTACGGGTTTCGTTATTTCTTACTACTGAATTGGCCGCATCGAGGATCTTTTGCGTCGAACGGTAATTTTGTTCTAGTTTGATGACCTTTGCTTCGGGATAATCTCGCTCAAAATCAAGGATATTTTGAATATCCGCCCCGCGCCATCCATAGACAGAATTGTGGACCACCACCCCTTCACAGATAAACTGTCGAAGGTCTGGAACGGAGAGATCATAGACAAAGCCGTCATACTCTTCCACTTCGACTTCTTTAATAATATCTTCAACAATCTTGCCATTCTCAAAAATAGGTACACTCATCGTAGGTCTTAAATGGGCAAAAGGCATAAATCGAAAACTATCACCTTCAGTTAACTTCGCCTTTTTATGAATTTCCAACCCCTCTTCTATTTGAGAGAGCTTTTTAGCATACTCGTCTGCTTCATCGTAGACGAGCCTTTCCGTTTCTGTTCGCCAGGTATTTCTCTGTCCATTACGAACCGGAAAACCGCATCCTACTGCTTGAAGTTTAAGTTGCTCCCCTGAGGTGATCAACGCAATTCTGTGGCTACAATAACTAGTCGCGCCTGACTTTCTACCAGCAAAAAAATTTACATTGACAATCCGTCTCACGGATTGCCCCCTAATCACCGCGCTGCTGAAATGGTGCGGGTATTCTTCGTAAATCATCAGATCATTCATTATTTTCGCCGCCGCTTGATCGGTATTAACATCTCTAAATAGCTTATTAATGTATTCTTGACCTATTACAAGCTTACGTCCTGCCGTATGAAATACCATCGTCGGAATTCCATAATTGACAGAAAGCAGTTGTTCGTAATAAGCCGCCTCAGCTTTGTCCTGGCAAACCTTAAGAATCCACATTTTATCTGCATGCTCACCATTGAGACGAACGAATAATCCGTTGACTATTTCGCCCTTCCTATTTCTTACTCCTTGCGTCTGACCAATTCGGTATCCCATGCCACGTTTATACATTAAGTAAACGTAATAAACGCCTGGATTAGCGTTGACTCTAGCAAAGCCAATATGATTGGGAGTGGCTTTAATCACTTTACCTGTTTGGGTCGTAATTTTGATAACGGGCCCCCGGTAGTCTTTCTTGGAGACATGATCGACGGTTCCGTGAATCGTATCTCCCTGACCTGCAGCGCAAACCAGAGTTTGATTCACTTCGACATCCTCAATAGGCATAGTCCCATTAGGAGTACTTACCTGCATTCCTTGAAGAATGCATTGATCATCATCCCCCACCACGCAGAGATTACGATACTTACTAGCCAGAAGTTTGATCAGCATATACTGTGCATGATTTGTATCTTGATACTCATCAACCATTATGTAGCGGAATTTATCTTGATAGTAGTCAAAGACTTGTTCGCATTGCTGAAAAAGTCGCACCGTAAGCATGATTATATCGTCAAAATCCAGAGCATTATTGTTTTTGAGCTTCTTCTGGTACGATCTGTAAATGTCGACGACTTTTTGCTGAAAATAATCCGCAGCTTTATAGGAAAAATCCTCCGGATCTAACAGTTTGTTCTTGGCCTCGCTGATGACCGCCGCCACACTGCGCACCGGGAATTTCTTTTCATCATAATTATGTTCTTTTAAGCACGCTTTAAGTAAAGACTGTTGGTCCCCCGTATCATAAATAACAAAATTCCGATTATATCCCGACATATTATCAATTTCACGGCGCAGAATACGGACACAGGCCGAGTGAAACGTGGTCACCCACAGCCCATAACCTTCACTGCCCACAAGCGTAGTTACTCGCTCCCGCATCTCTTTGGCCGCTTTATTCGTAAACGTGATAGCTAAGATCGCACTAGGTTCTATCCCCTGAGCAATTAAGTGAGCAATTCTATAGGTGAGCACACGAGTCTTCCCCGATCCAGCACCCGCAAGAATTAGAAGCGGCCCCTCTTTATGCTCAGCAGCTTCGCGCTGCACTGGATTCAAATCGTCCAACCGATACATTTAACCACTCCACCTCACTTCTTGTCCATATTATAACATACCTGTACGTTCCACTGTTGCTATGACTGGCATATGAAAAATTAATGGCTATTAAAAAATAAAGCGGCCAAGGCCGCTCCATTTTCAACAATCTACCATACGTGGTCCTTAAAATTCACATGAGTTGGCTGTTCTCGGAAAAGAAATTACATCGCGAATGTTGGACATTCCCGTCAAATACATAATAACGCGCTCAAAACCAAGTCCATACCCGGCATGTTTCACACCACCATACCTTCGAAGGTCAAGATACCAGCCGTAATCTTCTTCGTTTAGCCCAGATTCCTTCATTCGGTTTTTCAATACCTCAAGACGTTCTTCCCGTTGGCTTCCCCCAATAATTTCTCCGACCCCGGGTACCAGCAGATCCATGGCCGCCACTGTCTTATCATCATCATTAAGCCGCATATAGAAAGCTTTAATTCCTTTCGGATAATCCGAAACGAAGACAGGTTTTTTAAAGACTTTTTCCGTCAGGTAACGCTCATGCTCAGTTTGCAGATCCGTACCCCAATGAACGGGATACTCGAAGTTGGCATTTTCCTTCTCCAGTAATTCCACTGCTTCAGTATAAGTGATATGCCCAAATTCTGAGCCCAAGATATTTTCCAGACGCTCAAACAAGGTCTTATCGACAAAGTTATTAAAGAACGCCATTTCCTCCGGAGCATTGTCCAAGGCATACTGGATGATGAATTTCATCATCTCTTCAGCGAGGTTCATGTTGTCCAAAAGATCGGCAAAGGCGATCTCCGGTTCGATCATCCAAAACTCGGCAGCATGCCTCGCTGTATTCGAATTTTCCGCTCGAAACGTGGGTCCAAACGTATAGACGTTGCGGAAAGCCATACAGTACGTCTCAACATTGAGCTGACCACTAACCGTTAGGCTCGCAGCACGACCAAAAAAGTCTTTGCCAAAGTCAACGTTACTAGCTTCGTCCTGTGGAGGCTTAGCCATATCGAGGGCCGTCACCCTAAACATTTCCCCTGCACCCTCAGCATCACTCCCGGTGATGATTGGCGTATGTACATAAACATATCCCTTTTCCTGAAAAAACTTATGAATTGCATAGGCAACGACAGAACGCACTCGAAAGACGGCCGCGAAAGTATTGGTTCTGGGGCGCAAATGCGCAATCGTTCGTAAGTACTCAAACGTATGCCGTTTCTTCTGCAGGGGATAGTCCGCTGCAGATAGTGAGAGAACCTCGATGAGCTCCGCTTTCAATTCAAATGGTTGCTTCGCTCCAGGTGTAGGAACAAGCATTCCCTGGATACGAAGGGCGGAACTGATCGTGAGCTTCCCGATCTCCGTAAAGTTAACAAGACTTTCTTCAAAAACCACTTGAATGTTCTCGAAAAAGCTTCCGTCATTGATTTCGATAAAGCCAAATGCCTTGGAGGAACGCACGGTGCGAACCCATCCGGATAGTTCAACTTTCTGATTGAGAAACTTGTCCGTCTCTCTGTAAATTTCCTTAACTGTTACCAATTGCATATTATAATGCCTCCCCAAGATGTCCCATTGAGATGTCCTAATAATAAATTATACATGTTTAAAATCCTAATTTCAAATCACAAACCGTTTACTTTGAGCCTTTAACTCCCCCATTAATAGAATCAACTGCTGTGTACTTTTACGAATCATACTGACTGCTACACTCATTTCCTCTGTTGAAGCGGCAATTTCCTCTGCAGCGGCTGCATCTTCTTGGGACATATCTGCGATCTCACGAACCGACTGAGTTATCGCCTGCCCCATCTGGAGAACTTGCTGAACCTCTCCATCCATATCCCCCAGCAGTTGAGAGACAGTTTGCGTTCCCAGAGAAATTTCTTTGAATTGCCCCATGGCTCGATCCCCGATTCCAGATTGCTCCTCGATTAAAAAGACCGCTTCTTCTGTAGCTCTGGCTGAGTTCTCTACATTTAAAGCCACTTTATCAATCAAGCTCGCGATCTGAGAGGCACTTTGCCTCGATCCTTCAGCTAGCTTACGGACTTCTTCGGCTACAACAGCAAACCCTCGCCCAGCTTCCCCTGCACGAGCCGCCTCGATCGCCGCATTAAGGGCAAGAAGATTCGTCTGATCGGAAATCCCAGTAATGATCTGAGTAATTCCGCGGATCTGACCCGTCTGCTCTTTTAGAATTTGGCTTCCGGACTGGATCTCCTCAACCTTAGCCACAAAAACCCGCATCGATACAGCCAAATCCTCCATTGTTTTTTCTCCACGCAGTGTTTGGGCGGTTACGTCCGAGGTACAGCCAGCGATGCGCTCCATATGTCCGGCCAATGTTTGGACCCTTTGATTGATGCCTTCATTTTGTTTACTCATTTCACTCGTGCGCTGTGCAATATTTTGAGCACCAACAGCAACTTGGCTCACACTGGCAGCTACTTGATCTGCTCCGATTGACGTTTGATCAGTCGCAACTGACATTTCTTTTGCCGAATCCTCTACCTGACCCACCGCCTGAATAATTGCAACACATATTTCCTTCGTATTTTCAAGCATCTTCTTCATTGCGAGGGCTAAGGTTTCTAACTCTCCATACCAATTCGTTTTTATGGCTACTTTTAAATCACCCGTAGCCAGGACTTCCGCGTTTTCGGTCAACTTAATCAGCGGTCGAGTAAGGGCTAAGGAGACAAAGTATCCTGAGACCACACCAAAAACAAGAACCACCAATCCAACCAGAGATACCCAACGTATTAAAGCGTTTAGATCTTGTACGTCATATGTATGACGTTTATCCGCTTGCTAATGCCACTAATACTCCCACTTCTCAAATCAGATGCATCTCGTCATCTTGCATCTTACCCTCTCTCGCCCTACTCTAATCTTAAACGCCCTGCTCAACTCATGACCAACAGAAGATCCTGGTTTCATCGTCCATCGTCGCCTTCGCCTAACAGTGCTATTAACATCTCCTCGGTCAGGTCTTCTTCCGAATAAATCGGGATTTTATGTTCTCTTAATAACGCTGCTGTCACTCCCTGACCCGACTTTATCTGATGTGAAAAGTTACCATCATAAATATAATTTACTCCACAGGAAGGACTACGCTCCTTGAGAATCGCTGCCGTGACCTTAACCATTTCTACGATTTTAATAACTTCATTTGCCCCTTGAATAAACTCAGAGGTGACTACTTCTCCCTGCTTCCCCTGGACCTCACATCGTCCCCTAAGAACATCCTGCCCAGTTCCACCGATAATCTCAACCGGAACACGCGGAGTAGACAAGCCACCCAATTGTTCTGGGCAAACTGGGATAAACTTTCCTGCAGCACTATATTTTTGAAGCAAAGCTTGGGCATTTGTCGAACCGTCATATTTCGTATTGAGGCCAAGCAAACACGCGCTGATAATAATCAATGTGATACTGCTCCTTCTCTCTGCTTAATTACCCTTGTCCATGGAGTCTCTTCTGGTCAACACTGTTTAAATTAATCGAGCAAAACGCCCTCTCCACAAGCATGGAGAGGGCAAAGCAAAGCCAATATATTTTCTATGCAAGTCTTCGACGTAAACCCCGGATATCAATTTCATGTTCACCTAAAATATGCTTAATTGATAATTGGTCTTCTTGAAGTTCTTTCAAAATAGTC
Organism: Desulfosporosinus sp.; assembly: GCA_031292075.1. Classification (GTDB taxonomy): domain Bacteria; phylum Bacillota; class Desulfitobacteriia; order Desulfitobacteriales; family Desulfitobacteriaceae; genus Desulfosporosinus. The sequence goes on from JARLHW010000192.1 coordinate 29,149, forward strand.
TTTGTTTCTGTTCGAAACTCCATCAACCCTGCGGTTTGTTCAATAATAACTTCTTGCCGTGTTTTAATTTGTTCAACAGAACTCTCTAAGTTTCCCATCCTTGTCTTAAGTTCTGCCACGTCTGTCTTAAGTTCTGCTACGTCTGTCTTTATGCCTTTTATGTCTTGTCCCATCTCAGTCAGTCGATCAAGGATTTCCTTCATTTCACTCAAGATATCTCCCCCTTCGAACTCATAATGAAATTCCAGCATAAACCAGCTCTTTAAATTATAATGTAGAAAACTAGCTCATTCAAGCCTTATATTCAATTTTTTTACATTCTTGATTCGTTCGCCTAAAAAATTTGATCCACCTCAATACCGGCCATTTTGATCAGATACATGGCATTGCGCGTAGTTGAAATCCCTGGTCGAAGTTTATAGTCAAACTGAATTTGATCATTTTTATAATACTCTCGAAAATGATAGTTCCGGATCCTCCGATCACTTTCTCGTTCCAGGTCCCCTAATTCCAAGTCATGAGTAGACACCATACCCAGGGCCCCAACTTTACTAAGTTGTCTAATCAAAACTCTGGCTCCGGCGTGTCGATCTTGTGAGTTTGTCCCCTTGAAAATCTCATCTAATAAGAAGAAAATCTTCTCTTCTGTTTTCGAAGCACTGACAATCCCCTTAATTCGCAGCAATTCGGCGTAGAAGGAAGAAATATTTTCTCCCAGATTATCACTCACCCGCATACAAGTATAAATCCGCAGCATTGAACAGCTAAAACGTTGGGCACACACGGGGGCTCCAGCATAAGCCAGCACAAGATTAATCCCCATCGTCCGGAGTAAGGTGCTTTTCCCTGACATATTCGAACCTGTAATTAATAAAATCCCAGAGGCTTCCGTCATGGACAAATCATTGTAAACGGGCTCTCTCAAGAGCGGATGCCCCATTTTAACCACCCTAATATCCCGATTTTCTCCAGAGATAACTGGCATTTCCCAGGATGGGTGATCACTATGGATAATCGCCAGGCTGGATAAGGCCTCTAGTTCAGCAAGGGTCTCCACCCAGCAACCAAGAAAATGTCCCGACTTTTCCTTCCATGACTCTAAAGCAATCATACACTGCATATCCCAGAGAGTAAGAATGTTAATCACTAAAAACATTGCATTGCCGCGGTTGGCGATCAGCTCAGCCAAACCTGATAACTTTCTGATCTGTTCAAAAGCCGTCTTGCCGTCACGATTATATAGGCCCTTTTTCAAGGTTTGTAGATAATCTGCTTGAAAGATGCGTTTTTCAAACCGTTCCAGCATTTTTTCATAGATCTTAATACTGTCTTTATACGTATAAACAGCATTAAGCACTTTGCCCCTCTGCTTGCCTACAAAAAGTATGCTTGTTTGAATTACTAGACCGGTAAGTGGAAACCAAAAGGAAACTCTCGCAGTGAGAAGGTAACACAGCAAAAATGCACTCGTAATAATTGGCAGCGCGCGAGCGAAAATCAAAACTCCCACGCGCAGATAGGTCGGGTCATACGTCTTCGCCCACTCAATAATTAGCTCCGGCGACTTCAAGGGTTGTTCCGTGAGCCGAGCCTCTGCTAAAAAACGCTGCCGCCAGGCAAGATTTCTAGCCAGTTCCTTGATGGCCGCTTGCTTCTTTAGAATCATTCCAATCCCCTCTGGAGGCTCGGTCAAGGCTTCTTTCAGCTTTGCTCGTCCTCTAAAGGTCTTCGCAACATTGATCCATTGAAAGAGTGAACCGAAACCGAAAAGATCAAGATCTTCTGAATAGGGGTGAGCGTTGTCTTTAAAGTCTTCGCCATAATCCGCAAAAGATTTCCATTCTCCCGCTAAACGCTTCGAGGCTTGGTCATAGTTTTCATAAAGTGCCCGCATATATTTTTGCCGTGTTCTTAATTTCTGATGCCAAAGAACTAAGCCCGCAAAAGAAACCGCTGTCAAAATAACCGTTCCCCAACCCAAGGAAGATCTTTGGGTCATATAGAAGAATACCGCCAGCGCGCACCCCGCCAAGAACGTAACGAGTCTGACATTACTTAATTGGTTAATCATTTGGTTTTGGTTTTCCAAACGCCGAGCATAATACATTTTTCGTTTTTCGTACTGTTCTTTTGGCTCTAACAAATGCTTATCCTCCAAATACCTCAGCCAAGGAAATTGTTAAATCTACAAAGATTCCAATCTTGATTACTTCATCGATCTGATAGACTTCTGGTCTTGCATACTTACCCTGTTCTATTAACTGATAAACCATAACTATTTTGTCTATGGGGTGTATTATCCTCGAAATACGTATATTTGCACTCTAAGTCTTCAGTTGATTTACTCATCTCACTATTTCCTTTCATAAAGGTAACCATAAGTGTCTGTATTTCAATCTATATGAGAATTATACACCACCGGAACAACCATTACCACATCCTGGAATTCACGAATCCCAATCTACCTTCAGGTTGCTATCAATTTCTTATATCCATAATTTGAGGTATATATATACGAATTAGACATATTCAGTTCATTTTTTCGCTCTTTCTTTCCTAATAATCACTCGAATGCTATACTTGCGTATGGGAGGGATTATTATGGAACACAACAAATTATCGTCCGCTTTACTGGCATTAGATTCTCTTTCTATTTACAGGGGACTCTTAGAGAACAGGGTCTTTGGTAAGTTGACAGCACTGCTTATTTCTTTTAACAAAACAGACGTTGTCTTTAGAGAGGTTGTCAACTCTTATCATGAATTCTACTTTGAACTTGCTCAAGAAAGCAGCACCATGTCGCTCAAGGATTATGTCCTCGAACAAATAATCTTTGATGAAAATCCATTCACCTTGCAGCAGCAAGCTGTGCAACTCAGCAGCCCTAATCATGTAATTGAGAAAGCTGCCGCACAAGATCTAAATTGTCTTCAACTTATAGCTCAGTTGGACCCTGCTTTAGTTAAAGCCTACCTATCTGAACTGTTTAAGGATGATGCCCACAATAGCCTCATTGATGAACTTCCGGAGTGGGTTTTGGAAAGTCATTCTCTCAGCCCTTCAAATCATCTCAATCACATCACAGAACACATCAATGCCTGCAAGCGCTGGCCTGACAGTCTAGATGAACTCAAAAAATTCCACAGGACCTACGGTAGCGGCCTCTTTGCTCATTATCATGCTTTTGTCTGGGAGAAGTCTGATGGACAGGGTTACCTCAAAGGAATCGACAGTCCTGATCCGATCACCTTAAACGAACTGGTGGACTACCAAAGTGAACGTTCCAAGGTGATCAATAATACACTTCAGTTTTTAAAAGGTTTTCCGGCCAACAACGTGCTTCTATATGGAGATCGGGGCACTGGAAAATCATCCACTGTAAAGGCTATCCTCAATGAATATCATACGCAAGGATTGCGCATGCTGGAGATCCCCAAGGCCTTTCTTGCCGATTTTCCGCTCATTATAAGGCTTTTGAGAAACAGGCCGCAAAAGTTTATTATCTTTGTAGATGACCTTGTCTTTGGGGACAATGAGGAGAACTATACTTCGCTGAAAGCAATGCTCGAAGGTGGCCTTGAAAGTAAAACACCTAACATAGTAATCTATGCCACCTCCAACCGAAGACATCTAATCAAAGAGTATTTTAGTGATCGGGCTGGTTTGCAGTCAAGCAACCACGATGAAGAAGTGCACGCCGGGGACAGCATGCAGGAAAAGCTTTCACTCGCTGATCGCTTTGGCATCAATGTTGTGTTTTGTTCACCCGATCAAAACAGGTATTTGAAAATAGTCGAGGGAATTGCCTCACGGAGAAATTTATATATTGATAGAGAAAGACTGCACAAAGAGGCACTACAATGGGCACTGTGGTACAATGGCCGCTCTGCTCGGACAGCTAGACAATTTGTTGATTGGATTGAGGGGAATGATTGCCTAAAAGATTTCCAATAATTGATTGGAAATCTTTTAGGTTACCTCAATCAATTTGCATTGTTGACACCTAATTTCTTAAGAATACTTTTACAGCCATTAACCTTATTACTAAAAGCGTTTGTTTAAAATATCCCTAATGACACTCCATTCTCTCTGTTTTTCTTCATATTTTCTGGTATTCGCCGGGCTGGTAGAGGTTAACCTCTGAAACGTTAAATTAGGTATCGTTTCGAATCCAATCCACTTTCTATAAGTTTCGAACGCTTTACCCCCATTGAACATAACTGTTTTTAGGTCAGGATAAGACTTGAACAAAGAACTAAAGTCATTTACTTTTTCTTCTCGAATCTTCGAATCCAGACTACCTTCCCGATAACAATTGCCGATGACATCCCAGACAGCAATTTGTTTACTCTTAATAAAGGATACCCTTTCTTCATAGTCCGGATTGGGTTCCAAATCGAATAGAGAATAGAGTATTTTCCAGAATTGGTTCCTAGGATTTGCATAATATTGTTGTAATCTCAGGGATTCAACCCCTGGCATAGATCCAAGGATTACGATGCGAGAACGCCCATCAATGATAGGTTGAAATGAAGTTAGTATATTCAAGTAGTTTCCCCCTACCTTAGGCGTTTCTCAAGTCCGAGCAAATCCTCGATTCGTTCATTCATATACGCATATGAATCTTCTATAGCTTTATTATAAATATAAGGTCCGATATCGTTCATGATAAAGTCAAGTAGTAACTCCGCGCCTAAACTACTGAGTTCTTCATTCTTCTCGTTCCAATAGTATCTTTTTAAGCTCTCAACGAGTACCGCTCTAACTTCTTTACTTATATTAATCTCCATTTTCGGCAAAGTTCTCTCTCCTTTTCCTGTTTGGATACGCCATGATTCAATATCACTAACCCAATTATACCCTAAAAATGAGTAAAGTCGAAACTGCAACGAAGCGCTGGCCATGACTCGAACAGGACGTTCGAGGTTAGAGCGCCGCCCGAAGACACTGTCTTCGCACGAATTAGCCTTCTTGCAGGATGGCAAGGTGCCGGGATGGTGAGAAGGCACCGTCCAGAAAGAATAAGGATGTGACTAGAAAATAGTTGCCTGGAGAATACTAGAGAAAACTGCCTAAAGGAGAAAGCTCAAATGGATGATTACTTTGACAACCTAGACAGTACAGAGATTAATTTAAAATATTTTACAGAACACCACGAGAATATCTATAAGGCCTATGAAAAATACGGTCAGTTAGTACATCAAGAAGGTGGCCCTTTAGATGAAAAGACTTGTTGGCTAATTAAAGTAGCCTTGTCTACAGAGTGCCAATACCCTAGGGCTCTAAGAACGCATATTTTAAAAGCCTTAGCTAGTGGTTGCACCAAGGAGGAAATTGAACACGCAATTCTCTTAGTGGGTCCCAGCGCGGGGTTTCCTAAAACTATGGCGGGCATTTTGGTCATGAGAAATATATTGGCTGAAGCAGCGGGTGATCAGATTCACTGAATTCCTCATTCCGAATTTCACTAGCTTCCTCGTTGTATATAATCTTTCTAAATCTAGCCATCTATATCTTCGCATGATAGAATGATATAATATATCCTTGAGTAAAAAAAATAAATTTATTATAAAGGAAAGATTAACAATGATAAGTACTAGTGGGATAACTTTAAGATTTGGCAAGAGGGCATTATTTGAAGACGTTAATGTGAAATTTCTCCCAGGAAACTGTTATGGGTTAATTGGGGCTAATGGTGCAGGAAAATCTACTTTTTTAAAAATACTTTCTGGTGAAGTTGACTCCACCAGTGGTGACGTCATTCTGACGCCGGGCGAACGAATTGGCGTATTAAAGCAAGATCACTTTGAATTTGAAGAATTCGAAGTGCTGAATACCGTAATCATGGGGCACGCCCGGTTATATCAGATCATGATAGAAAAGGATGCTCTCTATTCTAAACCAGACTTTTCTGAAGAAGATGGAATTAAGGCCTCCATACTAGAGGGCGATTTCGCTGAACTCAATGGTTGGCAAGCTGAGGCAGAGGCCTCCGAATTATTAATGGGCTTAGGAATCAGCAAGGAACTCCAAAGTAGCAAAATGAGAGACCTTAACGGGAGTGAAAAAGTTCGTGTGTTACTTGCTCAAGCTCTATTTGGTAATCCTCATATCCTGTTACTCGATGAACCTACCAACCATTTGGATCTGCATTCGATCTCTTGGTTAGAAAATTTTCTGTATAATTATGAAAATACCGTCATTGTGGTCTCACATGACAGGCATTTTTTAAACAAAGTGTGTACGCACATTGCCGATATTGATTTTGGTAAGATCCAGTTATACGTGGGGAACTATGATTTCTGGTATGAATCAAGTCAATTAGCTCTGAGATTGATGAGAGAATCTAATAAGAAAAAAGAAGATAAGATTGAGGATTTACAAAGGTTTATTCAGAGGTTTAGCTCCAACGCTTCTAAAGCAAAGCAGGCAACCTCGCGTAAGAAACAATTGGAAAAGTTAACACTGGATGACATTAAGCCCTCCTCCCGTAAATATCCTTATATTGCTTTCACCCCGGACAGAGAAGCCGGCAATAATATCTTAACCGTACAGAACTTAACTGTAACTGTGGCCGGCGAAAAGGTACTTGATAATATCTCGTTTATTGTTAATAAAGGAGATAAGATTGCCTTTGTTGGCCCCAACGGCAATGCCAAGACAACCTTGTTCAAAGTTTTAATGGGCGAAATTACCCCTGACAGCGGAGAATTCAGTTGGGGAGTTACCACGACACAAGCCTATCTTCCCTTGGATAACTCATCCTATTTTGAGACTAACCTGAATTTGGTGGATTGGCTGAGACAATTCTCCAAAGACCCTGACGAATCCTTCGTGCGAGGATTCTTAGGAAGAATGCTTTTCTCCGGAGACGAATCATTGAAACAAGCCAGCGTTCTTTCCGGTGGAGAAAAAGTACGTTGTATGCTTTCCCGTATGATGCTCAGCGGCTCGAACGTACAATTGTTGGATGAACCCACCAACCATCTGGATATGGAATCTATCACGGCCCTCAATAATTCCTTGACAAATCTCAATGGAAATATACTTTTCGTATCCCAAGATCACCAGTTTGTCCAAACCATTGCTAACCGGATCATTGAAATCACGCCTAAAGGACTAGTCGACCGGGTGATGACTTTCGATGAATATATAGAAAATGAAGATGTTAGAGTATTATTAGAATCAATGTATTCCTAACTCAGTCCCAATGAAAAGAAATTTTTGTTAATGGTATTAATATTTGACATACTTCTATTATTGGGATATACTAATTAAAGCTCGTTAATACTAATGGATTTACGCAAACCTTCTCTATTGCTCCGGCTCTGGGAAGAAGCTGATGAACTTACCATGTAGCGGGTAATATAGTAGTGGAGGTTTTTTTAATGTTTAATGACAAAGTGCTGAGTTGCAAAGACTGTGGTCGGGATTTTGATTTTTCAGCGTCTGAACAAGAGTTCTACGCAGAAAAAGGGTTCACTAATGAACCTGGTCGTTGTCCTGAGTGCCGTGCAGCTAAAAAAGCGCAAACCAGAAACCAAGGCGGCGGCGGTTATGCTCGTCAACAACGTGAAATGTTCCCAGCAGTTTGTGCTACTTGCGGAAAAGAAACTACAGTTCCTTTCCAACCTTCTGGCGACAAACCTGTATATTGCCGTGAGTGCTATCAACCCCGCTCACGCAGCAACTGGTAAATCGTTTATAGTAGAACCCTTCCGAGCTTAAAGGCTCGGGAGGGTTCTTTCTTTATCCAGAACTTTATAGTTAGTTAGATATTCTCACGTTATCATCACTAAAATCGAAGGTTTAAAGAGTTGACTAGATCGCCTATAGTTTCACGGGTTGAATTTTTCCTTTAAGCGCTTCATCATCGAGTAATTTATCCGCTAACCAGGCCGCAACTTCCCCTGTAATTTTCACACAGTGCGCTTTACGTTCTGGAGAGTTAAACACTAAATCTTTGGTAATCACCCGACAACAAGTACTCTTATATATTTTTTTAATATGGTCATGTAATTCTGCTGCAATAGGAAACATTTTATCGTTCATTGCATTACCGGGATCCCTGCCATAGACCATCCCTAAAGCCATTACACCACCACTGATAGCTCCACAAAGGCACCCAGACCTACCGATTCCGACCGGGAAACCGGCGGCCAAACGAACAATTGAACGGTCAAAGGGCCAGCCAAGAAATTCATTAAGGGTATGAACCACGGCTTCAGAACAATAAAACTCACCTCTTTGGAAGCACCCTCCCGCCTTGCTTCTTACATCGGCAAGGATTTTTTCTCTTTCCATTATGTTCCCCCCAATTTCTATTTATAAGAACAATACCTACCGTTATTGAACACTCTCCTGCTGGACGTATTGAGAAGCACTTGCTAACTTAAGCAAGTGCTAATCTCTAGGTTAGGCGAGTAAAGCCGCCCCATAAGCTGCCGTTAATTCAGGCTCTGGCGGGATCACGACGTTCCCTTTCAACTCGCGTTCGAGAAAGCGAACTAGAAGGCTGTAATGTGCGCCTCCTCCGGTAAAGATCAAACATTCCGGATGTCCGACTGACTCGACAAAATTTGCTAAGCGTTTGGCAGTACTTTTGAAGAGGCCTGCCACCACTTCAGGTTTAGGAATCCCCTTCGCAAGCATTGTGATGACTTCAGATTCAGCAAACACCGTACACATTGAATTGATGGGCATTGGCGTAGCCTCTGTGGCTAAATTCAGCTCCTCGGAGGTTAGATCTAAGCCTTTTAAAATAATATCCAAAAAACGCCCGGTACCGGCGGCGCACTTGTCATTCATAATAAACTGACCAATTTTTCCTTCAGCATTTTTCTTAATGACCTTAGCATCTTGCCCGCCTAAGTCCAAGATATACGCATAATCCGGGAAATACGCATGACATCCTCTACCCTGACAGGTGATCTCCGTAATAACCCGTCCTTCTGGAAAATTGACTCGGCCATAGCCTGTCACCACGAGCTTTTCAGGTTTTACTCCGTATTCTTCGCTATAGGTCTTTAATAAGGTAATACCCGCTTGGACAGAATCAAAACGGGAGGGTACCACCCGGCTGTAAATCCGCTCCCCGTTTTCTACCACAACCAACTTCGTATTAACCGAGCCCAGATCTAAACCAGCTTGCTTCACGCACGAACCATCTCAATTAAAGCCTCAATCCGAGTCAAGAGTTGCCCTTCATCTTCAGAGGAAAAATCACTTTCCAAGCGGAGAAAAGGAATATTCCCTTTTTCCATCTCTCTGCCGACAAAATAACTTTCCACACCATAAGGCTGACAAAACTGGAGGGAAAAATCAATCACGGCGTCTGCTTTTAAATTTTTCGCCATGTATAATATATCTTCCAGGCGCCCTTGATTGGGGGTAAAGCAAGCACAATTCACCTTTAAAGGACGCTGGGCAATGTTAGTAAGCATCTCCGACACATTGTCGGCAGGTTCAGTCATATCTTTATAATAGCGTTCGCCCGTACAGGTTTCCTCACCTACGACGACCGCCCCAGTTTGTTCAATTAAGGCATGAAGTTTCCAGGCCGGTAGCGGTTGGGGTGTTCCCGTCACTAAGATCCGTGGCGCATCAGCAGAGGCGACCCCAATTCCCTCTTTGACACGTAGGTCGAGTTCGTCACAAAGAGTATTGACCTGCGCAGCAAAGCGGACCGGATCATCAAAGAAAGCAAGTTGGTTGATCAGCAAAACATCCAAGCCATGAATAGGCGACGGGTTATGTTTTCTCAAATCTGCTAATCTTTGGAGGGCTTGACGTTTATTATTAATCTTTTCGATTCCCGAGGCAAGATTCTCGGCGGTTAACCCCACCTTAGTCTCACGTTCAATGAAGGCAGCGAATTCTCGTACTTCTTCTTCCCAAAGACTGGCATCTTTGGCGTCTTTCTTTTGTGGGAGATCCATCACATAGGTTGGGATATATTCGTTGAGAATTTCCCAAGCTTTCTTCTTACCGTCACAGGTCGTCTCGCCAATAACCCAATCGGAAACTTGAAAATAAGGGCAAATTCGATCAAGTTTAAAGCCCATTGTTGACTTAATCAACGGACAAAGGTTGCGAGGCAAGAGCTTTTCTCCGGAAGATACCGTAAACTGGGCTCCGGCACATAACCCGATACTAGCGCTCCCAGTCGCCACTACGATTTCCTCTGGTACATAGACACAAAATGTCGAAAACACCTTCGCTCCCGCTTCTTTCATGGCAAACAGTTCATGCACTCGAATCCCATGGACATCTCCGACCACAAAGTCGAAATACCCCATAGCGGCTGGACGGTTTTTCCGATTCAAGAAAAGTTCTGTATATACCTGGGGCAGCGGAGCTAAAAACTCATCATGTTTATCTAAGTCCATATTAAGTCGTTCCCATAACTCTCTATTCTCCATAAATAACCACTCCTCATAATAGAATAACTCTTTCTTATATTCTATCACTACAAAGTGATTTCCTTCTATAATTATTTAATTATTTTCGTCAGACAACGTATGATCTGCGAAAAGCTCAGAAGATGCCCTCAATCACATGCTCAACCACCAACTCGAATTGGAACGCCTGGATTTTGCAGCGCCAGAAAATCAGCCCGCTCTGAAATCCAAGCCTGCGACGGCGGGGCCAGTTCCTGCAAAAGATAATTCAGATCCAGATTCTTATAGGTTTCCAGGCCAAGGCGATGATAAGGCAACAGCTCTATCTCTTGAAGTTTTTGCAAGGATTTGCAGAATTTCGCAGTCGCGGACAAATTGACATCTGAATCGTTGGCACCAGGAACCAGAGGAATACGCACGATGATTTCCAACGGTTCGTTGACTTGATCAGCTTTGTGGATATTTTCGAGAATAAGCGAGTTATCCTGACCAACCCACTGTTTATGCAGCTCTTTATCCAGATGTTTGAGATCGACATAAAGTACATTAAGCCAGGGCAGAACCTTGGCGATGCTCTCATATGGGGCGTAAAAACTGGTCTCCAGCGCCGTATGAATTCCAAGTCCTCTGCATTCCTGCAGGACTTCCGCGACAAAATCGGGCTGGTTCAAGGGCTCTCCACCACTGATCGTGACTCCGCCTCCTGAGTGAAAAAAGAAAATCTCGTCCTTGGCGATTTCTCGTACCACTTCCTGCACAGACTGGAGACTGCCGTATTTTTTATGCGCATTTTGCAGACATTTCGCGACACAGACAAAGCAGTTCTGGCATTTCGAAGAGTCGGTGAGTACTTTCAAGCCGTCCTCCGACATTGAAAGGGCTGCTTGAGGGCAGGCACGGACACACCTTCCGCAGCCCACGCAGAGATCGCGGACGTACCCTTTTTGGGGAGTCGGTCGCTGTGACTCAGGTGTCGAACACCAACGACATTTAAGCGGACACCCCTTGAGGAAAAGCACTGTTCGCAGCCCCTGCCCATCGTAAATAGATGTTCTCTCAATCCTCAGCACCGAACCCATCCTAGCATTCTGATTCATTCCACTCACCCCACAGAGATCCCATGTTGAACTGTACGCTCGATGATCTCATCTTGAACGTCTTTCCCGAGTTCTACAAAGTAAGCGGTATAGCCCGCTACTCTGACCAAGAGACCTTTGTTCTCTTGTGGGTTTTTCTGGGCCAGGATTAGTTTCTCTTGATCGATGACATTAAATTGCACATGATAGATGCCAAGGCTGCACAGACTCTTTAGCAGGGCCATCATCTGAGTTATGCCGTTTTCAGTGGACAGCATAGCTGGCTCCACTTTCATATTTAGCAGGGTTCCCTGGACGAAACGGGCATGAGGAATATTCGCCACGGATTTCAGCACCGAACCTGGGCCGTTAAAGTCCGTACCTCCACTGGGACTGATACCGTCTGCCAGCGGTTTCCAAGCTTGGCGGCCGGACGGAAGCGCACCAACTACAAGTCCAAAGGGAGTATTACCGGACACAGGAAGAATTCCGGGAGTCATGCGCCCGAATTTACTGCTATATTTTTCGATCTCGTCGGCGATGAAGGTAAACATATCTCCTGCAATGTCATCCACCAGTGGGTCATCGTTGCCGTACTTAGGCGCGTCAAGACAGAGCTTTCGCAACTCCTCATACCCCTTAAAATCCGAATTCAGGGCCTCCAGAAGCTGCTCCATGGTCGCCTGTTTCGTCCTATAGATGATCTGCCGAACTGCAGCCATACTGTTGATCAAATCCGCTGCACCGATCAGAATAATACCGTTGCCAGCGTTGTATTTTGCTCCCCCCCAAGCGTAGTCGCAGGCTTTCTCGATACACTCCCTGAAGGATAACGAAAGCGCGGGAACCGGACGATTCCGGCAGACTTCGTCGATGACATGGCTCCCTTTCACAACAGCCCGTACCGCATATTCGATTTGCCTTTTCACGGCCGCTAGAAACTCTTCATAAGTTTGAAAATCGACCGGGTTTCCCGTTCGTCTAGATATATATCTACCGCTTTTTCTAGTTTTCCCATCCAACAGGGCGAACTCTATCATGCTCCCTAGGTTGATGTCCGCCAGCGCCGTGTACTGACGCAGCCGCCCTTCTAGATTGGTCTCCACGCAGCCACAGGGATTCCAATTAAAGGCCTCCTTCAGGGGAATTCCCTTGTTCATAAGCATCCTGATTCCGACATCGTCATTGTGGAACGCTGGGAATCCTGTGCCCAGACGGATTAGCTCCACTACCTTTCTCAGAAAAGCGTTAGGGTTCTTAGCCAGACTGTAGCGAACGGACAGAGAGGGTTGGTAAAGTTGCACCTCCATGGTTGCCTTGATAATCATGTAGGAAAGATCGTTGACTGCGTCCCTCCCGGTATCATCCACTCCTCCGACACAAACGTTCTGAAACATTGGATAACCTGCAGCAAACTCAGCGGTGACTGCATCTTGAAAGAGACACGGCTCGCTGAATTTAACCCACAGGCAGTCGAGCAGCTCCTGAGCCTCGTCAGGGGTGAGGCGCCCCGCTTCAACATCGTCTTTATAATATGGCCACAGATACTGATCCATACGCCCCGGGTTATAACTTGCCGCATTCTGCTCCATAACCAGGCAGATTTGATAGAAATAAAACGACTGCAAAGCCTCCCGAAATGTTCGTGCCGGATTGGCCGGAACATGACGACAAACTACAGCTAGCTCAGAAAGTTCTTTTTTCCTCTGCGGGTCTTTTTCTAGGGCCGCTAAGCGCTCTGCTTCTGTGGCATACCGCTCAGCCAGAGTCATCATCCCTTCAGCCACTATCAAAAGAGATTTCAGATAGTAATCCTTTTCGTAATCACCCGGAACGGTGACATCGAGATTAGCTTTCCTTTTTTCAACCTCTTTTACGATTTGAAAAATCCCTTCACGAATCAGCCACTCGTAACCAGCGGTCGTCTCTCCCCAGCCGCGAACAGCCTTGCGGTCTATGTATACCACACCATTATCCCGTAATTCACGCGTGTCGTCGGGAATTTGAACAAGCCAATCCTCATAAGTTGAGCGGCCTTTCCAGTATGGGCGGATTTCATTTTCGAAAATTCTCTTATCCTCGGAGCTCAAATAAAACGGGTCGTAACGCCGTTCGCTGATCGTTTCTAATTCATTGTTGAGCACGGACCAGCAAGTATCAGCGCATAGAATGCCTGCTCGCATCTTGCTGCCAGAACTACCGACGATAAGCTCGTCGTCCCAGATCGTAACCGTCTTCTCCTGACATTGTTTGCGAAACGCCTTGGCTTTTCGTACAACGAGCGGATCTCCTTCAGACTCCCTAAAACCCTCAGTGAGAAGCTTGGCGTTCTCCAGGTCCATCTCAGGGCGAGTTCCCAGCACTCTCTTCTTCAGACGAGCCACTCGCTCCATGTATTTCTGTTTCTGAACTGATTGAGACATCTCTAAGCCTCCCTTTACGTATCTGTAGGCAACACCATAAGTATAGCCGAAATATTTGCCGCCATCCAGTATCTCTTCTGGCAGTCAGTTGGCGTTGTAACCTCATCAGAAACAATGTATGGTCGCACTGCAATGGAAAAGATTTTGAGAATAAAACAAGAAAAAGTAGTCTATCTGAATAGCACTACTTTTTCTTGTTCTGAGAGTTTTAGCGACTTACTCGCCAAGATAGGCCTTAACAATCCTCTCATCCTGCCTCAACTTGGCACTATCCCCTTCCATGACCAACTCGCCCGTCTCTAAAACATACCCATAATCGGCTAATTTTAACGCTATTTTGGCGTTTTGTTCCACAAGCAAGATCGTTGTCCCTTCGTCATTCAGCTGCTTAATAATTCTCATAATATCTTGAACTACCAGCGGTGCCAAACCCATAGATGGCTCATCCAATAAGAGCAATTTCGGTTCAGTCATCATGGCGCGTCCGATCGCTAGCATTTGCTGCTCTCCACCAGACAAAGTTCCGCCACTTTGCCGCTGACGGTCTTTAAGTCGCGGGAAGACTTCAAAGACGTGCTCGATCGCTTTACGGCGCAAGCCTTCATCTTTTAAAGTAAAACCACCTAACTCCAAGTTTTCTTTGACAGTTAAATCTTTAAAGATTCGACGCCCTTCCGGGACATGGATCAACCCCAAACTGACAATGTTGTGGGCTTTTTCTTTGACTATATTCTTACCGTAAAACTCGATCTTGCCGGAGGAGGCCTGGATTAAACCAGAAATCGTCTTTAAGGTCGTGGTTTTTCCGGCACCATTCGAACCAAGCAAAGTCACGATCTTCCCTCGGGGCACCTCCAAACTCACCCCTTTGAGCGCGTGAATTTTACCATAATAGGTCTCTAGGTTGCGCAGGACGAGAGCCATCTCACTCATGTCTCATCCTCCTTTCCCAGGTAGGCTTCAATGACCCTCGGATTATTCTTAACTTCTTCCGCCGTCCCTTCGGCTATCTTCTGCCCATAGTCAATGACCACAATTTTTTCTGAAACCTTCATCACGAGACCCATATCATGTTCAATCAACAAGACCGTAATCCCCAAGTCCTTCCTAATTCGGCGGATTAAGCCTACTAACTGCTCCTTCTCATCTTGGTTAAGCCCTGCTGCCGGTTCATCCAGCAAAAGAAGCTTCGGTTGGGTGGCAAGCGCTCTGGCCCACTCCACTCGTCGCTGGTCACCATAGGCTAAATTACGGGCCAAACGGCCTTCCTTATCTAAAATACCGACGAAATCCAGACACTCTTTGCTGACCTGTCTTATCCTTTGTTCTTCGTGAACCTGACGGGGCAGTCGCAGGATGGCTCCAAAAACTCCGGCCGAAGTACGGCTATGCATACCCGACATGACATTTTCTAAAACTGTCATATCTTTAAAGAGACGTAAGTTTTGAAACGTTCGGGCCATACCCAGCTTAGTGATTTTGTGAGGCTTTTGCCGAAAAATACTTTGCCCCTGAAAAAGAATTTTGCCTTCGCTTCCTTTATAAAAACCCGTCAGGCAATTAAAGGCAGATGTCTTGCCTGCGCCATTTGGCCCGATCAGACTCATAATTGAATTTTCTTCTATTTCGAAGCTAAGATTGCTCACTGCTGTCAAGCCACCAAAACGCAGGGTTAGCTTATTCACTTCTAAGATAGACATTCTACCTCATCCTTTTTTTTAATAATCTTTTCACCCTTTTCGTTCCGGCCAAAGCCCTTGAGGACGGAAAACCATGATAATAACCAACAAAATGCCAAAGAAGAGCATCCGCGTCTGACCAATGCCGCGGAAAACTTCCGGAAATAGGACTAAGAAAGCTGCTCCGAGGATTGCGCCAGGTATCTTACCCATCCCGCCGAGGATCACCGCTAACAAAATCATAGCTGATTGGGTAAAGGCAAAAGTCTCCGGCGAGATGGCGGTCATCTTGACGGCGAAGAAGGCTCCCGCGATCCCTCCAAAAGCAGCACCGATCATATAAGCATAGAGTTTTGTCAGGACTGGATCAATCCCCATAGCTTCAGCAGCATCTTCGTCCTCACGGATATATTGCCAAGCTCGCCCGAGTCGCGAATTATGCAACCTCATGGCGACGATGACGGCCAAGATGACCAACACAAAAAACAGGTAATAGAAATCAGTAATCTGATTAAGTAGATGCCCAAAAATACTTGGCCGTTGAATCCCTACTAAGCCGCTCGCTCCGCCGGTGATTTTCAGATTACGGGCGGTAATCCGGGTGATTTCCCCAAAACCCAGTGTAACAATCGCTAAGTAATCGCTGCGCAATCTTAAGGTTGGACCTCCAATAATAATCCCAGCGATGACGGAAAAAAGCACAGCAATCGGTATAGTAAGCCAAAAATTCAAGCCGAACTTCATAAAGATTCCCGTTGTATAGGCTCCTACCGCAAAAAAAGCAGCATACCCGAGATCCACCAACCCGGCGTATCCTACCACAATATTCAATCCTAAGGCCAACACAATATAGAATAAGGTATTCGTCGCGACTTCTTCTATATAGTTATTGGCAAACAGGGGGAGAAGGATGATCACAATAATAAGTAACGCTAAAGCAGCACTTTGCGTTTTTCTGTCGCCCAACCTTTTTCGTAAACGATCCAACAAAGCTATGGAATTACCCATCTTCTACATCCTCTCAATCTCGCTTTTACCGAGAATCCCGGTAGGTTTAAAAACCAGCAAGAGAATCAAGATCCCAAAAGAAAAGACGTCTTTCCAGGCCGAACCAATGAAGGGAAGTTGCGTCCCAGCCGTTTCCAACAATCCCAAGACGAGACCTCCAAGCATAGCTCCGGGAATGCTGCCAATCCCACCGATAACCGCTGCCGTAAAGGCCTTCAGGCCAATGACAAAACCCATATAAAATTGAATACTGCCATAATACACTCCGGCCATGACACCCGCCGCTGCGGCCAAGGCCGAACCGACAAAGAAGGTTAATCCGATTGTCTTAGTCACATTAATCCCCATCAAACGGCAAGCATCCTGATCAAGGGCAATGGCGCGCATGGCTTTGCCGTACAGAGTACGATTAATAAACCAATACAAAATGAGCATTAATGTCCCTGTAGCTACCACCATGATGATCTGCGTATAGGTGATGTTTACAAGTCCCAGACTGATACCATCATATCCTAGACTAGTTTTAAACGTCTTATACTCTCCATTGGTCAAGACCATAACTCCGTTAAATAAAGTAAAGGATACTCCCACTGCCGTGATCAACAGCGACATACGTGGGGCCCGTTTATTTATGAGCGGCTGATAGGCCACCCTATGTACTAGCATTCCTAACAGCCCAACCAGAAACATGCTGATCAATAAAGCTACAGCAATCCCCAACCACCCGACACCTAACTTGCTCCCTAAAATACCTAACGCCCCATACCCCACAAAAGCGCCCACCATGTAAATATCACCATGGGCAAAGTTTAAGAGTTTAATAATACCGTAAACCATGGAATAACCGAGGGCGATCAGACTGTAGAATGAACCAAGAATTAATCCGTTCACTATCTGCTGAATTACAATAGAGAAAACTGCCATTTTGTGCATCCTTTCACCCTTTATGACTACCGAAGAAGTATGATAATCCTCTGGCATGACCCATTTATCTGCAGCTAACCGCAATCTAACCTCGGTAATTTTCTGAGTCTACCATGTCCTCTGCAGAAAGGTGACTGGGGAAAATTCCCCAGCCCCCATCGAGAAGCGACCAAATTTTTATTGCAATACGAATTTGCCATCCTTGATTTGCAAGACAATAAAATTACTTTCTTTCAAGGTCTTGTCGGCAGCAAAGTTGACTTTGCCGGCTAAACCAACAAAATCTTTAGTATCACTCAGCGACTTGATAATTGCCTTTCCATCAGTGCTTCCAGCCCGTTTCAGCGCATCCGCCATTAGTTTCATTCCATCATAAGCGAGCGGAGCATAGGCCCCGGGACTTTGATTATACTTTGCCTTATAGGCGTCAGCAAACTGTTTAGCTGTAGGCAAATATTCAGCAACCGGTGGCGACAGCACAAAAGTACCTTCCCCGGCCGTACCAGCCATCTCAATAAGCTTCAGGTCACTACTTCCGTCTCCGACGACAATAGCTCCTTTATACCCGCCTTGACGCAATTGCTTAATCAGAAGTGCGCCATCCGCATAATAGGCAGTCCAGAAAACCAAGTCAGCATTTTTAGCCTTTAAACTAGTGACCAGGGAAGAAAAGTCTTGCTCCCCCTTGTTAGTGACATCGTGAGAAACCACAGTGTTCCCGGCAGCCTTCCAAGAATCTTCTGTTTGCTTAGCCAAATCGGCGGAATAGGCATCTCCTTGTTCCACAATCGCTACGTTCTTAGCACCTAACTTTTTAAAGAGTTCAATAGCTTTCTGAGTTTGGTGCACAGCCGTACCGTTAATTTCGAAAGTATTGCCAGGATTTTGAGCCGCTATCTTAGAAGAGTTAGCAGCAGTAATGACAAAAGGTATGTTCTTTTCATTATAAATAGTTAGTGTCGGAATGGTAGCGCCTGAACAATAACCGCCAACAACCGCCACTACGCCTTCAGATACTAGTTTATTGGCGGCTGCGGTCGCTTGTTGTGGATCACAGGCATCATCACCCGTCACTGTAACGATATTTTTACCGTTGATTCCGCCTTTAGCATTAATCTCATCAACAGACATTTTGATAGCATTCTCCATATCTTTACCGTAAGTCGCCTCTGAGCCGGTCATCGGCAAAGGTAACCCAATTTTGATTGCTCCGCTGCTGGCTGAGGGTGTTGCGTTTGGAGTAGACGGTGAGCTAGGTTGTGTACCACATCCGGCGACAACCAACGCTAAAGTTAGGAAAGTCCCTGCGACTATACTAAGAAACTTTTTCGGCATTTAATTATCCTCCTCTTTTTTAGGTATGTACTTACTTGATTAATTATCTTTCGCGCTTCACCTCCTATTTCCGGACCCAGCCCACAGGTTACTAAATAAACAAAGCGGTCTTTAAAAACACTTTGATCCGGCCAGTAAAACAGTGTCAACGAAACCCGATTGTGGTATAACAGTAATTCGAGTTGAAACCCTAGCGTGGAAGCATTAATAGGAGCAAGGTAGCGGATGCTTTGCTCACATCGCTAACTGCTCCGGGTCGTAATGCTGTTCGTGCCATGACTCCATTTGTAATATCCTATTACATTGTTTGACGCCTGTCTAGTATTTTCGCCAGAACCCAACAAATCCAAGTTAGTCCTACTTTATACAGTTCAGCTGTGCTATTTCTTGAACTTAGCCAACGCATCTGCAAGAGCGGTATTGAGTAGCCCCTGATCATTTTGGTTCTGCAAGTACGAACCAACTTCTTTTTTATTGATATTCCCCTTTTCAGCTTCTCTACGTTTCGTAAAGGCTGCAAGTTTTTCGCGATACCCACAGGCACAGGTGAATAGTTTAGTTTCTCCGTCCCCCTTTATCTCCATTTTTTTATGACATTCCGGACACCGGGCATTCGACGTCTGAGATATCCCTTTCCGGTACCCACACTCCCGGTCTTGGCAAACATACATTTCGCCCTTTTTACCCTTAACTTGGAGAAGGAACTTTCCACACTCTGGGCACTTTGTTCGCGTCAAGTTATCATGCCTGAAGGTTTGGGCACTGCCAATAACCGTTGAGACCAGTTGAGTAGCATACCCTCTGATTCCGGTCAGAAACGTTTGACTGTTGGCCCGACCTTTGCTAATTTCAGTTAATTGTTGTTCCCACTTAGCGGTTAGTTCCGGCGATTTTAGTTCGGGTGGAACCAAACTGATGAGTTGAATCCCCTTGGACGTAGGGATAATTTCTTTGCCTTGGCGATTCATATAAAAGGAATTAAAGAGTTTTTCAATAATTTCCGCGCGTGTTGCCGGTGTTCCCAGTCCATGGCTTTGATCCATCGCTTCTCGCAGTTTCTGGTCTTCAATTAATTTTCCCGGATGTTCCATGGCAGAGAGCAACGTGGCCTCGGTATGTCTGGCTGGTGGTTTTGTTTTGCTGGTCGTTAGCTTAACCGACAAGTTTTTCAGAAGCTCCCCCTTGCGAATCTCCGGAAGAGTTTGTTCTGCTTCCTTATCCTCTCCCTCATCCTCTAAGCTACTAGGCCCCGCGTAGACATTTCGCCATCCTTTGAGCTTAACGATTTTTCCTTGAGCCATAAAGATTTCTCCTTTGATGGCAACCTTAACCGTCGTTTGTTCGTATTCAAACGCTGGGGAGAGTACGGCCAGAAACCGTCTCACAATTAAATCATAAATTTTCAGTTCTTCCGAGCTCAGCCTAGATAACGTAGCAGGTTGTTCCGTGGGGATAATAGCATGGTGATCCGTTACCTTCGAACCGTCCACAAATCGTTTGGTGATGATCAGTTTAGTTCTCAAGAGACTGCGCGCGAAATCCACATAAGGCCCTTGGGCAACACTTTTTAACCGTTCCGGCAATGTTGGCACGATATCCTCACTAATATGGCGCGAATCAGTGCGTGGATAGGTCACTAATTTATGATTTTCATAAAGTTGTTGCATGACTGAGGACGTCGTTTTAGCTGAAAATCCGTATTTGCGATTAGCATCCCGTTGCAGTTCGGTCAGGTCATACGCGAGCGGAGGAAGTTCCTTCTTAGCTTCTTTTTTAACCTCTAAAATTTCTCCGGTCTGTCCGGTCACTTTAGCGACCAGTTCATCTGCTTTGTTTTTAGCAAAGATGCGATTTTGACCGTTTTTATCCTGCCAGCGAAGGACAAACCCATTGGCTATAACATTAAGCGACCAAAAGTCTTGAGGAACAAACTGTCTGATCTCATTTTCTCGTTGCACAACCATGGCCAGGGTAGGGGTTTGAACTCTGCCCGCCGAAAGTTGAGCATTATATTTGCATGTCAAAGCTCTGGTGACATTCAACCCGATTAACCAATCTGCTTCGGCGCGGCATTCTGCTGCTGCATATAAAGGTTCGTAATCTTTGCCTGGTTTTAAATTGTTAAACCCTTCTTTAATAGCTCGCTCGGTGAGGGAGGAGATCCATAAACGTTTAATCGGTTTTCGCCAACCGGCTTTTTTCATAATCCAACGTGCTACAAGTTCACCTTCTCGCCCGGCATCCGTGGCTATAATGAGATCATCAATCTCTGGCATCTTCATGAGATTTTTCACCACGCCAAATTGCTTTGAAGTTTCTTTCATAACCACCAAATCCATCTTAGCCGGGAGCATTGGTAGATCTTCCATCTTCCAGGTTTTATATTTTTCATCATACAATTCTGGATCTGCAAGCGTAACCAGGTGTCCTAACGCCCAAACCACTATGTATTTAGAACCAACAAAACATCCATTTCCCTTCTGATGACAATTCAGGATCTTCGCAACCTCACGCCCAACAGAGGGTTTTTCAGTCAATACTAACGTCTTTCCCATATCATACTTCCCATCTCAATTTTCATTTCTAAAGAGACAACTTCAACTAATAACCTTACCTTATTATATCCCTCGATTTACAATGTTGCAGAACTGAAGCTATCACTCAAATGAATAGAATTAATCTAGCTGATTTTTTTGAACGTATTCAGATACCATGTGTCATGAGCGATATTCGGACCTAGGACTTCTGATCTCAGGCCTCTGACCTTTGACCTCGGGTTTGGTAGTTCACGACGATCACTCCCAGAGCTACTAGAACTAAAGCCATCAACATATTTAGTGAAAAACGTTCACCAGGAATAAATAAAGCAGACAAAATAGCTCCAGCGACAGGGATCATAAACTGATAGACAGTTATTTTCCCCGCTTTGTTGTGTTTCAAAATTGCATTCCAGAGTGAAAAAGCGGTTGCTGAGAGAAAAGCGGAATATAAGAGGAGATAAAAGGCTTTGTTC
This sequence comes from Desulfosporosinus sp., assembly GCA_031292075.1. Taxonomy (GTDB): domain Bacteria; phylum Bacillota; class Desulfitobacteriia; order Desulfitobacteriales; family Desulfitobacteriaceae; genus Desulfosporosinus. The sequence goes on from JARLHW010000192.1 coordinate 51,007, forward strand.
GTAAAAACCAGAGCATGAGGTTTTAAGCCAGGTAGCCCGACTGCGATCAGCAGCAGGGATCCCAAGAGCATCTGCCACCCAGTCAACACAAAGGGATGCACCTCTTTCGAAAGCCGCTTCGCTAAAATAGTCCCTAACGCACTAACCAGACCGGATAAAATAATATAACCTTCGCCTTGCCAGGAGAAATCAAACGTAAAATGTTGGCCAGAATTGATTAAAACGATCCCCGTAAAGCCTGCTATTAAGCCAATGATCTTGCGTCGGTCCAGATTGTCATTAGCATAAACAAAATGAGCAAAGACAACCACAAAGAAAATACTTGACGAGGATAAAATAGCTCCTTTCATCCCGGAAGTATGAGCTAAACCATTATAGAAAAAGAAGTACTGCAAACTGATTTGGAGCAGGCCCAGCAGAAAGAGCTGCGGCAGCATTTTCCACTTAACCTTGGGCGACTGCCTAATTCCTACGATAATTAGGGCAAAAATCAGTAATGAAGCCAAGAAGAACCGTATTCCTGCGAAGACAATAATAGCTGAGCGATCATCCGGTGCCATGCCGAGCTCAGCATAGCTTACTTTTAAGACAGGGAAGGCGCTTCCCCATAAAACTGAGCAAAACAGCGCGATAGCAACAACCCAATATTTATTGGTTAAAAAGTGTCCTAAACCATGGTCTTTTGGCCTTGAAACCGAGTTCATAAATAGCTTCCTTTCAACGGTGTTTCTTCCTTTGTTCTAAATACTAATGGTTAGAGGAGAATTGGTCAAATAGGGGCGCAAGTAGGGACGGTTCTTGCTTACATTCCGGGAGGAAGTGTCTTAACATCCTACTGCGTTAAGTGTTCGTTGTAGGTGAGCGCCTTCGGCGATAGTCTCCATTGGAGACTATCGTGTTCGCACACGCAGAAAAAAGAGAACCTGACCTAGGTTCTCTGCTATTTTAGGCTTGAGCTACGTCAATCCATTGCCCGTCTGTTAATTCTTTTAATTCATTTACGTTTAAACTTATTGCTGAGTTAGGTGCACCGGCGGCAGGAAAAACGCGCTCGTGTGCTTGTAAAGAATAATCAAGATAGATGGGTATGGGCTGGATTAATCCAAATGGGCACACCCCACCGACAGGATGCCCGGTTACCCTGGCTACCTCATCCGCTTCAGGCATTTTAGCCTTAGCATTAAAGTTATCTTTAAACTTCCTGTTGTCTAGTCGCTTATCCCCAGACATGAGAATCATTACAAAGCTGTCTTGAATTTTAAACAACAACGATTTAGCAATTTCTCCTGGAGTTACGCCCAATGACTCTGCGGCTTTGGCAACCGTGCTCGTATCTTCAAAGGTCAAGATCTCAAATTCTTTTTTGTTTTGCTTCAAAAATTCTTCTACAGACTCAACTGACATGATTTCCTCCTATTTCGGCAAGCAGCATGATCATCTTCTCTTCCATCCTAATTAACGACAATGACCTTTCTCTGATTAATGACTTTCCCCTAAACATAAATCCTCATTTAAACATATAATTGCCTTGGTATACATTTCTCGATCAATCACAAATTGCATGTTCACTTGACGAAGAGACTGCGACACACATTTAACGTTGATATCATTTTTAGCCAAGGCATTGGCAGCTCTAACTAAGATCCTCGGCATGGCGATGTTGGATCCAATCACGCAGACGATCGCCGCCTCTTGAACAGTAACCGTTCGATATTTAGCTTCAAGTTCAGATACCAAAAGCTCATTAAGATCAGCTTCCCAAATGACAAGAGATATACTATTGGCATTAGTCGTTTTCATGATGTAACTAATCTGAAATTGTTTAAACTTCTTCATGATTTCCAGATCAAATCCTGCTTCTCCAACCATAGATGAGTCATGAATTTCCAAAACTACGATTTTATCCGAACCTGCGATTATTTCGATCTTAGCTTGAGGACCAATATAGTTGTTGGATATCACTGTACCGGGGTGCTCAGGTTCAAAGGTATTCTTAATGCGCAGATTTATCCCCGCAATTTCTAAAGGTTTAGAGGCATTAGGGTGAATTGCTTCCATGCCAATGTCTGCAAGTTGGTCGGCAACATCGTAATTCGTTCTACCCACTACAATGGCTTTATCCACTCCCACGACTTTAGGATCCGCTGAAGATAAATGATATTCTTTGTAAATAATTGCTTCGTTTGCTTGGAGATGGGTCGCTATTTTTGAGAAAGTTATTTCGGAGTAGCCTCTATCATATTCGCGCATGATTCCCTCTATCCCTTTTGTATAGCCGGTAGCAACGATAATCTCTTCATGAAGCTTGACGTTCTTGAAGGACTTCTCGATACGATCGCTAATCGAGAGTTGCTTAGAATCACGGAAACCTGTTAGATCAACCAAATTCGTGGGAATGCCGTTATTGCGCAGGATATTCACGGTGTTGAAGGCGGAATGAGCCTCTCCTATTGAGGCTAGTAACTCCCTTGCAGCGGAGAAAATACTAGCTCGCTCGATATACCCAGAAGCTACGATATCTTCCATACTATTTAAATAAGCTTTCGTTTGCTGAACTCGTTCTTCTAAGAACTCACGACACACTTTAGAATCTAACCCAATGTTCGTAAACGTCTCGTTAATCTGAAGCGCCTTTTTAAGTAAGCGCTCCATGTGGGATTCGTAATCGTCACCCTTAATAAAACATTGATAGATGCCCGGAGCTTTTGTCTTTTTATCCTCAAGAAGCATATTGGTCATCCCTGCATAGGCCGAGACAACAAATACCCTTCCATAACGAAAACTCTCTGAACCAGGGAAACCTATAATATCGTTAAGTACATTCTGAAATTGGGACATTGACGTTCCGCCAATTTTTTCCACGGTAAGCATAATTCAGTCCAAACCCCTCTTCTTCATTTCATTCCCATGACGTTTCATTCGGCAAAATTCCACAAATTCCTTCAATTCAAGGGAATTTAGTTGCCCGAATTAACAAGGTACAACGCCCACACAACTACCACAGGGGTAGCTTTACGATTGTACCTGTCTTCGTCTTTAGCTGAAATGGCGACTTGAATTAGCTAACATGAACAGTGGTTTCTGTAAATAATCAATCGGATACAAGTCATCCCTTGCCGAGATTAGGGCCATAATCTTACCAACCTTGGATAAGGGATCAATTGCCACTATTACAAACGCATCTTTTTCAGGAGATAAGGGATAAATAACATTGTTCTTATTAAGAACGTCATGATAGGCGTCCAAGGTAAGCACTCTGAAGTCTTGATTACGCCAACGTATATCATAAAGTTTGAAGGCTTGATGGGCAACTAAGGGCAACAATCGCTCTTCTGTCATATACAGTTCGATCCCGATCATGTATCCTTCGTTATCTAGATCATTCCAATATTCACAATGGAAAGCATGATTAACGGCCTCTCTATACGTCTTAGTTGCTAAACGCATTTGACTCAAGCTTTGACCTAGGCTTAACCATTTAATCCTAGGTATACTAAGACTCCCTACGTCATAATAAAGTCCTATATCACTTTTCTCGAGAGTATAATCGGCAGTTGTCTCATTAGGCATTAAGTAAATATAACCCATTTGCATATTGTTGTCGCAGGTAATAAGCACGAAACATCCCTCCCCAAAGCTTCAAATTCTAGCTTGTCCATTGATTATTTAGTTATATCATATCACAATGTCCTGTTGTTTCTACAAGGAAAGGAATTGTCGACATAAATTCTTAGTTTTAGACAACTTTCCTTTCTCCATAAATAATAAGAAACCAATTCTTGTAATAACTTATCCATAAAACATAAAGCACAAAAACCGGTACAGCCGGTCTTTGTGCTTTATTACTGTCTTAACAATTATACCCTAGATTGAGGTTCCAATGTGTCCAAAGGGGCTTCTTTCGGTACAGGATGATAAGGAACACTCGTCACCAAAATTCTTTTGCGGAAAAGTAACATCAACTTAATCAATTGCCCTGTCTGATTGTGAAGGAGGTTTTGCCATATTTTTTCTGGTACATATTCGGCAATCGCTACGGTGATTGTGTCGAACTTCCCATTCTTCTCGACTTTATCAATATATTTCAATAAATCTTGAACTGTGGCCCGATAAGGGGACTCTACAATCTCCAAAGGAATTTCCATATGATGGAGGGCCCAATGCTTGAGCAACTTAGCTGTTCGATTAGGATCAGAGGCAACATGAACTGCAGTAACTTGAGGAGTTAAAGCATAGGCGTATGTAAGGGTTTCTAAGACAATCAAGTTTAAATCATAAACTGGAACAATTATTTTATTCTTATAATCTGACAGTTCGACGTGTGCCCTCCGTCGTTTTATCTTGGTAACATGCTTGTGAAAATCATCTATGGCTTTAGGAGTAACCTCTAAGTCCCGAATTTCACTCGAATAAATACTTCGTATCCCTCGGAACATAATAACCAGCATAGGCATGATTACAAGAATAATCCAAGCCCCTTGGGTAAACTTAGTTATAATAAAGATGAGTAAAACTAGGAATGAAACGATTCCTCCAAAGCAAAATATAAGAAAATCGGATTTCCATTTTTCCCCTTTTTCTTGCAGGGTATGTTTGGCAAGGCCTAAACCTGTTAAGGAAAATGAAATAAACACGCCAATGGCGTAAAGAGGAAGCATTGTATGGGTATCTCCATGGAACACAATAATGAGTACGCTCGAAACAATGAACAACGTCCAAATCCCGGCACTGTAAACTAAACGATCTCCTAGGTTTTTAAAATACCTCGGTGCGTAACCATCCCGAGCCATTAAGCTCAACAATATCGGTAACCCGGCATAAGGTGTACTCGAGGCAATGACTAGAATCGCTGCAGCTGTCCCCATCAGGATAAAATAGGGAATCGTTCTGCCAAAGATAATTACGCCTAGCTGATTCAAAACTGTATTCCCTTCAGCGGGAACAAGGTGATAAGAGCCCGCTAAATACGTCAACCCTATTAACCCCAGAGAAACAATAATGCCTAAAATTAACAAGGTGTGAATAGCGCCCTTCTGAGCTGGTTTTTTGAAAGCCGTAACTCCATTACTCACCGCTTCAAACCCAGTTAAGGCCGTTGTGCCGCCCGCGAACGCCCGCGCTAAAATGAAAAAGGTCATCCCACTCGAGGACACCGCAATGTGCTGCCCTGTAGCTACAGCTTCACGAGTTATGCCATGAAACAAGATCTCCACCAAACCAGTTCCGATTAAAAGCGCTAGGGTGGAAATATAAAGGTAGACGGGAATCGAAAATAATCGAGCGGACTCTTTCAGTCCCCGCAAATTGACCCAGGCCATAAAAAGAATGACCAAACAGTCTGCTAAAACCTTGTGTTCCGTTGGAGCTAACCACGGGATAATTCCGGTCAAATTCTCTATTGCAGAGCTAACACTAACGGCAACCGTTAAAATATAGTCGAGTGTCAAACTTGCCCCCGCGATAAGACCATAGTTTTCGCCAAGATAAGCTTTAGCGATGGTGTATGAGCCGCCACCTTCAGGGTATTTCTGAATTGCTTTACGGTATACAAGGAAAATACTAATCACAAGTAATACGATGGCAATCGAAACTTTCAAAACATATGCATAGCCTAAAGATCCAGCCAGAAGAAGAACATACAAGATCTCATCCGGTGCATATCCTTCAGAAGAGATTATGTCCGAGCCAAAAACCGGAACCCCTCCCAAAACGCCTACTTTTGACTCCTCGGCATTTTGTGTCGCCAATGGATGACCAAAAATTAAAGTACGGAGTTTTAGCGATAATAGCCTATTATTGTTTGCCATCGGAAATAGATGCCTTCTTTCTCCATATTAATGTTTAATACTCACGTTTCCTCTTCCTCCGATAAGAATATAGTGAATTTTACTACTCTTTTCAGTCTATGTCTACTGATTTTTTTGCGCTATAATTCTTAGCGGCTATTGTAAAGGAGCCTCTTTTAAACATGATATTTCACCCCTTAAAATTACTCCCATACGCCTGCCGACCAGTCAATAAAGACGTTCTAATTCCTGCTGTCCTTAGGCATTCAAAATAGACTAAAGACTGTCATCTATGATATTCTTAATAGATATTCTTATACAGATTATCCTTAAACTACTACTTTATAGAATAATGCCGCTAAAGGAGTATTTTCATGCCTCGTTTTAACATTTCTGAGAAGCAAATTTTAGACCTTGCCGATAATGACCGAGTCTATAGGAAAGGCGTTTCCTATTACTTGGCTGGCAGAGTCAGCAATTTCATCTTTGCTCCTGATAAAGGCTTAGTTAACGCTTCAGTAGTGGGAGGTTTACGATATGCCGTTCAGGTAGCCTTCGAAAGAGATAGCTCCATCCGCTCTTATCGCTGCACTTGCCCGGCCTTTACAGACTATCCGGGGGCCTGCCAGCATGTCATTGCCGTCTTAAAGACTGCCCAACAAAAATTACCCGACGCCTGGCGAGATCCCGTTGTTCAAAATCGCATCGTTGAAGATCTACTCGAAGTATTCGCAAACCACCGTCCTGAGATCCCTCAAGAAGAGCTTAACTTGGTCGTGGAACTCCAAATCATGTCGGGGCACAGACTTTCTGCCCATTTGCACCTTAAACTGGGTCTGCAACGCCTCTATGTAGTTAAGGACATCGGTAAATTTCTCACCTCTATTATTACGGGGCAAGCATTAGAGTTCGGCAAACAGTTTACACTTGAGCCCACGCGCCAAGCTTTCAAAGAGGAAGATCGCGCTGTAATCACTATGCTGCAGGAAATGTTTGAGCAGTATTCGGCCTTAACAGAAATGCAAGGTCCCTATTATAGCACTACCCTACTGAGTCAAAAGTTTTTACCTTTGACAGGCTATTATCTGACGAAGTTTTTAGACGCTTTAGGCGATAAGGTATTTTTTTGGGGAATCGGCTCCGCGCCCCTTAAGCCTTCCTCCATTATCCGTCAAGAGCTGCCTATGGGGTTCTCCCTGCAAGCTCAAGGCCAGGATCTAGCATTTGCTCTAGAAACCGAGGAAATTCCCATTCAACTTACGCTGGATGGCAGCTACTACGCCTACCAACAGAATATCTATCAGGCTTCCCCCACCCAGAAGGATTTACTCCCACCTCTTCTTAAGGCACTCCACAAAGGGTCCTTGACTAATATTGTCATTCCTGCGGCGCAGAAGGAGATTTTTGCCTCTGAGGCCTTGCCCTTGATCGGGAAACTGGGTCAGGTTTCTATAGACCCCTCACTGGAAGAAAAATTCAACCAAGAAAGCTTGCAAGCCAAAATCTATTTTGATCGTGCTTCCGATACGGGGATCACTGCCCGCTTGGAATTTTGCTATGGCGATACCGTCCTTAATCCGTTTGCCTCTTCCCGAGAATCCAGCAACGCTTTAGCAGTCAGCGATGTGATTCTGATTCGCTCGATAGACCAAGAACGAAAAATCCTGGCTATTCTCGAGCAAGCTGACTTTACTGTATCCAAAGGTAAGATTCACCTTGAAGAGGATGATAAAATCTTTGAATTTACGGTGAATTGGCTTCCTCAACTTCGAGACCTCGCAGAACTATACTACTCCGATCAATTCAAGCTCAAAATTCGGACTTCAACTACGTTCTCCGGCCAGGTCCGCCTCGATGAAACTCTGGATGTCTTAGAAATATCGTTTCAATATACTGACATTGGCCAAGATGAGCTGGCAGACATTTTTCATTCTCTCCATTTAAAGAAAAAATATCACCGCCTCAGAGACGGTTCTTTCCTTGATTTGAACCAGCCTGAGTTGACCTCGGTCGCTCAACTTCTGGATAACTTGGACCTTAGTGCTGATGATCTCAACCAGAAACTTCTTAATCTCCCCAAATACAGAGCTATGTATATTGACAGTTTTTTGCGTCAAGCCGATTTGCCCGGAGTACATCGCAATAGAGCCTTTAAGCAATTAGTTCAAAGCATCCTGGAGCCCCAAGACGGGGAATTCGAAATCCCGCCGGAGTTGCAGAACGTGTTAAGAGATTACCAGAAAACCGGCTTTAAATGGTTAAAAACCTTGGCATCATTTGGCCTCGGCGGCATCCTGGCCGATGATATGGGATTGGGCAAGACGGTACAGGTCCTCGCCTTCATTTTATCGGAAAAATCAACAGCCCCCGGCCCCGCGTTGGTCATCGCCCCCACGTCATTAATTTATAACTGGCAAGAGGAGGCGAAGAAATTTACCCCCACGTTGCGAGTTTTGGTTGTGGAAGGCACTCCCCAGGAACGACAGGGACAATTGACAGGTATTGAAGAACAGTGGGACCTAATCGTTACATCCTACCCCCTACTGCGGCGGGACATCGACAAATTTGTCCAGTTTGAGTTCTCCTATTGTTTCTTAGACGAAGCCCAACACACCAAAAACCCACAGACTCTAAACGCTAAATCCGTCCAGCAGATTAAAGCCAAGGGTTATTTTGCCCTAACGGGAACGCCGATCGAAAATTCGCTTTCCGAACTCTGGTCCCTCTTTAATTTTATTATGCCAAGCTATCTCCTCTCTCACCAGGAGTTCCGCAAAAAATACGAAATACCAATTATCAAAGGCGAGGACCCCCATTCGTTGGCCGAATTAAGTCGCCATGCCAACCCCTTTATTCTGAGGCGGCTAAAAAAAGATGTCTTAAAAGAACTACCGGATAAGATCGAAACTCAACTCAATGCTCCTTTAACAGAAGAACAGAAGAAATTATACTTGGCCTATTTACAAGAGGCTAAAGGTCAGATAGCCCAAGAGATTGCAGCGGTTGGTTTTAACAAAAGCCACATGAAAATTCTCGCGGCCCTAACCAGACTCAGGCAAATTTGTTGTCATCCTAGTATGTTCTTAGAAAATTACACTGGGGAAAGCGGCAAAATGCTGCTTCTACAGGAAATCCTCACGGACGCTCTGGACAGCGGGCACCGAATCCTGGTTTTCTCCCAGTTCACGACGATGCTGGATATCATTCAAGGTCATCTAGGCTCAGAAGGAATTGAGCATTTCTATCTTTCCGGTTCGACCAAAGCGACCGAGCGTTTAAAGATGGCCAATTCCTTTAATCAAGGAATTGGCCAGGTTTTCCTGATTTCTTTAAAAGCCGGCGGCACTGGCTTAAATTTGACCGGTGCCGACATGGTCATTCACTACGACCCTTGGTGGAACCCCGCCGTGGAAGACCAAGCAACAGATCGGGCTCACCGCATAGGCCAAAAAAATGCGGTCCAGGTAATCAAACTAATTTCCCAGGGAACCGTCGAAGAAAAGATTAACATCTTGCAAGCCAAGAAAAAGATGCTGATTGATTCAGTCATTCAACCGGGAGAAACTATGCTCTCCAAATTGACCGAAAAAGAATTGAGAGAACTTTTTGATTTGACTTAATTCCTTGATTCCCGTGAAAAATTATACCTACATTAACAAACCCTGATTTTACAGGCATTTTGGTGTTTTTGTAGGTATAAAAATTATACCTACAAATTGAATTACGAATCATTATTTTTGTGACTATTCAGGTACTCAGTTAATCAACCACAGATTACACAGATTAACACAGAATAAA